>JBJXGF010000004.1:0-6698 GCA_046153015.1 Acidimicrobiales bacterium | reverse complement strand
TCGCCGCCGATCGCCGGCCGACGCTGGTCACCTACGACCTGCCCCGGTGGCTCGGCTGGTGGAAGCGGGGTCAGCGGGGCGTGCACCTCTACTACCTGCTGTGGCAGTGGGGCGCTTACCGCACCGCGCGGCGGCTGCATCGGGCGCGGCCGTTCGACCTGGTGCATCACGTGACGTTCGTCAGCATCCATCAGCCGAGCTTCATGGGGCTGCTCGGCACCCGGTTCTGGTTCGGGCCCCTGGCCGGGGGCGATTCGGTCCCACGGACGCTGCGCCCCGGACTAGGACTACGGGCATGGGCCGTCGAGGTGGCGCGCGACCTGGCCAACGGGCTGGCACGCCATGGGCCGCTGCGCGCCCTCGCCTTCGCCCAGGCCGAGCGGATCATCGTCACCTCCGAGGCGACGCGCGCGTTGCTGCCCGAAAGCCGGCGTGGCGGCGCCGAGATCGAGCTGGCGATCGGGTTGGAGGAACCTTTGCCCGAGGCGGCCACGGCGCGGGCGGACGATGGAGTTTTTCGTGTGCTGATGGCCGGGCGGCTCGCCCCGATCAAGGGGACGCACCTCGGGCTGGCGGCGTTCGCGGCGCTGGTGGGGGGTGTGCCCGGTCGATCGGACCCCTCCCCCTACCCCCTCCCCCCAGGGGAGGGGGGCAGAAAAGGAAGTCCCCTCCCCTTGCGGAAGGGGAAAGGGGAGGGGTGGGACCGGACGGCGGCGAGGCTGACCATCGTGGGCGAGGGGCCGGCGAAGGGAAAGCTCCAGGCGCGGGCGGCGGCGCTGGGGATCGCGGGGCGGGTGACGTGGGTTACCGAGATGCCGCGGGCGGCGCTCAGGGCGTGGTACGCGGAGCACGACGTGCTTCTGTTCACCGGTCTGCGGGATTCCGGCGGGATGGTCGTGCTGGAGGCCATGGCGGCGGGGGTGCCGGTGGTCTGCCTGGACTTGGGCGGGCCGGCGCGGATCGTCGACTCCGGTTCCGGCATCGTCGTCGCCACGGCGGGTTGCGACGAGGCCGCGGTGATCGACGGGCTGGCCACCGCCCTGGCGACGCTCGCCGGGTCCGCCGACCTGCGGCACCGGCTGGGGCTGGGGGCGGCGGCGCGGGCACGGGCGTTCACGTTCGCCAACCTGGCGCGGCGACTCTATGCTGACGTCGCCGTCGACGATGGGCCGGGGCGATGAACGGGTTCCTGCGCTTCGCGAGCGCGACCAATCGGCTGGAGGTCGCCTGGCTGGCGCTGTGGGCGGCGACGATCTCGTTCGCCCACCGCACGGCCAACGAGAGCCTGAGCGGCGCGATCGACACCACGCACCTGCAGCGGATCGGCTTCGTCGCCGTGGCGTTCCTGCTGGTCGCCAGCACCGCCGGCAGCCTGCGCCGGCCGCGGGCCGAGCCGCTGACCCTGTTCCTGATCTACGGCGTCATCGCCCTGGCCTCGGTGCTGTGGAGTGCCAGCCCGGTCGCTACAGCCGGCAAGGCTGCCGAGCTGCTGGTGGCCGTGCTGGTGGTGTGGCAGACGGCGCGGCTGGCGGACGCGCCCCGGCTGCTGCTGCGGCTGGTGGACTGGACGCTGCTGTTCAACGGCGTGCTGCTGGCGGTGGCGCTGGTGGGCTATGCCGTGGCGCCGCAGATCTTCTCGGAGCCGTCGCGCGGGGTGTTCCGCTACCAATTGGCGGCGCCCTACATGTCGTCGAACGCGGTCGCGGTGCTGGGTGCGACCCTCGCGGTGGTGGCGCTCGCGCGCTTCTTGTCGTTGCGGCCGGGCGATGGCCGGCGCGGGTTCCACGCGGTGGTCGCCCTCGGCTTCGCGGCGTTCCCGTTTCTTGCCCAGGGGCGCACGGGGATCGCCATCCTGGCGGTGGGCGTGAGCATCCTGATGCTCCGCCGCCGGCCATCGCTGGCCACCCTGATCGTCTTCCCCGCCGTCGCCGCGGTCGGCGTGATGATGCTGACCGAGCTCGCCACCTTCGTGGTGCGCGGCCAGAACGTGAACCAGGTGGAGACCCTGTCGGGCCGGACCGCGCTTTGGGACCTGGCGCTCGACGGCGTCGCCGCCTCGCCGTGGGTCGGCTACGGGTTCGGGGTCGGCGGCCGCGAGGCGTTCGCGACCGTCGGCCTCGAGGGCTTCGGCGACACCATCTCCTCGGTACACAACGGACCGCTCGAGGTGCTGTTGGGGCTGGGCGTGCTGGGCTTCGCCGTCTGGCTGCCGGCGGTGCTGTGGGGTCTGTGGCAGGCGGCGCGGGCGTTGCTCGCCGACCGGGAGCTGGACCTGGCGATCCTGGTGGTGCCGTGGCTCGCCCGCACGGTGATGTCGATCGGCTTGGGCGGCTGGCTCGACCCGATGGTCGGCACGTTCCTCGCCGCCACGACCTATTTCGCCATGATGCGCCGGGCCGAGCGGGTGCGACCGCCGCCACGGGCCGCCAACTTCGCCATGCCCCGCCGTGCGGATCCTCGTCGTCCATAACGCCTACCGCCAGGCCGGCGGCGAGGACGCGGTGGTCGCCCGCGACGTGGCGCTGCTGCGCGAGCGCGGCCACGACGTGGCGACCTTCATCGAGGCGAACGACGCCATCGGCGGACCGTTCGCCCGGGCGCTGGTGGCGGCGCGGGCGACGTACGCGACGGCGCCGCGGGACCGGCTGGCGGCGATGATCGCGGCCTGCCGGCCGGACGTGGTGCACGCCCACAACCTGTTTCCCCTGCTCTCGCCGGCGATCTACGACGCCTGCCGCGACGCGCGCGTGCCTGTGGTGCAGACCCTGCACAACTACCGGCTGATCTGCCCGGCGGCGACGCTGCTGCGCGACGGCCGGCCGTGCGAGCTGTGCGTCACCGGCTCGGCCTACCAGGCGGTGCGCTACGGCTGCTATCGCGGCTCGCGCCTGGGCTCGCTCGCCGTCGCCCGGCTGGTGGAGCACCATCGCCGGGCCGGGACGTGGTCGAGCAAGGTGGACCGGTTCGTGGCGCTCAGCCGGTTCGCCAAGGGGCGCCTGGTGGCCGGCGGGCTGCCGGCCGAGCTCATCGCCGTCAGCGGCAACTTCGCCGCCGACCGGGGGCCTCCGGACGACGGGGCGGAGCGCCACGGGCTGCTCTACGTCGGGCGGCTCGGCGAGGAGAAGGGCATCCGGGTGCTGCTGGCGGCGGCGGCCCGGGCCGGGGTGGCGCTGCGCGTGGCGGGCGACGGGCCGCTTGCCCCGCTGGTGCGGGCCGCGGCGGGGGTCACCTTCCTCGGGCCCCTGGCGGCGGGCGCGGTGGCGGCAGAGATGGCGCGGGCCGCCGCCCTGGTGGTGCCGTCGTTGTGGTACGAGGCGTTCCCCATGGTGCTGGTGGAGGCGTTCGCCGCCGGGCTGCCGGTATTGGCGTCGGGGCTGGGTTCGCTGGCCGAACTGGTGGAGGACGGGGTCACGGGGCGGCACGTGACGCCGGGCTCCGCCGACGCCCTGGCCGACGCGATGGTCTGGGCGGTGGCGAATGGCGCGGTGCTCGCCGGCATGGGGCGGCGGGCGCGGGCGATCTACGAGGCCGAGCACACGCCGGACGCGGCCTATGCGCGGATGGTGGCGATCTACCGGTCGGTGGGGGCGCCGTGACGCCGGCCCGGGTGCTGGGGGCGCCCGTGACCGTCGCCGATCTCGGCGGCATCGCCGGGGCGATCGTGGCCGCGGCCGCGGCGGGGCGGGGCGGCTACGTGTGTGCCGCCAACGTCCACATGGTGACGACGGCCCGGCGCGATCCCTTGCTGCTGCGCGCCATGGAGGGGGCGATGGCGGTGGCCTGCGACGGCATGCCGCTGGTCTGGCACCTGCGCTCCCAGGGTGTGCGGGCGGCCAGCCGGGTGGCGGGGCCGGACCTGATGGACGAGCTCTGCCGCCGGGCGGCCATGGCGGGGTTGCCGGTTTACTTCATCGGCGGCACGGCGGACCTGTTGGCACGCCTCGCGGCGGCGCTGCGCGCGCGCCATGCGGGGCTGGCGATCGCCGGGGCCGAGGCGCCGGACGTGGCATCCAGGCCCGGGCGGGACGCGGCGCTGGTCGGGCGCGTCGCACGCTCGGGCGCGAAGCTCGTGTTCGTCGGCCTCGGCTGCCCGAAGCAGGAGCTGTGGATGGCGGCCAACGCGGATGGGCTGGGCGCCGTGGCCGTGGGCGTCGGCGCGGCGTTCGCCATGCACGCCGGGCTCCGCCGAAGGGCACCCAAAGTGATGCAGCGGCTCGGGCTCGAATGGCTCTACCGGCTGGGCCAGGAGCCCCGGCGGCTCGGGCCCCGCTACGCCGCGACCAACGCGATGTTCGTGCTCGACGTGGCGCGCGAGGTGTTCCGCCGGCGGCCGTGACCGGGGCGGCCGGGCGTGCTATCCAGCGGGGCTTTCGCGGGAGGGGGACGGCCATTGCGCGTCGAAGCGGCCATCAACATCGCCGATCTGCAGGCCAAGGCGCTGCGGCGGCTGCCGTGGATCGTGGCGGACTGGCTCGAGGGCGGCTCCGAGGACGAGCTTGCGGTGGCGCGGAACGTGGCGCAGTTCCGGCGCTACCGCCTGGTGCCGCGCTACCTGGTCGACATCTCCGGGGCGGATACGGCGACCGAGCTGTTCGGACGGCGCTACGCCTGCCCGTTCGGCATCGCGCCGACGGGCTATCCCGGCATCTTCCGGCCCGGCGGCGACGTGATGCTCGCGCGGGCGGCGGCGATGGCGGGGGTACCGTTCATCATGTCGGGGGCGGCGACGGCCACGGTGGAGGCCGTGGCCGCGGCGGCGCCGGAGCACGCCTGGTACCAGCTCTACGCCGCCCGCGACCTCGGCATCAGCCGCGACATGATCGCCAGGGCCGCCGCCGCGGGTGTGAGTGCCCTCGTCGTCACGGTGGACGTGCCGTCGGAGCCCAAGCGCGAGCGCGACCGGCGCAACGGCTTCGACATGCCGCCGCCGCGCAACCTCGGCATCGCCATCGACGGCGCGTTCCACCCGGGCTGGTCGCTGGCTTACCTGGCGGCCGGGGGCCTGCCACGCATGGGCAACTGGGCGCCTTACGCGCCGACAGGTTCGGACGCCATGGCCGTGGCCCGGTTCGCCACCGAGCAGTTCCACCCGGTGCTGACCTGGCGCGAGCTCGAGGAGTTCCGCGCCCTGTGGCCACGGACCCTGATCCTCAAGGGCACCATGGCGGCGGCGGACGCGAAGAAGGCGGCGGCGATGGGGGTGGACGGGCTGATCGTCTCCAACCACGGCGGCCGCCAGGGCGACCGGCTGCCGGGATCGCTCGAGGTGCTCGGCGACGTGATCGCCGCCGCGCCGGGCCTGACGGTGATGCTCGACGGCGGCATCCGCCGCGGCGCCGACGTGGTGACGGCGCTGGCGCTGGGCGCCCGCTTCGTCTTCGTCGGCCGAGCCACGCTCTATGGCCTCGCGGCCGGGGGCGAGGCGGGAGTGGCCCGGGCGCTCGCCATCCTCAAGGAGGAGATGCTGGTGACCCAGCGCCAGATCGGCCGGCCTGCTATCGCCGACCTGACGCCGGACACGGTCCAGGCCGGCGCCTGATCACGCCGGCGGCGGGTGCCGCTCGCGCCAGTGCCGGGCGATGGCGAGGCGGGGCGCGATCCATGCCTTGTCGTGGCGCTGTACGTGGTCGATGAAGCGGGCCAGCGCGATCGCCCGGCCCGGGTGCCCGACCAGCCGGGTGTGCAGGCCGATCGACATCATCCGCGGCGTCGTCGCCCCCTCGGCGTAGAGCATGTCGAACGAATCCTTGAGGAACGACAGCCACTGCTCGCCGGTGCCGATGCCGCCACGGCTGTAGAGGCCGTCGTTGGTGGTGAGGCTGTAGGGCACCACCAGGTGCGGCCGGCCGCCGACCCGCACCCAGTAGGGCAGCTCGTCGGCGTAGGAGTCGCTGTCGTAGAGGAAGCCGCCCTCCTCGACCAGCAGCCGGCGGGTGTTGACGCTGGGCCCGGTGCGGCAGTACCAGCCCAGCGGCCGGGCGCCGAGCGTGCGGGTGAGCGAGGCGATCGCCAGGCGGATGTGCTCGCGCTCCTCCGCCTCGCTCAGTCGGTAGTGCTCGATCCAGCGCCAGCCGTGGCAGCAGAGGTCGAAGCCGCCCTCGACGATCGCCCTGGCCGCCTCCGGGTTGCGCTCCAACGCCAGGGCGCAGGCGTAGATGGTGGGCTTGACGCCGCGCTCGGCGAACACCCGCAGCAGCCGCCAGAAGCCCACCCGGCTGCCGTACTCGAACAGGGTCTCCGCCGCCAGGTCGCGGTCGCCGTGCGACACGGTCGACGTGGAGATCTCGGTCAGGGTCGTCTCCGAGAACCCGTCGCCGTCGGGCACCGAGTACTCGGAGCCCTCCTCGTAGTTGATCACGAAGTTGACGGCGATGCGAGCGCCGCCCGGCCAGTCGGCGTGCGGCGGGTTCGGGCCGTAACCCACCAGGTCGCGCGGGTAAGCGTCGGGCATGGGGTCTCCTCATGCTAGGGTTCGGGCGGATGGTACACGAACCACCCGATGATGGAGGGCGAGTTGACTAGGATGATCTTCGTGAACCTGCCGGTCGCCGACCTCGGCCGCGCCATGGCGTTCTATGAGGCGATCGGCTTCCACAACAATCCGACCTTCAGCGACGAGACGGCGGCCTGCATGGTGTGGAGCGAGGCGATCAACGTCATGCTGCTGACCCACCCGAAGTGGCGGCAGTTCACCAGCC
>JBJXGF010000003.1:0-22053 GCA_046153015.1 Acidimicrobiales bacterium | reverse complement strand
CACGCCAGCCCCCGGGAGTGGGCTGGCGTGACGGGGGCGATCTCGGGCGGAGCGTCTAGGGGCTAGGCTTCTGGCGCTCCAGCGAGCTGCGCGGCGACGAACTGCTTGACGACCACGATCGCCGCGGCGACAGCGGAAACCACGCCGGCCTTCAGCGCCGGTTCGCTGACGTCGAGCACGCCGGTGGCGGTCGGCAGGATCACGCCGAGGAAAGCCTGCAGAGCGGTCCAAGCAGTGCGGATAGCGGTGTCACGAATGTCCATTGCGGGCTCCTACGGGAGCAGGGGGCTCGGCGGCCCGCAGCGAGAGGTGATCACTGGGCCTAGCTCGCAGCCTCATACGTGACCGTCCAGCCCAGAGCGTCACCCGAGGCGAGCCCTGCGGTGAAGGTCGCGTTACCGAGGCGCCCGCCGGTGCCCCCCGCCATGATGGCGAAGGTCGTGGTGGCGTCCAGAATGGCGATGTCCGAGTAGTTCACCGCGGCGCTGACGTCGTAGATGTGCGCCACACCGCAGCCGATGTTCGCGCCGCTCGCAGCGGTGACGGGCAGGCTCACGGTCACGGTGTTCGACGCCGTGCCCGTCCCGGTGATCGCGACCGAACCGGCGCAGATCACCGTCCGGCCTATCCGCATCCACCGGGCGTACGTGACCGTCTTCGCCACGCTGCCCGACTGCGTGATGGTCGGCGTGTAGGCCGTCCACGCTCCGGTGATCGGACCGATCTGCACCCACGCCGAACCGGTGTACGCCCAGAAGGCATCCTCAGCTGAGGTGTAGTGCAGCATGCCTTCGAGGGGGCTGGTGACGGCGGCGTCGCGCGACGCGACCGAGGCGTGCTGGGCGACGACCTGATCTCGGACGTTGGTATTGGCCCATGAGGCGGTGATCACGGTGCCGGCGACGAGCGTGGTGTGAGGCATGGGGGGCTACTCCGGGGGGCACGGGTCAGCGTCGAGGCGGACCACGGTGAGAGGGGCGGGGGGACGGACGCCGAGGAGGGCGAATGCCCTGTCGATAGCGGTGGCGACCTGTTCGCCGGCGAGGCGGGCGAGACGCTCGGACGGCTCCCAGCCGGCGTTCAGCCAGCGGCGGGCGTCGTCGTACGGGGCGCCGCCGAGCTGCACGCACCAGCGCCAGCCGGGCGGGCACGACGGGTGCGTCTCGACGTCGATCTCGTGGACCACGACGACCACGTCGGACAGGTTCGGCCGAGCGAGAACCGCCGGGTCGATCAATACAGCCACTTCGCACCATCCCATTCGCCGCTGTCCCAGCGTGGATCGGCGAGCTCGTCGTACGCTGTGGCGGACCCGAGCGCGAATGTGGTCGTCCACGCGTCCTGCGCGATGTCGTGCTCGATGCCCTCGATGAACACCTGACGGCTGATCGTGTAGCCGCCGGGCGCCCGCCGGATCAGTTCGACCCGGCGGGAGATGTCGAGCGCGACGCCGAGCCACTGGCCGTACCAGATCCCCCCGCCGGACGACGCCCGCAGGTTGAGCCGCATCGACTCGAAGCGCAGCTCGGCGTTGCGGCCCTTCAGTACGGTCCAAGCGGCGAGAGCGGCGGCTTGGGCGTCGTCGTTGCATTGGAGGCCGGAGGCGGTGACCTGCCGGCGGCCGTACAGCACCTGCGACTCGGCGTCGGAGAACGTCTGGGGCGTGCCGCCGGCGCATGTGTACACGGCGCCGTTGACGACCAGGTCGCCGTCGTAGGAGAGCGTAATAGCGTCATAGCAGGGTTGAAACAGGTCATCAATCGTGACTGTTGCCGTCGTCGACCAGTAGTCGGTGAGGCGGTGGTAGATGGACTCGTGCACGAGCGTGCCGGCGCCGTCGGCGTAGAACGCTCCGCCGGTCGACTCGCACACCGACTGGACCTCCTCCAAGCAGTTGACGTTGCCGGCGGTCTCTTGGACGGTGATGCTGGTGTCGAACGAGAAGTCCCGGGCGGCGGTGATGCCGGCCTCTTCCAGGAGGAGCTGGATTCGGGCCCACGGGGCGCTGTCCCCTGGCAGAGGCGGGTCGATCTCCGGCACGTCGAACCCGGCGATGCGGCCAAGCTCGTCGACGCACTCGATGGTCGTCGTGCAATCGGTCGAGGACAGGTCGTATTCCTCGGCGAACGAGATCGCGTATCCGTACCAGATCGAGTACCAGGTGAAGGTGTCGGGCAGGTAGGCCCGGAGGCGGATCGGGCGCCACGGTCTGATGCCGGTGTTCAACCCGTCGGCGTACGGTCCGGCCAGGTTCTCCGGCGAGTAGTTGCCGTCGCGGTTGTCGAGCACGATCGTGGCTCGCCCCGCCTCGAAGCGCTGCGATTCGCGTTGCCGGCCGCGGAAGGTGCGAATCGAGCGGGCGTCTTCGGTGATGTCAACCCACGTTTCGCCGGCGCCGTACTTGTCGGTGTCCCAGATCGCCGACTCCCAGATGGCGCCCGCCGAGGCCGAGATCGCCGGAGCGAACTCCAGCTTGAGTTCGATCTCGGCGCCCTGAGGGTTGGACCAGCCGACGATGCTCACGTGCGCCACCCCCGCCCGTTGCGCTTCTCGTAGCGGCGGATCGCTGCGACGACGTCCTCGCCGTCGGCGCCCTTCGGCATGTTGATCGTGACGTTCACGACCGAGCTGGCCGTCCCGGCGCCGTTGGGGATTACCGTGCCGTCGCCGCCCATGACAACGGTCTCAGCGCCCCGCTCACCGACCCGGTACACGCCGCCGGCGGCGACAGGGCCGCCGAGCGCCATGGGGAACTGGTAGCCGAGCGCGGCCTGCGCCTCGGCCTGCGCCTGCCACGATGCGGCGTCCGGGCGGATGCCCTGCTGGATGAGCTGAGCGGTGCGGATCGGCTGCTGCAGGAGGATCGTGCGCTCCATCTCGTCGTTCATACGATCGAGGGCGGCGGTGCGCCTGTCGATAGCGGTCCGGTCCACGCCCGCCGCCGTCGCAGCGTTCCGGATCTGCGTCTCGTACCCGGCGATCTTGGCGGCGATTTCGGGGGCTGTGGCGCCTTGCTGGATCATCGCCTCGATGTCGTCGAGGGCTGCGTCGGTGGCCTCGTCGAGCGCTGCCCGCTTCCGGCGGGCAGCCTGGGCCGCCGTCTCCGACGCCACGGCCGACCGGGCGGAGGCGGACTCGTGCGCCTCCGCCAGCGACCGCTCAGCGTCAGCGACGCTGCGGGCCGCCTGCGCGACGCTGCGGTGAGAGCCGGCGATCCGCTCGTCGGCGGAGCGCTGCGATTCGGCCAGACGCTCGGCGACATCTCGACGGGTGCGGGCAGCGTCACGTTCCTCGTCGGCGAGACCTCTCGCTGCGTCGCCGCGCCGTTCCGCCGCTTCGGTGTCGAACTCGACCAGGTCAGCGCCGAGCTGCTGCTCGATCTCGGCTGTTTCTTTCGCCGCGTCGGCGATGGCGTCGGTCCGTTCCCGCCGCGTGATGCCGCGACGGGCGAGCGTCTCCTGGAGTCGCTCCTCGATGTCGACGAGACGCCCGTTCGCCGCTCGGGTGATGTCCTCACGCTGTTCGGCGAGGTCGCGTTCTTGACGTGCACGATTCTCTGCCGAGTCGGCGAGACGCCGGTCGAGGTCTTCGAGCTGCTCGGAGGCGTCGCGCTGCGCCCGGCCCATCTGGCGGGCCTGCTCTTCCATCGCCTCGTTGACGCCCTGCTGGGCTTCGGCGAGGCGATCCTGGGCGTCGGCGAGGCTGCGGGACGCGGACTCGACCTGGCGGGCGTTGGATGCTACGGCGCCGCCGGCGCTCGTGCTCGACGAGCGTAGATTGTCGAGGGCGCCGGCGAACCGGTCAGCGTTGCGAGCGCCTTGCAGGCTGCTCGTCGCCGATCCGGTCGTCGCCGACGCCAGCGCGGCGAACCTCGCCTGCTGCTCCTGCGCTGACTGCGAGGCGAGCTGCAGACGGGCGGCCAGGGCGGACTCAGCGGCGGCAGCGGCTTCGGCAGCCGCTCGCAGGTCGACGGTCTGCTTGGCGGCCCCCGCTACCTGATCGGCGTTGTGCCGGGCGGCCATGGCCTGGTCGCGCAGCTCGTCCGACATGTCAGCAGCGTCACCCTTGAAGGTCGACGCCACGTCGTTGAACACCGCGAACGGGGCGGCGATAGTCGACCCCCACGCCCCGAACAGGTCAGCGTTGCCGGTCAGGTCACGGACGGCGTCGTTCGCTGCGACAACGTTCCGGGTGAACTCCCCCAGTTCCCCGACGAGGGGGCGGGCGACCTGCAGCAAGTAGGCGTCGGAGGTTTGATGCAGCTCCCCCATCGCCGTCTTGAACTCGCGGGCCTTCGCGGCGTCCTCGTCGGTGAGCACCCCACCCCGGCGCTCCACGTCGTCCATCAGCTCGCGGATGCCGCCGGAGCCCCGCTCCAGCAGTGGGGCGATCTGGACGAACTGCTCGCCGAACGCGGCGTTGCCGATCGTCGCTCGGATCGTCGCGTCGTTCGTGGCGGCGTACGCGTCGGCGAGGCTGAGCAGCGTGCGCTGGAGGTCGACGGTGCCGTCGGCGCTGCGGGTGATCTCGATCCCCCACCGGGTGAGGTCCTCGGACCGGTTCGCGACCACATCAGCGAACTGGTTCATCAGCTCGGTCACGTCGCCGGTGTCGGCGCCGACCATCGAGGCTGCGCCGGCGAGCTTCGAAGCCTCTTCGGTGGTGATGCCGAGAGCACGGCTGAGCTGCTGCGACGAGGCCGCCAGCTCGGTGAACCGGTTCACGGCGTGCACGCCGAGCGCCGCTGAAGCACCGGCGAAAGCGGTGAGCGCCCCTGCTGCGGCCATGGCGGGTGCCGGGACTCGGCCGAGCTTCGCCGTGATGCCGTCGATGGCGGTCTGCGCCGTCGCTCCGGCCGGGCCGAGACGATCGGTGACCGACCGGCTGAACTCCGAGAACTTCGCCAGGGCGCCGTCAGCGCCGTCGCCCACGGTCGAGCTGAACGCCTTGGAGAGCCCGTCGCTGGCTTTCGCTAGGCGGCCGCCGGTGGCCCGGTCGATCGTGTCGCCGACGCGGCCCCAACGCCGCTCTACGCGTTCAGCTGCCTTCTCGGCGTCGTCGGCGGCCTTCCCCAGGCCCTTGGCGGACCCGGTGATGTCGGCGTGGATGCCCGCCTTGCGCGGCATCAGCGAACCCCGTATTCACGGAACACCGGGAGATCCTTAAGGCGGCGCTCGTACAGTGCGATCACATCCGCTCTCCGTCTGTCGATGGCGTCGTACAGGAACGGGTTCGGGCGGATCGGGCCGCCTCGCCAGCGCCGCTCACGGTTCGGCCTCGACGGCCACCCGAAATGCACCGGCCCGGCGTACGGGACGCGCTTCGCTGAGCCCGCCGAGACACGGGCGCCGGCTTGCAGCTTCCGGGCTCGGATCGAGGCGGACAGGGCGCCGGTGCGGCGTGGGGCGAGTCCCCGCGCCTCGCCGGCGACCAGCTCCCCGGCCTCGACGTGGATCGCCTTGTACTCGACGACCGCCCACCGGCCGAGGCGGCGCAGGTGGGCTCGGAGCTCACGTGCGCCCGTGATCTCCACCTGCACCGGCGGCTCCATCGGAGGACTACGCCGTCGCCCGGGTGACCGCGCCCGAAGTGGGGAACGTCACGTCCACAGTGGCGAGGGCGCCCACGTCGCCGTCGAGCGGCTTCCACGTCTTAATGAAGAAGCTGCCGGTGTACTTCGGATTGGAGGTGCCGACGGCGGCGTTCGTCGCCCGGATCTCGAACGTGGCGACCGTGCCGAGCAGGGGCCACATGATGCTGTCGATCGACGACGCGGCCATGTCCTGTTGGAACGTGAGCTGGATTTGCCCCGACTTCAGGCCGCCCTGGACGTCGGTCCAGCCGCCCGAAGCGAAGTCGGTGACGTCCAGCTCGGCGGCGTCGACACCGATCGCCACCTTCTTGATATGAGCCGAGCGGTCGCTGCCGGCGATGGCGATATAGCAGTCAGTCATTGCGAACGTGGCCAACGGATACTCCTTACGTCAGAGCCCGCAGGCTCACTGAATTCCGAACGAGAGGACGACGACGAACGATGGGGACGTGCCGGTCACCGTCCAGCTGAACCGCCAGTACGGATGCGTCGACGGGCCCACGTACGAGCCGAACTGGCCGCCGCGGGCCGTCATCGCCGTGAAGGTGACGCGGTCGATCGGCGACGAGAAACCAGCGTCGTTGCCGGATTGCACCTTCAGCGTGAGCGACGGGGTCGTGCCCGATGCGGACAGGACATGCGCCGCTGCCCACATCCGTTGACCCGCTGGCAGGGTGGTGAAGTTCACGCCGGCGGAGCTGCCGGTCGCGGTGATCGGCGCGGTGCGCTCGACCTGGCCCCGCACGACGGGGGTGCGGCCGGTGAAGGCGTACTTCGCCATGCCGACCTCGTTCACGTCGCCTTCCAGCGGCGTGAGCTGGCGCAGCATCCCCTGCGTGAAGTAGGAGACAGCACCGACGGTGGCGCCCATCGGCACAGCGGTCAGGGTGTAGGTGGAGCCGGCGGCGAGGAGGAGGGTCGGGTCGGGGCCGGCGAGCGTGCCGTCGGCGGCCGTAGCGCTGTAGTCCTGGAACCCTTCTAGCTCGACGGCGCTGCTCTTGAGCACGCCGCGGATTTCGGTCCAGCCAGCCGACGCGAACGTGGTGATGTCCCGCTCGGCGACATCGACGGTGATCGACGCCTTCCGCCCGTAGGGGCCGTAGTCGAGCCCGTCGACGAAGATGTCGGCGTCGGTGAGAGCGTAGGTGGCCATCGGTCAGCTCCTGGTGCAATGGATCTCGACGGAGACCCGTGCGGTCGCCGCGTGGACGCCGTTGGCCGCCTCGCCGAAATCGGGGGGGTCGGCGGTGAGGACACGAGTCAGGGCGACCACACCGCCGAGGGTCGGGTCGGTGCGGACGGCGTTGCGGATCGAAGCGTCTTGCCCCGTGCCGGAGGACAGCAGCTCGTCGAGCCGTTCCTGCGCTGCGGTCGGCGTCTGAGCGGTGACCTCGATGTACAGGGCGAGGTTCACCTGCGCCAGGCCGGCCTCGGTGAATGTCTCCTCATAGATCACATAGTCGGCGTCAGCGGCGTCGATGAGGACAGCGACCTTGCCGGCGGCGTTGCTCACAGCGTTCGGCACCGGGTAGGGGTAGCAGCGGATCGCGTCGACGGTGTTCAGCCGGGCGGCGAGCGCCTCCCGGATCGTCTTCAGATCGACCGCCATCAGGCGATCCCCCAGCCGATCCGGTAGGGGGCGAGGAGCGCCTCGACGGCGGGCGACGCTCCTCGGACGCGGATCACGCCGAGGTCGCCGACGGTGGAGTAGCCGAGGGGGGCGTTGCGGGCGGCGAAGACGTGCTGCGCCTGCAAACGGGCGGCGGACGCTACGGGGGCGGGGATGGCGGGCCAGCCCCACGTGGCGGTGATCTGCACCGTCGGGCGGCCGTGCTCGTCGACCACCGGCGTGCGGCCGATGAACCGGATCTCCCGGTACGGGCCGGCCGCACCTGTTTCCGTGCGGCCACTGGGCGGCAGGAGCACGTAGTCGGCGGCGGCGAGCAGCGTCTCGAACGTCCCGTCGAGGTTGTCGTCGAGGCGCACCTCGATCCCGGTGAGCGTCGCTACCGGGCTGTGGGCGAGGGTCAGCCGGTCGCAGCGTTGCGGGGTGAACGTGCGGGCCTCCGTGACCTGCTCGAAGCTCTGCCCGCAGTACCCGTCGACCCACGAGCACGCCGCGTTGATCGCATCGACGAACGGGGCATCTTCGCCCACGTCGGCGACGCCCATCGCGTAGCGGAGGTCGTGCAGGTCGACGTAGCTCACGAGCGGGTGCGCTTCCCGGAGCGCTGCGACGCTTCACCGGCGCCGGCGGTCTCGACCAGCGGCTCCACGGCGGGCGGCGCGTAGCCGAGGGCGTGCAGGGCGGCATCGACAGCGGCGACGCGGGCAGGGAGGTTCCGGGCGACGTAGCCCTCACGCTCACGCAGCAGGGTTTCGATCTCGTTGGACATGCGGGTCTCCCGGAGGGCCAAAGGGGGGGGCGACGCCAACGGGCCGAGAGCCGGAGCGCTCAGCCCGTTGGCGTCACGAATGGACTCAGAAGGTCGGGGTGACCAGGCCGGTGCCGCTGATCACGGCAGCGGAGACGGCGTTCGTGCCGTCGTTCGCCCGGTTGGCGGTGAACGCCACGTAGCCGAAGCCGACGAAACGGACGCTCAGCGTGTGGGCGCCGGGCTCGTCGACGCGAACACGCATCGGGGCGTTCGGCTCCTCCATCAGGAGCATGTCCGACGCCCGGGCGACGATGATTCGGTCCTCGTTCGTGCCGCCGCCGAGGTTGGTTGGCACGGCGGCGCTGGTGAGCACCGGCAGCCCCTGGAGGCTGCCCACGAAGGTGACGTCGGTGGGGCCGTTCGCCACGCCCGCAGCGTTCATCGGGCCGTGAGCGTTCGGGACGACGAGGGGACGGTTCTGGCTGTCGAGCGCCGCTGTCATCCACGCCCAACGGCGGGGGTGCATCACGATCACCTCGGCGGCCATAAACCGCTTCGAGGCGATCTGCTGGATAGCGTCAGCGACCTTCGGGTACGCCTCGGGCACGGTCGGGCTAGCGTCGGTATAGGTGACGCCCAGCGGGGTGATGCTGAGCACACCGTCGGTGCCGTGATTGATGATGTGCGACTCGACCGAGTAGGCGTACGACGCAGCGAGATCCTGCACGACAATCTGGTCGATCAGCTCGCCGCGGTCCACCGCCTGCCGAGACACGTCCACGTACCCGCCGATGGTGCGCACCGAGACGGCCAACAGGGTGTCGTCGATGTCCTGGTTGGAGAGCGCTGAGTTCTCCGAGGACTGGACGCCGGTCGTGGTCGGGGTCGTGATGCGGGTGAGGTTGAGGGTCATGCCCTTTTCGGGCAGGGGCACGCTGCCGTTCACGACGTTGGCGAAGCTGCGGCCCTGGCGCAGGTAGGGCTGGTACAGGTCCACCAGATACTGGGGGACCACGAAGCCGGCGAAGCTGCTGCTCGACGACGCACGCGTCTCCAGGCCGCGGGACTCGCGGGCGTGGCGAGCGAGACGCTCAGCTGCGTCCGGGTTCTGCGACCGCTGGTAGAGGTCGGCGAAGAACGAGGCGCCGCCACGCTGATAAGCGGCCGGTTCGGCGGTGACCCGCACGGGGGCGGTCGGCCGCTCAGTCGGGTCGGTGCGGGTGTCCACGGCGGCCTGATGGGCGGCGGCGGTCGAACGGGTCGACTCGATCTGCTCGACCCGGCCGCGGGTAGCGGTGATGTCGGCGTCGATCTGCTCGACCCGGCCGCGGGCCTCGGCGAAGGCGTTGGCCTCCGCGTCGTTGAGGTCGCGTGCCTCGGTGGCGGGCAGTTCGAGCACGGCTTCGAGCTCGGCCTGCGCCGCACTGCGGCTGGTGATGAGAGTGGTCAAACGCTCACGGAGAACGTCGAGGATGTCCACGGTCTGCTCCTGTGGAGCTGGCCCAGGTGGGCGGCTGACCGTGGGCTCGGCGTGGTGGCCCCTGTGGGCTCCGGCGTCCGATCCCGGCGGCGTCCCGGCGTGGGGATACCTATACGGGTGCGGGTACCACTGTAGCAGCGCTACGCGACATTGCGGCTGCGGAGAGCGGCGGCGTACGCCTGGGCGGTGCGGAGGCTCATCGCCTCGGCAGCGGCCGCCACCTCCTGCTGGGCGGCGTCACGGTCAACCAGGACCATGGTCGCCTCGTTCGCCGGGTAGGTCACGACCGACACGTCGAAGCCTTTGACTTCAAGGATGCGCCGCTGCGTGTAGTCCGGCGACCACTCCTGGCGGAGCACCATGAACGCGCAGGACATCTGATCGAGGTCACGACGCAGGACCGCCGACCGGACCGTCTGCACGAGCGGCGACGCCAGATCTAGGCCGGCGTCGACCAGCACGCCCACGTCGTCCGAGACGAGCAGCATGGTGGAGGCGTCCTCGTCGCGCCGGTACCGGGCCAGCGGCACCCCCTCGTGGTTGACGAGGAGCCTGATGTCGTCTCGCTCGCTGATGGTCTTCGCCCACGAGCCGTCGGTCATCACCTCATCCCACCCCCAACCGGAGGCGGCGCCGCCGTACACCGGGTAGGCCTGCTCGTAGGTGGTGGCGTAGCCGACGAGGCGGACGCTGTCCGAGCCCTCGTTTGCGGCCCGTAGCTCCATGCTGGCCCACGGCCGTGCTTCGAGGCGTTGGCCGCGCTGCACCACACCCGGGTCGATATGGGCCCGAGCGAGGCGGTCGAGGACCGGCTCGGGCAGCCGGACCAGGTCGCGGCGGAGGAGGACATCAGCGGGGCGGGTCATTGGGCGCCTCCAGGAGCACGGGCGGTCGGGGTCTTCGGCGGCCAGTTCGGCTGTTGACCGACGCCGCCGGGGAGCGGGTCACGGTCTTCGAGGGCACGCACCTCGTCGGGGAGTAGCCATCCGGCGTCCAGGCCGAGCTTGTGCGCCTCGTAGCGCGACTTCGTGGTGGTGCGCAGCAGCGCCCCAGGGTTGAGCCGCACGTACTGGGCGGGGGGGATCAGCTCGGTGAGCAGATCCTCGATCTGCACCGCCCAGTCGTCGACGGAGAACACGAGGAACCCGACCTGCTGCGACTCGACGTTGCTGTAGGTGTTGCTGTCGCCCGAGGAGCCGCCGACCATCTCCGGCGCGACGCCGAACCAGCGGGCCACATCGGCGACGTTCGCGCCAATCGTTTCGAGGAACTGCGATTCGTCGGGGGCGATCTGGAGCTGAGCGAACTTGGCGCCGGAGCCGAGCACGATCGGCTCCCGGGTCCCGTTCATCGAGTCGAGCACCCGCTGCTTCACGATCTTGGCCTGCTCGTCCGTCACTGTCGGGGTGTCCAGCGTGACCGCCGAGGTCGGATGGGCGCCGTCCCCGAAGAACCGAGCGCCGAACTCTTGGGCGGCGAGCCCGAGGCCGATGCTCTCGGCGGCGAACCGGATGGGAGAGAGCCCGATCGGGCAGCCCGGCGACACGTAGGCGGGCCAGGCGAGCAGCTGCCCGCCCTCCTGCCACAGCCTGGCCTCGCGGCCGTTCACCCGCCAGGTGACCGGCCCCTCGCCGAACCAGTTCGCCCCGACCCGGTCCGGGTTCAAGATCTCGACTTTGGCCGGCCAGCCGTTGCGGTCCTCGGCGACCACCCACCCGTAGGCGTTGCCCCGCAGGAGCCACGAGACCATTACCTGGCGGCGCCACAGGCGGGCCGTGATCTGCGGCGCCGGGTCGGGACGGCTGACGATCGCCGGTGGGACGATCTCGACACGGCGGCCCTCGGTGGTCGTCTGGTACACATCAACGGGCATGCGGGACACGGTGCGGGCGAGGAGGTTCACTGCCGCCCACACGGCGGAATGGCGCATCGCCGTCTCGCTGTCGACCCGCACACCGGCGTACGTGCCCCGGCCGTCACGCGGGCCGAACAGACCGGCGGGCGAGGTGTCGTCGCTGCGGCCCTCCATGCCGAGCATGCGCCGGGCGAGGTCACGGCCCCTCACCGGCCACCGCCGTCAGGCAGGGCCGACACGGCGGCGAGGACGCAGCCGACGACGCCGAGGACGAGCATCGCGACGCCGGCGGCCATGCGGCCGGCGACTAGCCACGTGCCGGCGATCACGAGGGCGACGCTCACGGCGAGAGCGAGCTGCTGGCGCATAGCGCCTCCATTCATCGGACCATCAAAAGCGGGTCGAGCACGGGCGGCTCAGCTTCGGTGGCCTCCCACGAGGCCATGTCGCAGGCGATGAGCAGGTCGATCGGCGACCCGGAACGGGACTTGCTGAGAACTCGGCCGCGCTCGGATTCGCGCCACACCGCCGAAAGGGCGTGCTCACGGAGATCCGGGTCGCCGTCGTGCACCACCCGCCCCGACACGATCAACTCGTACGCGTACAGGTCCATCTTCGACCTACGCTCGACGGACTGCGGGACTTCGACGGCGGGAACGCCGAGATCTTCCTCCAGCTCCCGGACCATGAATTCGACGAGGCGCGGGTCGTACACCATGGCCCGCACCCGCCAGCGGCGAGTGCACGCGGCGATGTGCGAGCGCACCTCGACGAAGTCGATGCGGCCTTTCGCCGATCGCCACACCCGGCCGGACCACACGAGCCGGCCGTCGGGCCGGGGCCACACCGCAGCGACCGCGAAACTGTCGCCTCGCAGGGCGGCGTCGATGCCGAGGACCACGCCCTGGGCGCCGTCAGGGATGCATGCTCCGGCCTCCCGGCAGTCGTCCCACGCGCCCGGCCGGTCAGCGAGCCACGAGTCCGCCGCCTGCCTGACCCACACGTTCAAGAAGTAGCGGGAGAAGTCGGCGCGGGGCAGCTCCGGTGAGCTGTAACGCTCCACCCGGTCGGCGAGGGCGAAGAGCCGGTCGCAGGCGCTGCCGCCGGCGTGTCGCAGCGCCGCCTCCAGCTCAGCGGGATCGTCGAGGTTCGGCTCCTGGTCGCCCTCCTGCCAGGCGGCCCGCCAGCGGAACAAGAACCGGCTGCGAGGA
Source organism: Acidimicrobiales bacterium (assembly GCA_046153015.1). Taxonomy (GTDB): domain Bacteria; phylum Actinomycetota; class Acidimicrobiia; order Acidimicrobiales; family CAIXPF01; genus JBJXGF01. The sequence continues at coordinate 9,536 of JBJXGF010000003.1, read as the reverse complement.
TCAGGCTTCGAGAGCAGTTCGAGGCCGGCGACGTACATGCGCCACAGCAGCGAATCGGTCGGCTTCGCCGGGATGCTGCCCCGCACGCCGGCGGTGGAGATGTTCAGCTCGCGGGCGTCGACCCGTTTCGCCACCCCGTTGCTGTTCACGAAGTGGACTCGCTCCTTGTTGCCCGTCCACTCGTGCAGTTCGTCGGCGATGAACAGGGTCGGCTTCGCACCGTCGGACGTGCCCGCCGCTGCGGCGATCCGCTCGATGCGTCCCGGCACGCTGTCCTTGCGGACCACCTGCGCATCCTGCACGTAGAACAGGCCCGACAGCGGGAAGTCAGGGTAGATGTCGTCCTGGCCGCCGCAGCACACCTGCACCGCGGCGAACAACTCCTTGGCCTGGTCGAACGAGGCAGCGGCGATCCGCACGTGCGCCGAACGAGGGGCGAACGGCGCAGGGCCGAACGCGCACAGCACCGCCAACCAGGCGAGCACCTGCGTCTTCCCGCACCCCTTCGGCCAGCCGAGCAGCCCCCGCTTGTACCGCCAGCGCCGGAACTGCCCATCGGGGCCGGGCTCGAACTCGAACCACTCGAAGATCGCCGAACGCCACTCGGGGAGCAGCTCGGCCAGCTCCCCGAACCGTTCACCGTCGCCGAACACGCAGTGCCGCTCGATCCAGTTGCAGGCCTCGCCGCCAAGCGTCGGCCAGATGTCCGAGAGCGGCGACCAGTCCGACCAGTCCCCAGACTCGACGTGGCAGCGATACCGGTGGAGCCGCTCGTCAGCCGGCGAATCGAGGGTCAGCGGAGACAACGTCAATCACCTCCGTCGGCTCCGCACGCTTCGGCGCCGGCTTCCCGCCGGCCAAGTTGTTCAGGTCGGCGAGCGACTTCGCCGCCGCTCCGAACTGGATGCCGAGCTTCATCCGGGCCGCCGGGTTCAACCCGAGACGGTCCTCCAGGACGAGGATGCGGCCGTCGAGGCTGGCCACCGCCTGATGCGCCGGGTTCAACACCGGCTGGCCCATCGACCCGGCCACGAACCGTTCCGCCCGGCACACGGCGAGCAACGCTGCCCGCTCGTCGTAGAGGTCGAACAGACGGCGCAGGGCCGTCTCGTCAGTCGGCGCGAAGTAAGCGGCCAGCTCGGTCGCCCACAGCGCCTCCCAATCCCGGGCGATCTCCGGCGCCCAGAACAGCTCAGGCGGAGGGGTGCTGCAGCCGGCGATCACAGCCAGCTCCGGGCGGCGTGAACGAGGGGCGAGCGTGGAGGTCGGCTTCTTGCGTGCCGGCATGCTCTCCTCCTTGAAACGGGCGGTCACGCCAAGCGGTTGCCTAGCCGCGCATATGAGAAAAATTAGGAAGGCCGGGGTGCTGGCCCCTCGCCCCCTGTGGAAAACTCGGGGTCACGATGGGTGGCGGCGCTGTCGTCGTCAGCGTCCTCGTCGTCATCGTCGTACTCGACGTAGATGTCGATGTCGTCGCAGTCGCCGCACAGCCAGTCGTCGCCGCTGCTCGGGATGGGCGCCTCGCAGTTCGCGCAGCTACGCACGGTTGCCTCGCGCTGCGTTGCACGAGCGATGCGCTGGGCGCAGCTCGCTGGTCGGGTCGCCGGGGTGGACGTGGTCCGCTTGCCACGGGTCGCCGGGCCGTGGTCCGTCCCCGCACAGCCAGCACACGGTGGCCGTGGCCCGCACCATCGCGGCGTCCTTGTCGTAGGTCCCGTGGTAGTGGGTGCGGTTGGCGTTGCGGTGGGACTGACGGCGCTGCTCGCAGGTCGTACACCGGGAGCGGGCGGCGAGGGCGCCGCAGTCGAGGCAGCGACGGCTGGGCATCAGGTCCGCTGGCGGAGGACGATGTCGACGACGGGCACGAGGTCGAGGCCGTAACGGTCGAGCACCTCCTGAATCTCGGCCATCGCCTCTCGCAGCTTCGCTTCGCGGGCCGAGCGCAGCACCGCCTCAGCGTGCTCCAGGTCCCGCTCGTCGTATGCCCCGTTGGGGTCGAGACCCCAGGACTCGCTCATGCGAGGCCCACCCAGTAGGCGACGGGGGCGGCGGTCACGCTGCCCGGGGTGATGGTCGCCGGCATCGAGGTCTGGCCCGTGCCAGCGATGCTGAAGCGGTACGGCGCTGCGGTCTGGCCGACGCTGGCCGAGGCCGACCCAGCGCTGCGAGTGAAGGCGGGGGTGGTCGTGCCTACGGCGAGCAGGGCGGCCCAGTAGACGCCGGCGGGCACCTCGACGGGGGCGGTAAGGGCCATGACCTTGGTGCCGGTCGACGTCCACGCGCTGGACTGATCGGCCGTCACGCCGAGGCGGACGCCTGCTGCGTCGTACAGGCCAGCGAGATTCTGGGCAGCGGTCAGCGTGGCCCCCGCCGTGCCGACGTAGGCGACGATCGAGCTGATCGTGGCCGCCTCGGCGAGACGCATGCGGACGACATACAGCGTCCCCGAGGTGCCGGCGAGGCTGTTCACCGCGGCGGCCGGGTCATACGCCCACGCCAGGAGCGCCTGGTCACCGGGCACGGGGGCCGAGACGTTGTCGTTCAGGGTGCGGGCGTCCACGATCTTGACCAGCCCGAGGCCAGCCAGGCGGACAGCGTCGGACGGGGACACGTTGGCCGTCGCTCCAGCGGTGAGGCCGAGCGACTCGGTCGGGGGGAACGAGGTCAGAGCTTGGACGAGCATGCGAGGGCTCCTAGGCGGTGGTCGAGTCGGTGAGCAGGCCGAGGCTGGCCAGCGCGGTGATGAGGCTGGCCACGGCGGCGTTCCCGCCTCGACTGCCGGTCACGGTGGGCTTGGCGACCGGGGCTGTGCCGTAGAAGCCGACGCCGCTCCCGTCGTGGTTCAAGTCGCCGGCGATGAGCGTGTCCCCGTCGGCGGCGACGCTGAACTGGATCACGCTGTTGTTGACGAGCTTGGCGAGGTCGCCGGTGGTTGCGCCAGTGAGGAAGATCCCCTGCGCCGCCGTGCCAGCGCCGGCCAGGCTCAGGCTGACCGCTGCGGCGGTGCTGTCGCCGCCGGTGCCCGTGTGAGTGAGTTTGAGCGTCCCGGTCGTGGTCTCCACACCGCTGAGCTGCATCGTCGAGAACGACGCGTTCGAGCTGGTCACGTTCAGGGCACTGGAGGCGCCGCCTGTGCCGGCGTGCGAGATGCTCACGCCGTGGTTGGTCCCCACGTAGTCGACGAAGATCGCCGACTGGTTGAACGTGGCGTGGTTCGCTCGGGCGACGATCAGGTGGCCGGTCGGCGCTGCCTGCGTGCTGTACACGACGAGCCCGGCGCCGGTGGAGGCGCTGTTCGTGATGTTGAGGGCGCCGCCGACGCTTGACGAGTTCGACGCGTTGGCCGTCGGGGTGATCCTGAGCTGAGCGGTGGAGGCCCGCTCCAGGGCGGTGTCCCGCGCCGCTCCGTCGCCCCACTCGATCTTGCCCGACGCGAAGGCGAGCAGCCGGGCCGAGGTGTCGCCGGACACCCGAGCGTCGAACACGCGGTCGCCGCTCGCTGCGGTGGTTGCCGCGAACTGGGAGAAGCTGCCGCTCGCCCCGCTGGCGGCGATCGCGTGACCGGAGGCTGAGCCGACGGCGGTCAGGCGGGAGCTCAGGGTCACCGCTCCCGTCACTGAGAGCGTGCTGGACGCCGTGACGGCGCCGGCGAGGGTGATCGCCCCCGTCGAACGGGTGATGCGCAGGGGAGCGTCAACAGCGACTCCGCCGTCCGTCCGTCGCACGATTTCGAAGTCCGTGCCGGCGTTCGCGCCGGACTCAGCGGCGCTCGTCGCACGGACGCTCCAACGACGGTGAGCATCCAGGCCGCCGACGTTGCCCGAGACCTTCGAGGAGAACGTGAGGTCGCGGTTCGTCCCGTCGGCGCTCTCGACGTAGGCGTTGGCCCCGGCGATGAGCTTGGCGACTGAGCGGACGTACACGTCGCTCGCCGAGATCCCGAACCCGTCCACCGTGTCCCACTGGGCGAAAGGGATCTCCAGAGCGGTTTGCAACCCGCCTGAAAGGTCCGGGACTTCGATCGCTATGTGGTTATGCCACGACAGGCCGTCGTTAGATTGGCCATGGGCGCCGATCCACGCCACCGAGCGCGGGCCGCTCCCCGTGTAGTCTTCACGCCACGCGATCATCCCCTTGGCGCCGTCGCGCTCAAGGTCGATGCGGATCGCCTCGCCGAAGTGATTCGGGTTCACCGCCCGCTGGTGGCTGTGCAAGTGGATGCGGCGGGTCGAGTCGGATGTGTTATCGCCGCCAGTGAAGTCCGACTCCAGCTCCAGCGACGCCGCCTGCGCCGTGGGGAAGGCGTGGCGGTGGCCGGCGTCGGCGTAGCGGACCGTGCCGCCGGCGAGAGCGGTGGAGCCCAGCGTGACGGGGGTGATGTCGCCTACGAGGCCGACCGGGCTCGTAACCGGGTCGATGACCGCCCCGACGCCGGGGAGCGTGCCGCCCGACGGGGCGTCGAGCGTCATAGTGAAGCTCACCGCGTAACGATTCGTGCCGTCCTGGACGGTCAGCTCACCCTTGAGCAGGCCGGAGGTGGCGGTGTCGGCAGCGATCCACGCGTACTGGGCTTTGCCTTGCACGGCGTTGGAGATGACGGCGTCGCGGACCACCTGAGCGCCGCTGTTGTTCCGGCGGTATGTGACCTTCGCCGAGTAGCCGGTGAGGTTGATCGCCGTGCCGTCGTCGTCGGCTGTGAACGTGTGCTCCCACGGCTCAGGAACCTCACCGGCGATGAAACGCCCGAGAGTCAGGTGGGCCATATCACACGTCCCCCAGGTACACGGACATGTACGCGCCGGCGGCGAGAACCTTCACCATCACGCTGGCGGTGGCGTCATCTACTCGGATGCGATGCTCCCTGCCGGGCTGCACCGGGACGCAATCGGCGCCCCCGACGGTCGGATCTGCCGGGGTGGAGCCCGTTAGGGACCAAGTGATCCACACGGGCTCGGCGGCCGTATGGGACGCCATCACGACGCACGTATACCCGGCCACGCCGGTGAGCGTGAACGTGTCGACACCCTCGGTCGTGACGGTGCCGACTGTCGCTGTCGCAGCCACGGCGGCCGTGTGCGTTGCCATCAGGTCGCCTCCAGGGGGAAAAGGGAGAAGCCCGACCGGGTTGCGATCGGGCTTCACCGCTGGTGTTTTGGCCGTCTGAGCAGACAGCGCCACGCTGCATACGTGTACCGTCGATCATAGCGGTTCGCTACGCTCGCAACGTGGTTGTTTACGTAAAAGACGAGGCCCGGGCGATAATCCAGCGATCCGAGGGCGCACGACAGGCGGCGATCGCATCGTTGCATGAGCTATGCCCCGCCGACGCCCTTGAAGCGGTCGCGTTCTGGTCTGAACTGGTTGATATGGCGCATGCCGCCATGCACGCTGCGGCCGCACGCGCACGAGCGGAGGGTTATACGTGGCGAGCGATCGCAAAAGCCGATGGTGAGGTCGTTCCTACTTCCGCTATCCGGAAGTACGCAGCCATGTCGGCGGTGGTGAAGCGGCGCATCGAGCGGCGCAAGGTGACGCCGCCCGACGCCAGCCGCCTTATCCCGGCGAAGGCGAGCGAGGCGGCTGCTGAGGCTACGGCTGTGAAACAAGCCAAGCGGGCCGCTATCACTGCCGCCGGAGTCCAACGGAAGCGAACTGCGACGGCCGCTGCTGCCGCCGCTGTCCGCCAGTCCTCCGCCCGCTTGGAGCGGGTCGAGCCCGAACGCCAGCCGGAGCCCCTACGGCCGGCCGTCAGTACGGCGCAGCAGCAGGTCAGAGCAGCTCAGCGCTACGAGGTCGAACGCGAGCAGATCGCTGCGAACCTCGCCCAGCGGGCCGAGCAGCGGGCTCTGCAGCGTGCCGAGATCGAGGAGAGCCGGCTGGAGGTCGAGCGGCTGCGGGCTAAGGAGCGTCAGCGCCGCAGCGCCTAAGCGGCCCCCCAGCCCTCATTCCGGGCGAGGCGGCGGGCCTTCGCCTGGATGGGCGCATCACGCACGGCGGCGTCGAGCTCGGTCGGACGCTCTCCACCTCGCCTGGCCTTGTAGGTGGCGCACGTTTCGCACCGGCCGCCACGCTTCGCCGCCACATCCCTAATCCGACAGATCTTGCATGCGACGATGAAGTCGCCTGAAGGCCGCTCTGTACCTCGGAACGCTTCGATGAGCACGCCGTTGACCATCCTGATGCGCCAGCAGGCGCTCCCCATCCAGTTCGATTCCGTGCCCGCCAGAACGGCCCTGATGCCCCGCCGGTGCTCCCGAGGGATCGTGTCCGCCTCGACCGCCTGCAGCAGCGTGGAGACCCCCCAGCGCAGCCCTGCGTGGGCGGTGCGCCAACGGCTGAGATCGCCGGCGTCGAGGGAGGGGTTGCCTCGGACCGGGACGCTGGTCATGCCGATCGCAGCGAGCGCCACGCCCACACGCACCTCAGCTCCCGTGACGTAAGCCGCTGCCTCACGGAGGACCGCTCGGCTCCAGTCGTTGCCACAGGCCGGAGGCTTGCTCCCCGGTGCGGACCGGCTTACGACGGGGCCAGCATCGCCGGCCCTTGGCGGCCAATACGCCGTGCTATGGGCCCATTTCACGGTGTCGATCAGCTCGTCGAGATCCGTCAGGGAGTTGGTCAGGACCAGAGCGAGATCAGGCATTGCTGCCCGATGCGACCGCCCGGACATGCTCTTGCAGCGTTTGATCGAGAACGGTCAGCCGCCTATCCGCCTCAGCGACCTTGGCCTCGATACGGCCGATAGCGTCCCTGAGCGACGTGCCCCCGTTGGTGCGCAGCTCAGAGAGGATCGCGTCCAACTGCGGCTGCATAACGTGTATGACGCTCTTATTCCAGCGCACGCCGGCACCCCTTCGGATCACCTTCGATACGCCCCAGACTGCTACGAGGAGGGGCCACCAGGAGGCGATCGTGTCGTTGGCGTCGCTGAGGACACTCGCGTAAATGAGACTATCAGCTACGCCATACACCACTAGAAGTGTACGAGCCCTGACATAGCGTCAACAGCGCTTATCCACAGGCAATGCGACTGTAATGCAGCCATGCCGCAGCGAGCATGACTCAGGCAGCGTCGCCCCCGGCCTCAATGAAGGCTTCGATCGCAGCGACGGAGACGAGCCGGCGGTCTCCGATCTGCACCGACGGCAGGCGACCCTCACGCAGCAGTTTGAACACCGTGGTGCGTGAAACGCCCAGCCGGCGGGCCGCCTCCGCCACGCTCACGGCCCGGATGCCGTCGTCGGGCTCCCGCTGGGGCTGGAGGCTGCTGAGGAGACCCTGGAGGGCCTCGTAGTCGCCCGGAAGGACTACTACGAGCGCTCCGGCCGAGAGGAGATCGGCGAGCTGCTGGGCGACCGTGGGGGGCTTAGCCATGAACGATGACCTCGGGGGTCGAGGGGGCTGGAGGTCATCTCGTTCATGTGCCCAAGAGCATAGCGTCATCCCGCGTTCATCCCGCGTACGGGTCGTGGCGGCACAGTGCGGTTGAGTACGGCAAAAGCGTCTGGTCTGCGGCGGCCGATCGTTATGGGATGCCTGACACCATCTCTAGATCCAGAACGTGGTGCTCAGCCGGGCTCTGTTCGCCTGAGCGAGCCGAGTAAAGGTCCAGGTCAGAGGCGGTATTAGGTCTGCTGCGGGCGCTGAGTCTTGCGGTTCATCCCGCGTCCATCCCGCGAGCGGTCGAGGAGCTTCCCTTCGAGCAGCTCAGCGGCGTCAGCGTCGGCCTGCTGGACGACTTGGGCGTAGAGGGCGAGAAGTGTCTGCGCTTTGCTGTGGCCCATGCGGTGCTGAGCGGTGCGTAGGTCGACTCCGCTGGCCACCATCAGGGTGGCGCTCAAGCGCCTCAGATCGTGGAAACCCAACGAGGGTAGACCGACCTCCCCGCGTGCGGGCCCCCACACCATGACGCTGAACCAGGAATAGGAAAGCGGTCGACCATCCGGCCGGACAAACAACAGAGCCTCACCATCGGCAGCGGTCAGGCCACGGCGAACGAGGTGAGCAGCGATCTGCTCAGCCAGCCTGTCGCCGATCGCCATCTCACGCAACGATTCGACCGTCTTGGCCCCGGACACGATCACGCCGCCCTCCCCTGGGCGGTCCTTGAGGCGCTGAGCGACCCGCAGGGACCGTCCCAGCACGTCCACGTCCGTCACCCGCAGAGCGGCCGCCTCCGACCATCTGAGGCCCGTTAACACGGCCAAGAGAGGAAGCAAGCGATAGTCAGGCCCGATTGCCTTGAACAGCGAGTCGAGCTGCTCTGCCGATGGCAGCGATCGGGGCACAGGCTTAATCGTCGGCGTCTTGACGCCTGCTGCCGGATTCCGACCGAGCAGCTCGGCCTCTACCGCAGCGTCAAGCATGCCTTTTAGTACGCTCAGGCGCTTTACCACCGTTGCCGGCTTGCGCTCTTTACTCCAGCCAGCAACAAGTTGCTGCACGTCGCGCCGGGTCACGCTGGCCAAGGAGCGCCGGCCCAGCGGCGGCAGGATCGCCACGCCGAGCACAATCTCGTACTGCCTTTGGGTGTCGACCGATAGACGGTGATGGTCGGCTAGCCATCGCTCGGCCCAGGCTGCGACGGTGATGCGCCGACCGGCGGAGGGGTCGAGCCACGTCCCGGCGTCCTTCGCTGAGCGCTGGGCCCGCTCCCACGCCATCGCCGCCTTCCGGGTGCTGAACGTGCGGGAGCGCTCCTTCCCGTCGGGGGCCCTGACCCGGGCATCCCAGCGGACCTCGCCTCGGGCAGTGATGCGCTTCGCGACCGACACGGGCCCTGACCATAGAGGAGCTGTCTGAGGTAGTTCCGAGGCAACCGTGGGAACCACCCCCTCCCAATAAGGGAGGGGGCGTGGTTCCCGATTGGCGGGGAGGGTGGTTCCCGGTGGTTCCCGCACTGGTTCCCGTGTATAAGCCCTGGTCAGGGCCATGTTGGCGGGGGTGGTTCCCGGTGGTTCCCGCACTGGTTCCCGAATCGGGCCGGAGGGTGGTTCCCGCAGTGGTTCCCGCCTGTTTTGGGCCGTTTTTGGGCCTTTTTCGACCTTCCAGCACGGCGGGGTGTGGGGCTCAAGTCCCTGACCTGCGCTTATATGTTGGCCGCATAATGAGAATGACCTCGGAAATGGACTGGTTCCCGGTGGTTCCCAACTGGTTCCCACCCTGGTCAGAGGGCCTTTTTGTGTTTTGAGAATCGGACCGGTTCCCGACCGGTTCCCAGCCCTTGCCCGCAATCATGCAACAGCGACATAAGTCCTGGTAAGAGTGTGATACAGATAAGCCCCCGGATTTCTGCTCGTTGAGGTTGGCTATAGTGTTGGCGACGCTATAGTGTCACTATCGGCCATGAAGGAAAGGAACCGCTCGTGGCGCAAGCGCAACTCACTGAAACCGTCCAGCTCAAGATTTCGCCCCGCCTGAAGGCGGCGCTAACCGCCGAGGCGGAGCGGCGTTGCAGCACGGTCTCGGACCTAATCCGGCAGTACGCGCTCCAGCTCGCCGACGCTGGCGAGCAGCGCCGCTCGGTATCGTGAGCG
>JBJXGF010000001.1:0-3028 GCA_046153015.1 Acidimicrobiales bacterium | reverse complement strand
CCGCCGCCGCCGGCGGTCGGCCTCGGGCTGGGCGGCGGTGCCCCAGACCCGGGCGGCGAGCGGCCGCACGCGGTCGCGCTGGCCGGCGGGCAGCGTGGCCGGCCAGCTCTCGAACAGCGCGCCCAGCACGGGTGAGACCCAATCGGCCCAGTCGTGGCCCCGCGCCCCGCCCGCCACCGCCGCCAGCTCCAGGAACGTCACCGCGTTCGGGGCTTGGTCGAGCCCGGCGAGGGGGGCGGCCAGCAGCTGGGCGTCGGTGGCGTCGTCGAGGCTCAACCCCATGCGAAGCACGCTATCGGCGGGAGTACAGTTCGCTTCCAGTCTCACCGACCGAGGGGGGTCCCGGGCGTGACTGCGGAGTTGACCGGGCGCGTCGCCGCCGCGGAGGCGCAGCCCTCCGGGATGTTCGCGTCGCTGTCCAACCGTTCCTTCGCCAAGCTGTGGGCGGCCGGGTGGATGTGGAACCTCACCCGCTGGCTGGGCGTGTTCACCGGCGCCTATCTCGTCGACCAGAAGACCGAGTCGCCGCTGCTGGCGCAGCTGGTGGGGGTGCTCTACTGGTCGCCGATGTTCATCGGCGGGATCGTGGCCGGGGGCATCTCGGATCGCTTCGACCGCCGCCGCACGATCTTGCGCCAGCTCACCGCGGTGATCCCGGTGGCCTTCGCCATGACCGCGGTGGTCGCCGCCGGCCGGCTCGAGGTGTGGATGGTCTACGTGTACGCCGTCTGCATCGGCATCGGCAGCGTGGTCGATCTCACCAACCGGCGGGCGCTCGTCTACGACGTGGCCGACCGCCACCTGATCACCAACGCCATGGCGCTCGAGGCGTTCAGCATGTCGGCGGGCACGGCCATCGGCACCTTCTGCGGCGGCGCGGTGATCGACCTCGTGGGTCCGTGGTTCGTCTATTTCCTGATCGGCGTCTGCTACGTGACCGGCCTCGTCCTGATGACCCGGGTGCCGGCGCCCCCGCCCAAGCCGGCCGCGCCGGCTGCGCCGACCCCGGGAGACGCGCCCCGCAAGGGCCTGCGGGTCTTCGTGGCCGAGCTCGCCGAGGGGCTGCGCGCCCTGCCGGCCAACAAGACCCTCGTGAGCCTGCTCGGCGTCACGTTCCTCGTGAACCTCCTCTACTTCCCGTTCATGACCCTCGTGCCCACCTTCGGCCGCCTCATGGGGGTGAGCGGCACCGCCACCGGCCTGCTCTCGGCCAGCGGCAACGTGGGCGCCGCGTTCGGGGCGCTGGTGTTGGCCAAGGTGCAGCCGACCCGGCGCGGCGCCATGTACGTGGGCGGCTCGATGTTCGCGCTCGTGCTGCTGGTGGCCTTCGCCAACGCCGGCAGCTACCGGCTGGCGCTCGCCGCGCTGATGTGCTGCGGGCTCGGCACAGCCTGCTTCGGCTCGTTCCAGGCGGCGCTGTGCATGAGCGTGACCGACGAGCACCTGCGGGGCCGGGCCATGGGGCTGCTCACGATGGCCATCGGCGCGTTGCCCTTCGGCAACTTCATGATGGGCTCGGTGGCCGAGTGGCTGAGCCCCTCGGCGGCGGTCACGGCCTCGGCCACGACCGGCGTCGTGCTGTTGGCGCTGTGGCTGTGGCGGCGGCCCGAGATCGTCAGAGCGCCGTAGCGAGCTCGTCGGCTCGTTCGGCCAGCAGGCGCACCGAGGCCAGCATGTCGGCCAGGTCCACGTCGTCGGGCGGCTTCTGGCCGGCGTCGTAGCGGGCCCACACGCCCTGCACGATGCACGCGATCTTCCAGTACGCGAACGCCAGATAGAACTCGAAGCCCGACACGTCGAGCTCGGTCGCCTGCCCGTAGCGCTCGACCAGCTCCCGGCGGGATGCGAAGCCGGGCAGGGCCGAGGGGCCGGTGGCGATCGTGCGGATCGGGTCGCCGGGCTCGCGCCAGGTGGCCACGAGGTAGGCGAGGTCGGCCAGCGGGTCGCCCAGGGCCGAGATCTCCCAGTCGACGATGGCGGCCACCGCGCCGTCGAAGCCGACGATGGCGTTGCCGAGGCGGTAGTCGCCGTGCACCACCGTGACCCGCTGCTCGGCGGGGGCCTTCGCGCTGAGCAGGCCGGCCAGCCGGGGAACAGCCTCGAGCTCGCCCTTCGACGCCTCGTACTGCTGGGCCCAGCGCTTGAGCTGGCGCAGCACGTAGCCCTCCCGCTTGGAGAGATCGCCCAGGCCCACCGCGTCGGGGTCGACCCGGTGCAGGGCCAGCAGGCCGTCGACCAGGGTCTCCGACATGCGGCGGCGTTGCGCCTCGTCGTAGTGGGCGGTCACGTCGGGCTCGTCGTGGCACACCCAGCCCGGCACGTAGCTCATCACGTAGAACCAGGCGCCGGTCACCGCTGGGTCCTCGCAGAACCCGATGGCGGCCGGCGCGGGTACGCCCGTGCCCCCCAGCGCCTTGATGATGCGGTGCTCCCGGCTCATGTCGTGCGCCGAGGGCAGCAGCTCGCCGAGCGGCGGGCGGCGCAGCACCCAGTCCCGCCCCCCGGCGTCGCTCACGCGGTAGGTGAAGTTCGAGTGGCCCCCCTCGAGGAGCTGGAAGCGCAGCGGGCCGGCGGCGCCGGCGATGTTCGCCTCGAACCAGGCGGTCACAGCGGGGATGTCGATGCCGGCGGGCGCCTCGGGTGCCATGGCCGGCGAGGTTAGTGATCGCCGAGCGCGGCGGGGCGGGCCGGGTCGGCCGACCACTGCGACCACGAGCCCGGGTACAGCCGGGCCGTGACCCCGATCGCCTCGAGGGCGAGCAGGTCGTGGCAGGCGCTCACGCCCGACCCGCAGTACACGATCACCTCGGCGCCGGGCCGGGCGCCGAGCTCGTCGTAGCGCCGGCGCAGGTCGGCGGCGGGCAGGAAGCAGCCGGTGGCCTGGTCCAGGTTGCGGGCGAAGGGGGCCGAGTGGGCGCCGGGGATGTGCCCGGGGCGGGGGTCGATCGGTTCGTGGTCGCCCCGGAACCGGTCGTGGGCGCGGGCGTCGAGCACGCGCCCGCCGCCGGCGGCGGCGCGGGCCGTGTCG
>JBJXGF010000401.1:0-7798 GCA_046153015.1 Acidimicrobiales bacterium | reverse complement strand
CCCCCGCGCCGCCGCCGGCGTTCGTCCAGCCGGCGGGCCAGCTCGGCGCGTCGGCGCTCGAACAGCGCCACCCGCTCGGCCGGCTCGAGCAGCGCGCAGAAGGCCACGACCAGCGCGAACCCGCGGTGGTCCATCGCGCCGCGCGCCGGCTCGAGGAGCAGCTCCCGGAGCCGCTCCCGGCCCCGTGCGGTCGAGCCGTAGACCCGCCGGGCCCGGCGACCCCGCTCGCCTCGCTCACTGTCGCTGTCGGGGGCGCTGGCGGCAGGCCGGGCGGCGTCGGCGAACGCGGCCAGCTCGCCCTTGAGCGATCCGGTCATCGGCATCGACGGTTGGGGGGCCGGCTGGGCCTCGACCGCTTTCAGGCAGCCGGCCCGCTCGAGCCGGGACAGCGCGGGATACAGCGAGCCGTACGCCACCGGCGCGCCGAGCAGCTCGCCCAGCCGCTTGTTCAGCTCGTAGCCGTGCAGCTCTGCGTCGTGCAGCAGGCCGAGGATCGCCAGCTCTATCATGCGCCAATCAACCTACTTCGAGTCGACCGGTCGACACAACATATCCGTCCGATATATCTGGACGAGCGCGGACCGGTCCCCGAGGGCGTCGGACGTGGGCGCGGCGCGTGCGATCTCGCTGCGCCGTACTAGCCTTCAGCGGCGTGCGGTTCGGACCGGAGGCCATGCTCGGAGGCGTCAGCCGTCCGGGCGGCGTCATCGATTTCCGTCTCGCCCGCCGCGCGCTCGTCGATCAGTTCCGGCGGGGGCGGCTCGCCCGTCACGACGTGTGCGATGCCCACGCCGAGCTGCTGCGGGCCGCCGCCACCTGCAGCCGCGCCACCGCCGAGGACTGTCCCATCTGCGAGTCAGCCAAGCTGGTGCTCGTCACCTACGTGTTCGGCCCTCGCCTGCCGTCTCACGGCCGCTGCATCAGCGCCAAGCGTGAGCTGGTGGAGCTGGGCAAGCGGGAGGGCCCGTTCACGGTCTACGTGGTCGAGGTGTGCGCCTCGTGCTCGTGGAACTTCCTCGACCGCACCTATCCACTGGGCCGGCGCAGCTCCTGAGCTCGGCCGGCCGGCTAGTCTCCGAGCCGTGGTAGGTCGGTGCGAGAGCTGCGGTCGCGACGACGAGCAGCTCGTCGCGGTGCGCCGGGTGTACGTCATGCAGGGCGACGCCGACGGCAGCGAGATCGTCGAGATCGTCGAGGACCCCGAGTCGTGGTGCGAGGTCTGCATGGTGCACTACCCGCACCAGCTCGTCTGATCCCGCCGCCGCGCCGTCCGATCCCGCGCGTCCGCGCTGTCACACCCCCTCGCTGTCACACCCCCTCGACATACTCGCCCCATGAACAGCGTCCCCGCCGCCGGTCGGCTGCCGGTGCGTCGCCCCCAGGGAGCGACTAGCATTGAGCGGCCTTATCCAAGCCCTGCTCCGCTCCGTCGGCGGGGCCCCGGCCGAGCGTGCCGGGTCCAGAGGGAGGAGAGCTCGCCGTGCGAGCCTACGAACTGATGGTCATCTTCGACGCGGAGCTTGACGACGCGTCCGTTCAGAAGCTGCTCAACCGGATAACCGAGATGATCGAGGCCGACCGCGGCTCGGTCGCCACTGTCGACAAGTGGGGCCGCCGCCGCTTCGCCTACGAGATCAACCACAAGCTCGAGGGCTACTACATCGTCCTCCAGATCCTCACCGAGGCCACCAACCTCGACGGGATCGAGCGCTTCCTGCGTATCGCGGACGAAGCCGTCCGCCACAAGGTCATCCGGCTGCCCGAGAAGGAGGCCGCCCGGCGCGGCCTCTCCCTGGCGCCGGCGCCGGCGGCCGCCGGCTAGAGCGCAGAAGGATCAAGCCATGGCAGTAGGCAACACCGTCACCCTCGTCGGCAACGTCACCCGCGACCCGGAGCTTCGCTTCACGCCCGCTGGGCGGGCCGTCGCCAACTTCGGGCTCGCCGTCAACTTCCGCAGCCAGCGCAACGGCGAATGGCAGGAGAGCACCTCGTTCTTCGACATCGTGTGCTGGGGTGAGCTCGGAGAGAACGCCAGCGAGTCGATCCAAAAGGGCACGCGCGTGCTCGTGACCGGTCGCCTGGAGCAGCGGTCCTGGCAGACCCAGGAGGGCGACCGCCGCTCCAAGATCGAGGTGATCGCCGACGAGGTGGGCCCCAGCCTGCGCTGGGCCACTGCGGCGGTCACGAAGACCGAGCGGCGCGGCGGAGACGAGTACGCGCCCGCGGCCGCAGCCCCCGCGCCTGCCGCCGTGGGCGGCCGAGGCGGCCGGGGCGAGCCCGCCCCCGGCTACTACGACGACGAGGAGCCGTTCTGATGGCCAAGGTCGGCCCCAAGCGGGGCAAGAACAAAGACAACGCGCGCCGCAGCAAGAAGAAGATCAGCATCCTCACCCAGGAGCGGGTCGAGTACGTTGACTACAAGGACGTGAACCTGCTGCGCCGGTTCATGTCCGACCGGGCGAAGGTGCGGGCCCGGCGGGTCACCGGCAACGACGCCCGCCAGCAGCGTGAGGTGGCCAAGGCCATCAAGAACGCCCGCGAGATGGCGCTGCTCCCCTACACGAATCGCGTGACCACGCAGCGCAGCTCGAAAGAGCGCGGCGACCGTGGCGATCGAGGCGATCGAGGCGACCGGGGGATGCGCAACGAAGGCATGCCGCGTCCCTCCGGCCCGCCGCCGGGCGGGCCGCCGCGAGAGCAGGTTGACGCCGGCGCGGAGCTCGTCGTTGCGGGGGAGGCGGAGCGCTCATGAGGATCGTCCTGCGAGACGACGTGAGCGGTCTCGGCAAGCGGGGCGAGGTGCGCGACGTCAGCGACGGCTACGCCCGCAACTTCCTGCTGCCCAAGGGTCTGGCCTACCGGTCGAGCCCGGGCCTCGAAAGCCAGGCCGAAGTCATGCGCAAGGCCCGCGCCGTGAAGGACGCCCGCGAGCGGGCGGCGGCTGAGGAGGTGGCCAAGACGCTGGCGCCCCGCGTCATCGGCATGGCCGCCCGGGCCGGGAGCGAGGGGCGTCTCTTCGGCTCGGTCACCGCCGCTGAGATCGCCGACGCGGTGTACAGCCAGACGGGCTACGAGATCGACCGCCGCCTGATCGAGCTCGACGAGCCGGTCAAGAGCGTCGGCATGCACCTCGTGCCCGTTCGCCTGCACACCGACGTCAAGGTCTTCCTCCAGCTCGACGTCAGCGCCGGCTGAGCGCAGCGAAGCCGCACGACCGAGCGAGCGCAGCCAGTCGGGCGTGGATGGGGTCTGGGGGCGCGAGCCCCCAGGACAAGCGCGGCGCGCAGCGAGGCTCTTGTCCCCAGGCGTCGGTGGTTCTCCACACCGTTGTCCCCAACAACGCGTGGAGTTTCACCGGTTCGCCACCTCGGTTTTCCCCAGACTTTCTTTGGTCGTCCTCTAGCGATCCCCAAGCGGGCGCAGGCACGCTGCTGATCCCGGGCGCCGAGCGCCGCTGCGCAACCGCCTGAGCCGGCGGCGCTGCGCCGGGACCATCCGTCGATCGGGGCAGCTTCGGCGCGCACCATGGACGGCGATGACGGACTGGGAGGTCGAGTTGCAGCAGACGGCGGATCGCCGAGCGCGGCGGGCGGTGGGACGCGACCCGTTCGCGGAGGGCGACCCGCGCCCAGCGGGCTCGGGCGGGCGCACGCCCCCCCACAACCTCCAGGCTGAAGCGTCGCTGCTGGGCGCGATGCTGCTGTCCCGCGAGGCGATCGCGGTGGCGGTGGAGACGGTCAAGGCCGACCAGTTCTACCGGCCGGCCCACGCTCACATCTACGACGCCATCTGCGCGCTGTACGGCGCCGGGGAGCCGGCCGACCCGGTCACCGTGGCCGACGAGCTCGCCCGCGCCGGCCTGCTCGAGGCGATCGGGGGCGCCGAGGTGCTGCTCGCCATCCAGGCGGGCAGCCCGGCGGTGTCGAACGCGTCCCGATACGCGGCCATCGTCGAGGAGCTGGCGGTCCTGCGGAGCATGATCGCCGTGGCGAGCGAGATCGCCGAGCTCGGCTACTCGATGCCCGACGACATCACCAAGGCGGTCGACACCGCGGAGGCGATGATGTTCGCGCTGGCCGAGCATCGCACCGCGGCCACGACCGCGCCGGTGCGGGAGCTGCTCGAGCAGACCCTCGATCGGCTGGAGCAGCTCTACGAGCGGGGCGAGGCGATCACCGGCACGCCGACCGGCTACGTCGAGCTCGACGAGCAGCTCTCGGGCCTGCAGCCGAGCTCGTTGGTGGTGATCGGGGCGCGTCCCGGCCTCGGCAAGACGTCGTTCGCGCTGGGCATGCTGTCCCACGCCGCGCTGAAGGCGGCGCGGCCGGTGCTGATGTTCTCGCTGGAGATGAGCCAGGTGGAGCTCACCCAGCGTCTGCTCTGCTCCGAGGCGAGGGTCGACTCCAGCCGGATCCGCACGGGCCGGCTCACCGAGGCCGACTGGACCGCCATCAGCCACGCGGTCGGCCGGTTGGGGGAGGCGCCGATCTACATCGACGACAACCCCAACGTGTCGGTCATGGAGATCCGCTCGAAGGCCCGCCGGCTGAAGAGCCAGCTCGGCGACCTCGGCCTCGTGGTGGTCGACTACGTGCAGCTGATGACCGGGCGCTCCGGCGCCGAGAGCCGCCAGGTGGAGGTGGCCGAGATCAGCCGGGGGCTCAAGATCCTCGCCCGGGAGATCGAAGCGCCGGTGGTGGCGCTGGCGCAGCTGAACCGCGGCCTCGAGCAGCGCGCCGACAAGCGGCCGGTGCTGTCGGACCTGCGGGAGTCGGGCTCGCTGGAGCAGGACGCCGACGTGGTGATGTTCCTCTACCGCGACGACGTGTACCACCCGGATTCGCCCGACAAGGGCATGGTGGAGGTGCACGTGGCGAAGCACCGCAGCGGACCCACCGGCGTGGTCCGCCTGGCCTGGCTCGGCCATCTCACCCGTTTCGAGAACATGGCCCGCAACCGGAGCTGAGCCCCGGTGCGGGGGGCCTCGCCTCCTCAGGCTGGGTCGGGCTGGGCGAGCTCAGCCAGCTCGGCGGCCAGGTTGCGCCGCGCCGCCGCCTCCCACCGGGCGGCGCCGGCCGCGGTGCGGTACAGGCGCCGGCGGGCGGCCAGCGCCTGGAGCACGGCGCGCCGCCCGGCTCGAAAGGCCGGTTCGTCGAGGTGCGAGTACTCGGCTCGAATCGCCGCCGCGTACTCCCGGCAGCGCTCCGGGGCCGCGCCGAGGATGGCGAGGTCGGCGTCGAGCACCGCCGCCAGCTCGTCGGGGTAGGCCGCGCCAGAGGGCTGGTCGAGGTCGTGGGCGGCGGTCGCCCGCACCATCGCGCCCACGCGAGCGATCAACGCGGCCTCGAGCCCGGCGTCGGCCAGCGCCGCCTCGGCCCATCGGGCGGAGCGCTCCTCGTTGTCGCCCCGCACCGGGTCGTACACGGCGTCGTGGAACCACACCGCCAGCGTCGCCGCCGGCGAGGCGGCCGGGGCCAGCTCCTCGAGCGCGTCGAGCACCTCGGCGAGATGCCGGCCCGTGTGATAGCGCCGCGTCGGCCCGTCGTACGCCGCCCGCAAGGCCTCGCCGAGGGTCTGGAGGCGCTGGGCGTCGCCGTCGAGCGCGGCGCACAGGCGCTCCCAGCGATGCGCCAGCCCGCTCATGGCGGCCAGTGTGGTCCGCCTCGCCTCCCGCGGCCAGCGGGGAGCACACTGGGCGGGTGAGCAGCCGGTGGATGGGGGAGGACGTGCCCCGGGGCGAGCGCTACGACCAGCGCTTCGCCGAGCTGGCCGCCGCAGGCCGCCACGTGCACGGCGAGGCGGACTTCGTCGAGGCCATGCTCGGCCGGCTCGTTCCCGGCCTGCCCCGCCGAGTCCTCGACGCCGGCTGCGGCACGGGCCGAGTGGCGATCGAGCTGGCGCGGCGGGGCGTCGACGTCACTGGCGTCGACCTCGACCCGGCCATGCTCGAGATCGCCCGGGCAAAGGCCCCGGCGCTGCCGTGGCTGCTGGCGGACCTCGCCGAGCTCGACCTGGCCGGCGAGCCGTTCAGCGCCGCCGTGCTGGCCGGCAACGTCATGATCTTCCTCGCTCCGGGGGCCGAGCGGCGGGTGCTGGAGCGGGTGGCTGCCTGCCTGGCGCCCGGCGGGGTGGTGGCCGCCGGCTTCCAGCTCTCGCCCGGCGGGCTGGGGCTGGCCGGCTACGACGAGGCCGCGGCGGCGGCCGGCCTGGGCCTGGTCGAACGGTTCGCCACGTGGGAGATGGACCCGCTGCCCGAGCGCGCCGAGCGCGCCGAGTACGCCGTGTCGGTCCACCGCCGCCTGCGGTAGCCGAGCAGGGCGCCAAAACGGCCGATGTGGTGGAGGGTGGGCAGTTGCGACGACCACCACATCGACCACAGCGGAGAGCGCGAGCTGCTGGGCCGCCGGCGCTGGAGAACGCCGCCGGCCTGGTTGGAGGGAGGCGCAGCTCCCGCCGATCCGCTGCTTGGCCGGTGGGGCGATGGTCCACCGGCGAGGTTCCCTGTCGGCGGATGCTGCGCGCAGTTGAGCGTTGGAGGCGAGCCGGCGCCCGGCGCCGCCCCCGCTAGGGTCGGGCGTTGGAGGCGCCGGTGATCCCCATCGACCAAATGCTGCCCATGCTCGTGCTGGCCTTCGGCGCGGCGATGGTGTTCGGCTACGGCCTGGCGCTCATCCGGCCGCCGAGCCGCCCTCAGGGCGAGCCGGCCCCGGGCGAGTCCCCGCCGGGGCGGGCGCCGCTGGCCCGGAGCCTGCTCATGGTGGGGATCGGGCTGGTGGGCGCGCTGTGGGCGCTGGCCACGCTGCTCAGCTGAGCATCCTGCGCTCAAGGCGACAGGGGCGGGGGCCGATCTCCCCCTCATGGGTCGATCACCGCATGAGCGGGCGCGGTGGGAAGCGGCCTTCGCCGAGCTCGACCCCCTCGAGCGGGCCGCGTTCTGGCGCCTCGAGGTGCAGGGGGAGCACCCTCGCCACGCTGGCGCCGCGCTCGGGCTCCCCGCTGCCGACGCCGCCCGTCTCGCCGCCGCCGCCCGTTCCCGCGTGCGGGCGACGCTGGTCAGCCGCCACCTGGCCGGTGAGACCGACGAGCGTTGTGCACTGGTGTGCGAGCAGCTCGACGGGCTGCTGAGCGGGCGCCTGGCCCGACGCGTCGAAGCGGCCCTGGCCGACCACCTGGACGGCTGTGGGCGCTGCCGGCGCCTCTGTCACGAGCTCGCCCACGCTCCGGCAGAGCTCGCGGCCGCCCTCGAAGCCCGCGCCCCGGAAGGCCGCACCGGCCGCGCTGACCCGCCGAACCGGCCCGTCCTCGAGGTCACCGTGGTGCGGGCGCACGGGCCGAGGCTGCCACGCCAGGTGGTTGCCGCGGCGGCCGCGGTGGTGGTGCTGGCCGCGGCCGCGCTGGCCGGCTGGGTCGGAGTCCTCCGCGATCTGTCACCGGGCGGCGCCGGCGGGGAGCTGGCCTCGCCGCCGATCGAGAGCGGCCCGGCGGCGTTGCCGCCGCCCCCCACCGCCAGGGCGTCGGCCTCGATCGCACCTGCCTCCGGCCCGGTGTTCTCGACGCCCAGCATCGCGGCGCCGGAGGCCAGCGCGGCCGCCCCCGCCGAGGCGCCGGTCGAGCCGGCGCCGGCCGTGTCCCCGCCGGCCGTGTCCCCGCCGCCGGCGCCGGAGGATCTGCTCGCCAACGCAGCCCCTGCGGTGGCGCCGGCGCCGGTTCGGGCCGCCGCCGCAGCGCCCTCCACCGGAGCGCCCTCCGCTGCGGCGCCCTCCACCACGGCGCCGCCCGCGCCCGAGGCGTCGATCCT
>JBJXGF010000400.1:0-25349 GCA_046153015.1 Acidimicrobiales bacterium | reverse complement strand
GCCCCGCGCCGCCGCGGCGGCCAGCGCCGCGCTCAGCGCCACGAGCACCCACGCCGACAGGCTGTGGACGCGCGCCGCCTGACCGATGTCGTAGGGCAGCCGCTCCGCCCGCGTGTCCCCGCCGTGCGGGCCGCTGCCGGTGACCACGGCGCCGGCCACCACCACGACGGCGCCGGCGGCGACCGCGAACCGGCTGAGCAGCAGCGTGCGGCGGGTGGGCCGCCGGCCCGCCTTGCCCCCCGCTCGGTGGGTGCGGTCGGCGCGCTCGGGCAACGAGGCCCGATGGTGCAGCACCACCGCCGCCCACACCATCACGATCGACACGAGGAAGTGCCCGCCGGTGAGGCGCGGGTCGAGGTGGGCCAGCACCACGAGGCCCCCGAGGACGATCTGGGCGATCACGCCGGCCACCAGCGCGAGCGACCAGCGCAGCAGGTCGGGCCGGCGCGGCGAGCGGAGCAGGGCGCCGACGACCACCGCCGCGATCGTCAGCGACACGAAGCCGGTGCCCACCGCCCGATTGAGGAACTCGATCAGCGCGTGGTACTCGGCGGGGGCGACGAGGCGGTCCTCTTCGCAGGTCGGCCAGTCGCTGCAGCCGAGGCCCGAGCCGGTGAGGCGCACGGCCCCGCCGCTGACGATGATCGCGATCTGCGCCGCGAGCGCCAGCCCGCAGAGCCTCCGGTATCCCGTGGGCGAGATGCTCAGTCGGCGCATGGCGCCGACCGTAGAACGCGCCGGGCGCGAAGGCGGAGTCGGGCGCCAGACCGGCCCCGGCCTGCCGGGCGGGCTCCACGGGCAGGCGTCACGAAGAGATTGTGACTATCCGCCTTGGCGCTGCGCCGATGGGCCCACCTAACGTAGCTCAGCGATGGCCGTGGCCGCCTCGAGCACGTTCCCCCAGACGCTGCTGTCCCAGCTCGGGGCCTACGTCGCGCTCACCAAGCCCCGCATCGTGGAGCTGCTGCTGATCACCACCGTGCCCACGATGGTGGTGGCCGAGCGGGGGGTTCCGTCGCTCTGGCTGATGGTGGCCACGGTGATCGGCGGCTCGCTCTCGGCGGGCGGGGCCAACGCGGTGAACATGTACGTCGACCGCGACATCGACCGGGTCATGAACCGCACCCGCAACCGCCCGCTCGTGACCGGCGTGATCGAGCCCGCCAACGCGCTGCGCTTCGCCGTTGGCCTCGAGGCGGTCGCGTTCGGCTGGTTGTGGGCGTTCGTGAACCTGCTGTCGGCGGTCATCGCCCTCGCCGCCTGCCTCTTCTACGTGTTCGTCTACACGCTCTGGCTGAAGCGCACGTCGACCCGAAACATCGTGATCGGCGGCGCCGCGGGCGCGGCGCCGGTGCTGATCGGCTGGACGGCGGTCACCGGGCGGCTGGCGTGGCCGCCGGTGGTGCTCTTCGCCGTGATCTTCTACTGGACCCCGCCGCACTTCTGGGCGCTCGCCATCCGCTACCGCGACGACTATTCCGCGGCCGGGGTGCCGATGCTGCCCTCGGTGGCCGACCACCGCACCACTGCCGACCGGATCTTGGCCTACACGGCGGTGTTGTGCCTGCTCACGCTGGTCTTCGCCCCCGTCGCGGGGATGGGCGTGCTCTACCTGGCTGTGGCGCTCGGCCTCGGCGCCGTTTTCCTGGTGATGGCGTGGCGGCTGCGGCGCGACCCCTCGCAGGCGATGCCGCTGTTCCATTTCTCGATCACCTACGTGATGCTGCTGTTCGGCGCAATGGCGCTCGATCAGCTGCTGCGCTCCTGAGCGCCGGCCGCGTCCGGCCGTGATCCGGTCGAGCCCGGCCGTGATCCGGTCGAGCCCGGCTCGGCCCGCTCCGCCCCCCGGCAAATCCACCCGCCTGGGCATTTCTTCCCCCCTGGATTCCGGTCCGGCGCCGGCGCTTGTGTAGAGTCCGCGCCCGTGCCGCCTGGCCACGAGCGGGCAGGCGCGGCACGCCTTCCCGACGTGCTTCACGTGCATCCCCGAGGTCAGCGGCGCTCATGACAGTCACCGAAACCCGGCCCGAGTCACTCGAGGAGGCCGCCGCAGCAGGCGCAGTCGGGGCGCTCCCGTCCGGGCCCGCACCGCTGCTGCCGCCGGCCCCGCCCGAGGGTTTCGCGGGCGTGCTGGCCACCGCCGAGCACAAGGTGGTCGGCCGGCTCTACATCGGCTTCTCGCTCTTGTTCCTCCTCGGCGGCCTGGTGCTGGCCGAGCTGGTGGCGGTCGAGGGGGTCGACCTCCAGACGCTCAACGTGCTCGACGCCGACACGTACTTCCAGATCCTCACGCTGTCCCAGGTCGGGGTGTTCTTCCTGGGCCTGATGCCGCTGCTGCTCGGCGTGGCCATCCACGTGGTTCCGCTCCAGGTGGGCTCGGCCACCATTGCCTTTCCCCGCGCCGCCGCCGCCTCCTTCTGGACCTGGCTCGTGGGGGCGCTGCTGCTGGTGGCCGGCTACGGCATCAACGGCGGCCCCGGCGGCGGCGACCCGGAGGCGGTGCACCTCACGCTGGCCGCCTGGGGCATGGTGCTGGCTGCGCTGCTGCTCGGCGTGATCTGCGTGGTCACCACCGTGCTCACGGCGCGGCCCGAGGGGATGAGCCTCAAGCGGGCGCCGGCGTTCGCGTGGTCGATGGTGGCCGGCGGCAGCGTCTGGCTCCTGGCCCTGCCCGTGCTCGGGGCCAACCTGGCCCTCGTCTACCTGGACGACGCCCACAGCCGCATCCTGTTCGGCCAGGCCGACAACGTGTGGCCGCAGCTCTCGTGGGTCTTCGCCAGCACCGCCGTGTTCAGCTTCGCCGTGCCCGTGCTCGGGGTGGCGGCCGACGTGATCCCGGTGATGGCCGGGCGCCGTCAGGCCCGCTACCCGGTGGGCCTCGGCCTGATCGCCGCGTTCGCCGTGGTCGGCTTCGGCGCCCACCACCAGACGTTCTTCAACCCCCGCCTCGTCGAGCAGGGCGCCTTCGTGGGCGCCAGCTTCGCGCTGCTCCTGGTGCTGCTCGCCTTCCTCGGCGGGCTGGGCGACGTGCTGCGCCGCGGCCGGCCCCGCATCGCCAGCCCGCTGATGCTGGCCATGCCGGCGGTGCTGCTGCTGCTCGGCGCCGCCGCCGCGGCGGCCGCCTACTCGGTGCGCGGCTTCAAGCTCTTCGGCACCACCTGGGGCCTGGGGGTGACCAAGCTCGTGGTCGGGGCGATCGTGCTCGGCGCCGCCGCCGCACTGCACTACTGGGGGCCCAAGGTCTGGGGGCGCATGCCGGCCGAGCCGCTCGGGCGGCTCAACGCGCTGGTGCTGCTGGGCGGCGCCGTGTTGTACGGCGGCAGCGATCTCGTCAGCGGGGCGATCGGCCAGCCGACCACGCCCGTCACCGGGGTGGCGACCGTGGTAGAGGACGGCGCCGAGCTGTTGAACGGCCTGGGCGCCGTGGGCGGCGCGCTCTTGATCTTCGGCGTGCTGCTGCTGATCGTGGCGCACCTGCCGGCCGCCTTCGGGCAGGGCCGGCGGGCGGCGGCGGACCCGTGGGGCGGCTTCACCCTCGAGTGGGCCACCGCGTCGCCGCCGCCTCACGGCAACTTCATCGAGCCCCTCCCCGCGATCGGCTCGCCCTATCCCCTGCTCGACGCGAGAGACGCGACGGCGCCGGCGATCGACGCCCTCGGGGCGCGCTCGGAGGTGGTGTGATCATGGCCAGCAACGGCGCGATCGCGGCGACGCTCGCCCCGCCGCCTCCCCCCGCCCGGCCTCGGGTCATGGTGGTGGGCTCCACACTGGCGGCGGCGGCGTCGGTCATGTTCTTCATGGGCCTCGTCGGCATCTACCTGGCGCTGCGCGCCGACTCCCTCACGCAGGGCGAGAGCTGGCTGCCCGACGATGCGGTCATCTCGCTCGTGCCGGCCAACATGCTGATGTTGACGATGCTGATCTCGACCGTGCCCGCCCTCTGGGCCGTGCAGGCCCTGGGGCGCGGTGATCGCCAACACGCCTACCTCGCCCTCGGGGTCACGCTGCTCCTGGCCGTGGCCTTCATCAACCAGAGCACCTACCTGCTGGCCACGAGCGGACTCACCGTCTCGACCACGTCCGGTCTGCTCATCTTCGCGATCGTCGGTGGTCATCTGGTGATGACCGTCGT
The DNA here is from genome assembly GCA_046153015.1 of Acidimicrobiales bacterium. Classification (GTDB taxonomy): domain Bacteria; phylum Actinomycetota; class Acidimicrobiia; order Acidimicrobiales; family CAIXPF01; genus JBJXGF01. Next base: position 21,217 of record JBJXGF010000400.1, on the reverse strand, counting down.
GGGCCTGCTGTTCTTCGCCGTCGCCGCCTTCCGCGCCCTGTCCGGTCAGTACCGGCGCATCGCGGACGGTCCGGCGGCGGCCACGGTGTACTGGTTCGCCACGGTCGCGGTGTTCGCCGTGATCTGGTACGCGGTCTACGTCACGAAGTAGGCGAGAGACGATGCTCACCACCGGGTTCAAGCACTACGTCGGCATGGCCGGGGCCTTCTTCGTGGCGGCCGTGGTCTACGGGTGGACCAGCGGCGCCGCCGACTGGCACGCCCTGCGCACCATGGGGTGGGACAGCGAGCTCACCGAGCACCTGGCCCGCTTCATCGGCAGCACGCTCGGTGCGCTCACCCTCGGCTACAAGGGCGCCGTCGGCGACCACGTCGGCTACACGATCCTGCTCGGCGCCGCGGCCGTCTCGCTCACGCTCGGCCTCGTCAGCGTGGCCATTCGCGACGCGGACGCCCGCTCGCTCGCCGAGGTGGCCAGGACCCCGGAGGCGCCGCCGCTGCGCCTGGCCGGCACGCCCAACTACTGGGGCCCGCTGGTGGGCTTCTCGGTGGGGGTCGGCGTGCTCGGGCTGGCGATCAGCGAGGCGTTCTTCTGGATCGGCGCCGGGCTGTTCGCGTTCGTGGGCATCGAGTGGATGATGCAGGCCTGGGCCGATCGGGCCACCGCCGACCCAGCGGCCAACCAGGCGCTGCGCAACCGGCTGATGAACCCGATCGAGGTCCCGGTGGCCGGGGCGCTCGTGATCGCGTTCGTGGTGATCGGGTTCTCCCGGGTGCTGCTCACGGTGTCCGAGCTCGGCTCGGTCGTGGTCGGCATCGGCGTGGCCGCCGTGATCTTCCTCGTGGCCGCCGCGCTGGCGGTGCGGCCCAAGCTGGACAAGAACCTTGTGACCGGCCTGCTCGTGGCGTTCGCGCTGGCGGTCCTGGCCGGGGGCATCATCGGCGTGGCCCGCGGCGAGCGCGAGTACCACCCGCACGAGCCGGGCGTCGAGCACGAGGGCGAGTCGGCGGAGAGCCACTCGTGAGCGCCGATTCCCGAGCGCACAAGTTGGCCCGTCATCGCCTCGGCGGCAACACTGCCCTCCCGGTGGACTCGTTGGACGCGCAACCCGACCTCACCTCGCCGCGCCGGCCACGCTGCCGGTCCCGGCTCGTCGCGCTCGTGCTCTGGGCGGCGCTGGCGATCCTGCTCGCCGGCTGCGCACAGGACGCCCCGCTCGACACGCTGAAGCCGAAGGGCCCCGCCGCCCGCGACATCGACAACCTGTCCACGCCGGTGTTCGTGGTGGCCGGCGTGGTGTTCGTGATCGTCAACTTCGGCGTGCTCTACATCGCCGTGAAGTTCCGCCGCCGCCCGGGCGACGAGGAGTTCCCCGAGCAGATCCACGGCAACACCAAGCTGGAGCTGGGCTGGACCATCGCCCCCGGCGTGGTGCTGCTGGCCATTGCGGTCGCCACCGTCGCCACCCTGTTCAAGCTGGCCGACACGCCCGACGACACCGCGCTCACCGTGCGCGTCGAGGGCCAGCAGTGGTGGTGGCGGTACATCTACGACACGAACGGCAACGGCGAGTACGGCGACAAGGGCGACGTGATCACCGCGAACGAGCTGGTGATGCCGGCCGGCCAGCCCGTGGCGCTGAAGATCACCTCCAACGACGTGATCCACAGCTTCTGGATCCCGGCCCTGAACGGCAAGAAGGACGCCGTGCCCGGCCGCGTCCACGACCTGTGGTTCGAAGCCGACGAGCCCGGCCGCTACCTCGGCCAGTGCACGGAGTTCTGCGGCCTCTCCCACGCCAACATGCGGATGGTGGTCGACGCCCGCTCGCCGGCCGAGTTCGAGCGGTGGCTGCTCGACCAGCAGGCCGACTCGGCGATCCCGCCCGCCTCCGCCGTGGAGGCCCGCCGGGGGCTCGACCTGTTCGTGGCCCAGTGCGCCCGCTGCCACGAGGTCCGCGGGGTGAACAGCGACGGGTGCGAGCCGCTTCCCCGCGACAGCGCCGGCGCCGAGGACGAGCGCCAGTACCGGCCCGGCGTGTCCTGCTGGAAGGGCGCGAACGGCAACACCGTGCCCCAGCAGGTGGCGGGCGTGGCGCCCGACCTCACGCACCTCATGTCGCGGGCCACGATCGCCGGGTCGATCCTGCCGCTGAAGAACGAGGACGGCACGCTCGACCGTGTGTCGCTCGAGGAGTGGCTGCGCAACCCGCCGGGCGTGAAGGCCATGGCGCCGGACCCGTCGGCTCGGGCGGTGGCGCTGAGCGAGAAGCTCGACGCCGCCGCGGAAGAGGCCTCCGAAGAGGCGCCGGCCCCCGCGTCGGGCGCCACCACGACCACGACCGAACGCCCGCGTGACCTGAAGGAGTTCGGGCGGGGCATGCCCAACCTGAACCTCACCGAAGAGCAGATCGACGACCTGGTGGCCTACCTGTCCACGCTGCAGTAGGGCGAGAGGAACGAGGAAGCAGCGACATGGCGCTTGTGGAGAAGCCCACCGAGCAGCTTGCCCTGCCCTCCGGGGCGGGCGTGGCGGCGCTCGACCCGCTGGGCGTGTTGGCCCGGCCGAAGACGAAGACCGGCTGGCGGAGCTGGGTGAGCACGGTCGATCACAAGAAGATCGGCATCATGTACGGCGCCTTCGCCTTCTTGTTCTTCCTCATCGGGGGCTTCGAGGCGCTGCTGATCCGGATGCAGCTCGCCCGTCCCGAGGGCAAAGTGCTCGGCGCGGAGATCTTCAACCAGGTCTACACGATGCACGCCTTGACGATGGTGTTCCTCGTGATCATGCCGATGGCGGCGGCGTTCGCCAACTACCTGCTCCCGCTGCAGGTGGGCGCACGTGATGTGGCCTTTCCCCGCCTCAACGCGCTGTCGCTCTGGGTCTGGTTGGCCGGCGCCATCTTCCTCAACACGAGCTGGTTCCTCGGCGGCGGGCCCGACGGCGGCTGGTTCAACTACGTGCCGAACTCCTCGGTCACCTTCGCACCCGGGCACGGCATCGACTTCTACACGATCGGCCTGACGATCGCCGGCATCGGCTCGCTCGTCTCGTCGATCAACCTCATCACCACCGTGCTGAACATGCGGGCCCCGGGCATGTCGCTGTTCAAGATGCCGGTGTTCACGTGGATGACCCTGGTGGTGCAGTTCCTGCTGCTGTTCGCCCTGCCGGTCATCACGGTGGCGCTCTTCCTCCTGATGTTCGACCGGCTCTTCGACGCCAACTTCTTCAACGTGGAGCAGGGCGCCGATCCGCTGCTGTGGCAGCACCTCTTCTGGATCTTCGGCCACCCCGAGGTCTACATCCTGATCCTTCCCTCGTTCGGGATCGTGTCCGAGGTGATCCCGGTCTTCTCCCGCAAGCCCATCTACGGCTACCCGTTCATGGTGTTCTCCGGCATCGCCATCGGGTTCATGGGCTGGGGCGTGTGGGCGCACCACATGTTCGCCTCGGGCATCGGCCCGGTGTCGGTGGCGGCGTTCTCGCTCTCCACCATGTTCATCGCGGTGCCCACGGGCGTGAAGATCCTGAACTGGATGGCCACCATGTGGGGCGGCAAGCTCCACCTCAACTCGGCGATGCTGTTCGCCATCGGCCTGGTGGCCATGTTCACGATCGGCGGGCTGTCCGGCGTCAGCCACGCCGTCGCGCCGGCCGACAGCCAGCAGACCGACACCTACTACATCGTCGCCCACTTCCACTACGTGCTCTTCGGCGGCGCCCTGATGGGGCTGTTCTCCGGCATGTACTTCTGGTGGCCGAAGGCGTTCGGCTACTTCCTGAACGAGAAGCTCGGCAAGGTCCACTTCTGGGTCATCCTCGTGGGCTTCAACCTCACGTTCGGCCCGATGCACATCCTCGGCCTGCAGGGCATGTCCCGGCGGATCTACCGCTATTCCGACGGGTACGGCTTCAACTTCTGGAACCTCGTGTCCTCGATCGGCTCGTTCGTCATCGCCGTGGCCGTGCTGGTGTTCATCTACAACATCGCCTACTCGTACAAGCAGTCCAAGCACCTGCCCAAGCCCGAGGCCGACCCGTGGGACTCGCGCAGCCTCGAGTGGATGATCCCCTCGCCCGCCCCCGAGCACAACTTCGACGAGGTGCCGGTGGTGACCCACCGGGACGAGTTCTGGCACCGCAAGTACGGCGAGGACGAGCGGGGGCGGGCCGTGCGCATCCGGGCCACCTCCGAGGTGGTGCAGCGGGGCGACGCCCAGAACGTGCACCTGCCCTCGCCGTCCTACTGGCCGCTGGTGGTGGCCGTGGGGCTGCCGCTGATCGGCTACGGCCTGATCTTCACGCTCTGGCTGACGATCCCCGGGGCGCTGCTGACGCTGATCGGTTTGTACGGCTGGGTGTTCGAGCCGGCCGACGAGCCCGGCGGCGGCCACGGGGACGACCACGGCGGGCACGACCACGACGGCGGAGCGCCCGAGGCCGCCGCCGCAACCGAGACCGGGGAGGTCGTCGTTGGCTGAGACCCTCACCGCCGGGGCGCACGCACCGAGCGAGCACGGCGACCACGACGGCCATGGCGGCCACGAGCCGCACGCCGCCAACACCGGCATCAGCAACACGAAGCTGGCGATGTGGCTGTTCCTCGGCTCGGAGTGCCTGCTCTTCGGTGGGCTGATCTCCACGTTCCTGCTGTACAAGAAGACCCTGAACGACATCACCGACCTGCCGGTGAACAAGCTCGGCGGGCAGATCTTTGACATTCCGTTCACGTCGGTGAGCTCGTTCGTGCTGCTGATGAGCTCGCTCACGATCGTGCTGGCGCTGTCGGCGCTGCAGCGAGGCGAGATCGACCGGTCGCGAGTGTGGCTGCTCGCCACCGCCATGCTCGGCGCCACGTTCATCGCCGGGCAGGTCTACGAGTTCACCTCCTTCTACCGTGAGGGGCTCGGCTACACCACCAACATCTTCAGCTCCGCGTTCTTCACGCTCACCGGCTTCCACGGCGTGCACGTGACGATCGGCATCGTGATGCTGATGTCGCTCTTCGTCACCTCGCTGCGAGGCCGACTCCGCCAGGAGAACGCGGAAACCCTCGAAGTCGTCGCCCTGTACTGGCACTTCGTCGACGTGGTGTGGATCGTGATCTTCGCGGTCGTCTACCTCGTCCCGTGACCGGAGCCGCCCGCATGACCGCCGCCGAACATGCCCCCGCTGAGCACGGCCACGCCCACGGCGAGGCCGACTCGCACCCGCAGCACTCCGACTGGCTGTACATCAAGATCGCCCTGATCCTCGGCGTGATAACCGCCGTCGAGACGGCCACGTACTTCAAGAGCGCGTTGCCGATCTTCGAGAACACCGCGTTCGTGATCGTGTCGCTGCTGATCATGGCCTCGGTGAAGTTCGGCCTGGTCGCGGCGTACTTCATGCACCTCAAGTTCGACCATCCGATGCTGCGGCGGATCTTCATCTCCGGCCTCGGCCTGGCTGGCCTGGTGTATTTCGTGTTCCTGATGGCCTTCGAGTTCTTCGCCGACTAGTGCTGGCCGTCGCGGCGCTGCCCGCCTGGCAGGCCCACCCCGAGGTGTGGCTGCTGGTGGCCGGGGTCGTGGCGGCGCGGCTCTACGCCGGGCGGGTCATCGGCCCGAAGGCGGCGGTTTCCGGCGCGGCCTTCACCCGTCGTCAGACCGGGTTCTTCGTGGCCGGGATCTTCGTGTTGTGGGCGGCGTCGGACTGGCCGCTCCACGACATCGCCGAGGAGCGGCTCTACAGCCTGCACATGGTGCAGCACCTGCTGCTCACGTTCCTCTTCCCGCCGCTCATGCTCCTGGCCACGCCGGAGTGGCTGGCCCGCTTGGTGCTGGGGCGGGGCCGCGCCTATCGCGTGGTGCGTCGGCTCACCCGACCCGTCGTCGCCGGGGTCCTGTTCAACGCGCTGGTGGCCGCGTCTCACGTGGCCTGGGTGGTGAACACCTCGGTCACGGTGGGGCCGCTCCACTACGTGGCTCACACCCTGCTGGTGGTCGCCGCGCTCTGCATGTGGGCGCCGGTCTGCGGGCCGCTGCCCGAGGCTCGGGTGTCGCTGCCGGCCCAGATGGTCTACCTGTTCCTGATGTCGGTGCTGCCCACGATCCCGGCGGCGTTCCTCACCTTCGCCGAGAACGCGCTCTACTCCGCGTACGACCACGACCTGCGGCTGTGGGGCGTGACGGTGGCGCAGGACCAGCAGGCGGCCGGGCTGATCATGAAGCTGGCCGGCGGGGCCTACCTGTGGACGATCATCACCTACCTGTTCTTCTCGTGGGCGGCCCGCCACGAGCGGGCCGAGCGGGCGGGCGTGACGGTCTCCGAGCGCGACGTGCTCACGTGGGACCACGTGGAGCGCGAGTTCGCCCGCTTGGAGGAGCTCGACCGGGCGCCGCACGAGCGCCCGACTCCCTCCTAGGCGGCTCGCCCTAGCGCTCCTCCCACTGGAACAGCGCGGCGGCGGCGGCGGGCAGGACCGCCGCCCAGACCGCCAGCACCAACCACGGCCGGGCCGTGTCGATCCCCTCGGCGCCGAGCGCGGCGTGGACCAGCTCCGACAGGGCGGCGGCCGGCGTGAGCCGCGCCGCGGCGCGCAGGCCGGCGGGGAGGCGCTCGAGGGGGATCACGATCCCGCCTATGAGCAGCAGCACCACGTAGAGCGCGTTGGCGAGGGCGAGGGTGAGCCCGCCGCGCAGCCTCCCGGCCAGCACCAGCGCCAGCCCGGCGAACGCGGCGGTGCCGAGGGCCACGGCGCCGGCGAGCGCGCCGGGCGAGACCTCCGGCCGCCAGCCGAGCGCCCACGCCGCGGCCACAATCACCGCGGCCTGAACGAGCTCGATCACCGCCACCGCCGCGATCTTCGCGGCGAGCAGGCGGGGCCGCCCGAGCGGCGTGACCCCGAGGCGTTTGAGCACCCCGTACTGGCGCTCGAACCCGGTGGCGATGGCGAGGCTGACGAAGGCGCTGGACATCACCGCCAACGCCAGCACCGACGGCGCCAGGAACTCCACCGGGTCGGTCACCCCCTCGGGCAGGGCCAGCACGTCGACGGTGGAGAAGAACACCAGCAGCAGCAGCGGGATGCCGAGGGCCACGAGCAGCTGCTCGCCTTGGCGCAGGCTCAGCGTCAGCTCGATCCGGAGCTGGGCGAGGAGGGCGCGCATCAGCCCTCCAGCCCCTCGCCGTAGCGGGTCAGGCGCAGGAACACATCCTCCAGCCGCTGGCGGCCGGCCCGCAGGTCCCCGAGGGCCAGGTCGCGGTCGGCCAGCCAGCGGGTGAGCTCGGCCACGAGGGCCGGTGTCGGCTCGCCGCGCACCAGGTACTCGCCTGGGGTGACCTCCTCGACGCTGGCCCCGAGCGCGGCGCCCAGCTCCACCAGGTCGATCCCGGCCGGCGCGGCGAAGCGCAGATCGGCCAGCGCCGCGCTGGCCCGCAGCTCGTCGGGCGTGCCCGAGGCCACCAGCCGGCCGCGGTCGATGATCACCACCCGGTCCGACATGCGCTCCGCCTCGTCGAGGTCGTGGGTGGTGAGCAGCACCGCCACGCCCGCCCGCCGCGCCTCGTCCACCAGCTCGCGGATCACCCGTCGGCCGTCGAGGTCCACGCCGGCCGTGGGCTCGTCGAGGAAGAGCACCTGGGGCCGACCCACCAGCGCCAACGCCAGCGACAGGCGCTGCTGCTCGCCGCCCGAGAGCCGTCGCCAGCTCGTGCGGGCCCGCCCGGTGAGGCCGACCCGTTCGAGCAGCGCCGCCGGGTCGAGCGGGTTCGGGTAGTAGGCGGCGAAGAGGCGCAGCGCCTCCCCGGGGCGGATGCCGTTGTAGATGCCGCCGCGCTGGGGCATCACGCCGGCGGCGCGGGTGAACGCGGCGTGGTCGCGCACCGGGTCGAGCCCCAGCACGCGCACCGACCCCTCGTCGGGGCGGCGGAACCCCTCCAAGGTCTCGACCGTGGTGGTCTTGCCGGCGCCGTTCGGCCCGAGCAGGGTCACCACCTGCCCGGCATTGACCGAGAACGAGAGCGCCTCGACTGCGGTCAGGCGTCCGTAGCGGACGCTCAGCCGGTCGACCTCCACTGCGAGCACGCGGTCAGCATGAATCGCGCGTGGGGCTGCGCTCCAGTCGGGCTACCTTGCGGGCCATGATCGATCTGCGAGGCCTGCGGGCCGAGCCCGACGCGGTGCGGGCCGCCCTCGCCCGCCGCGGCGAGGGGGTCGACGCGGTGGACGCCGTGCTCGAGCTCGACCGCCGCCATCGCGAGCTGGTGGCTCGGCGCGACGAGCGCCGCGCCGAGGTGAAGGCCCTCTCGCGTGAGGTGGGGTCGTTGCACAAGGCCGGCCGGGGCGACGAGGCCGAGGCCAAGCAGGCCGCCAGCCGCGCCGCCGGCGCCGAGGAGAGACAGCTCGACGGGGCGGCGCAGCAGCTTGCCGCCGAGCTGCGCGACACGCTGCTGGGCCTGCCCAACCTGCCCGCGCCCGACGCCCCCGACGGAGCGGGCGAGCACGACAATGTGGTGATGCGGGTGGAGGGCTACGACCCGGACGGCTATGGCGCGCACCAGCGGGCGCCGCACTGGGACACCGGCGCCGAGCTCGGCCTGCTCGACCTCGAGCGCGGCGCGAAGCTGTCGGGCTCGATGTTCGTGATGTACCGGGGGGCGGGGGCGCAGCTCGTGCGCGCCCTCGTGCAGTACGCGCTCGACCGCAACGCCGACGCGTTCGAGGAGATCCGCCCGCCGACGCTCGTGCGCACCGACACGATGGTGTCGACCGGCCACCTCCCGAAGTTCGTCGACGAGGCCTACCACCTCGAGCGCGACGACCTGTGGGCCATCCCCACGGCCGAGGTGCCGCTCACCTCGCTCGCCCGGGACGAGATCCTCGACGAGGAGCGCCTGCCGATGCGGCTCATGGCGCACACCTCCTGCTTTCGCCGCGAGGCGGGCTCGGCCGGGCGCGACACCCGGGGCCTGTTGCGGGTGCACGAGTTCGACAAGGTCGAGATCCTGGCGTACTGCACACCCGAGCAGGCGGCCGACGTGCACGCCGACCTGCTGCGCCGCGCCGAGGGGGCCCTGGCCGACCTCGGCCTCGCCTACCGGGTGCTCGACCTCTGCGCCGGCGATCTCGGCAACTCCGCCGCCCGCACCTTCGACCTCGAGGCGTACGCGCCCGGCGTCGATCGCTGGCTGGAGTGCTCCTCGGTCTCGTGGTTCAGCGACTACCAGGCGCGGCGGGCCAACGTGCGCTTCCGCCGGCGGGAGGGCGGTGTCGAGGTGGTGCACACCCTGAACGGCTCGGCCCTCGCCGTTCCCCGGGTGTGGGCCGCGCTGGTGGAGACCTACCGCCGCCCCGACGGGCAGGTGGACGTGCCCGACGCGCTGCGGCCCTACCTCGGCGGCCGCGCCCTGCTCACCCCCGGCCCGAGCCGCTGATCGAGCGTGCCGGTCTCTCACGCAGCTCAGCTGGTGAGGAGCAGGCCGAGCTCGGCGGCGGCGACCGCGCCGGCGACGCTCACCGCCACGTACGCGCCGGCGGCGCGCCTGCGGCCCGAGCGCCAGAGCCCGGCGGCGTCGTTGGCGAAGGACGAGAACGTGGTGAAGGACCCGAGGCCGGCCGCGGCCACGATCGTGCGCGTGGGGCCCGACCACCCTGCGCCCGTCGCCCAGCCCAACGCCAGCGAGCCGGCCAGGTTCACGAGCACCGTGCCCAGCGGGAAGCCGGCGGCGGTGCGCAGCCGGGCGGCGAGCCCGGTGCGGGCCAACGAGCCGGTTGCCGCCGCAGCGGCGAAGAGCAGTACGGTGATCATCGGCGCCGGCCGAGCGCCGCGCCAAACTCACGGCCGGCGACGCCGAGACCGACCGACGCCACGAGATAGCCGAGCGCGGCGCCGCCGCCGAGCTCGGCCTCCTCCACCGCGAAGCTCGAGAACGTGGTCAGCCCGCCGCAGAACCCGAGCGAGACCAGATCGCGCCACACCGCCGCGTTGGCCCCGCCGCCGGCCAGGCGGGCCGCCGCCGCCCCGATCACCACGCAGCCGACGACGTTGACCCACAGCGTGGCCCATGGCCACGGCTGGGCCGACGCGAACCCGGCCTGGACCGCCCAGCGCACCCCGGCCCCGGCCGCCCCGCCGGCGGCGATCAGCACGGCCCGACCGGCGCCGAGCGACAAGAACCGGGCTCGGGCCATGGCGCGTGGGGAGCGTAGCCGGCGCCGGGCCTACGCTGTCCGCCCGACGAGGGGGTTCGCATGCTGCTCAGCGGCTGCCGGGTGCTCGATCTGACCGACCACCGAGGCGAGCTCGGCCCGTGGCTGCTCGGGCGCCTCGGCGCCGAGGTGGTCAAGGTGGAGCCGCCCGGCGGGACCCCGGCGCGCACCTGCCCGCCGCTCGCCCCCGGCGCGCCGCCCGGGCTCGAAAGCCTGCAGTTCCGCTCGTACAACGACAACAAGCGCTCGGTGGAGCTCGACCTCACCGGTCACCCGGGGCGGGCCGCCTTGCTCGAGCTCGTCGCCGGCGCCGACATCATGTTCGAGAGCGGGCCGCCCGCCGCCACCGCCGCCGCCGGCATCGACGAGGCGGCGCTCACCGCGGCGCAGCCGGAGCTGGTGCACGTGCTGGTCACCGCGTTCGGCGCCGACGGGCCCCGGGCCGACGACCCGCATTCCGAGCTGACGATCGCCGCGCTCGGCGGGCCGATGAGCCTGCAGGGGGTGCGCGAGCGGGCGCCGCTCAAGGTGTCGGTCCCGCAGGTGTGGCGCCACGCCGGCGCCGAGGCGGCCGTCGCCGCGCTCGTGGGCCTGCACCGCCGGGCGCGCACCGGCGAGCCGCAATGGATCGACGTGTCGGCCCAGGCGGCGATGACCTGGACGATGCTCAACGCGATGGAGGCCGACGAGGTCCAGGGCTTCGACTTCGAACGAGCCGGGGCCACGCTCTCGCTGGCGGTCACGATCGACCTGCGCCGTGCGGCGAAGGATGGGTACACGATCAACGCCCCGATCGGCTCCACGACCGGACCGCTCATCCCGTGGCTGGTGGAGGAGGGCATCGTCGACGCCTCCTGGCTGGAGGAGGACTGGGCCAGCTTCGACCACCGCCTCCTCTCCGGCGAACCGACCGAGCGCACCTACGACGATCTGCGCCGAGCGCTCGACGAGCTGTGCTCCCGCTACACCCGCCACCAGCTGCTCGTCGGCGGCCTGCCGTACGGGGCGACGCTGGCGCCGGTGAACACCATCGCCGACCTCCTCGCCTTCGAGCACCTCGACGTCCGCCGCTTCTGGAGCGCCGCGCCGGCGCCCGGCGGCGGCCACGTGCGACGGGTGGGTGGGCCGGTGCTGGTCGACGGTGAGCGTTCCGATCAGGTCTCCGCGCCCCCCGAGCTGGGCGAGGCGACCGCAGCGCTGCGCCGCAGCCCGTGGCCCGCGCACCGGCCGAGCTCCCCCGAGGAGCGCGACGGCGAGCTGCCCCTGGCCGGTGTGCGGGTGGCCGATTTCAGCTGGGTCGGGGTCGGCCCGATCACCGCCAAGGCGCTGGCCGACCACGGCGCGCTGGTGGTGCGCGTGGAGTCCGAACGCCGGCTCGATCGGCTGCGGGTCCAGCCGCCGTTCAAGGACGGCGTGTTCGGGCTGAACCGCTCCAACTTCTACGGCTCGTTCAACACCTCCAAGCTCTCGTTGGCGCTCGATCTGACCAAGCCGGCCGGTCTCGCCGCCGCCAAGCGCCTCACGGACTGGGCCGACGTGGTGATCGACAGCTTCCGGCCCGGCACGATGGAGCGTCTCGGCCTCGGCCACGACGACATCGCCGCGACCAACCCAGGTGTGATCACGCTCACCACCTCGCTGCTCGGCGGCGGCGGCCCGCTCTCGCCCCTCGGCGGGTACGGCTTCCACGCCGGGGCCATCGCCGGGTTCACCGACCTCGTCGGCTGGCCCGACCTCGGGCCCGACGGCCCGTGGATGGCCTACACCGACGTGATCGCGCCCCGCTTCCTCGCAACCGCGCTGCTCGCCGCGCTCGACCGCCGCCGCCGGACCGGTGAGGGTTGCCGGCTCGAGGGCGCCCAGCTCGAGATCGGCTGCCAGTTCCTCGCGCCCGAGCTCCTCGACCACGAGGTCACCGGCCGCCTCGCCCGCCGGCTCGGCAACCGCGACCCTCACATGGCCCCGCAGGGCGCCTACCCCTGCGCCGGTGAGGACGAGTGGTGCACGCTCACGGTGACCGACGACGCGGCGTGGGCGGCGCTGCGCGCCGTGCTCGGCGAGCCGGACTGGGCCCGCAACCCCGAGTTGGACCACCTGGCCGGCCGGCAGGCCCGCCACGACGAGCTCGACGAGCGGCTGGCGGCGTGGACGAGGCCGCAGCCCGCCGCCGAGGTGGAGCGCCGGCTCCTCGCCGCCGGCGTGCCGGCCGGGAAGGTGCAGCGCAGCCGCGACCTGCGGGTCGACCCCCAGTACGTGCACCGGGAGTTCTACCGCCGCCTCCCGCACAGCGAGGTCGGGGTCGTGCCCTACGCCGGGCACCAGTACCGGATCCGCGGGTACGACAACGGGCCGCTCCGGGCGGCGCCGATGCTCGGCGAGCACACCGACCACGTGCTGCGCGAGCTGCTCGGCCTGACCGACGACGAGATCGCCGAGCTGGCGATAGCCGATGCGCTCGGCTGACGCCGCCGCCGGCGGCGCCGACGATGCTGCCGCCGGCGACCGGTCCGGCCTCGACCTCACGCGGCTGCGCACCGAGTACCAGGCCGCCGGCCTGCGGGAGACCGACGCCGCTCCGGACCCGTTCTCGCAGTTCGAAGCCTGGTTCGCGGAGGTGTCCGCGGCCGGTCTCCACGAGCCGAACGCGGCGGTGCTGGCCACCGCCGACGCGTCGGGCGCCCCCTCGGCCCGCCACGTGCTGGTGAAAGGCGTCGACGCCGGCGGGTTCGTCTTCTACACCAACTACGAGAGCCGCAAGGGCCGGGAGCTCGCCGCCAACCCGCGCGCCGCGCTGGTGTTCACGTGGAGCGCGCTGGCCCGCCAGGTGAGCGCACGCGGGAGCGCGGCGCGGGTCTCGGCCGGCGAGTCCGACCGCTACTTCGCCAGCCGACCGCGAGACAGCCAGCTCGGCGCGTGGGCCTCCCGCCAGAGCGAGCCGCTGGCCGACCGGGCCTCGCTCGACGAGGCGTTCGCCGCGGCGGCGGCCCGCTTCGCCGGCGCCGCGCCGCCCCGGCCGCCCTACTGGGGCGGCTACCGCCTCGTGCCCGAGGAGGTGGAGTTCTGGCAGGGCCGGCCCAACCGGCTGCACGACCGGCTCCGCTACCGGCGCGAGGCCGGCGGGTGGCGCCTCGAGCGGCTCAGCCCGTGACCGGGGCCCCGAGGCGCTCGGTCCAGGCGGCGGCGGTGTCGGCCAAGGTCTCGATCAGCGCCTCGGTGTGCGGGTTGGGGCGATCGAGGCGCCAGTCCCCCCAGTACGGCCCCATGCCCCGCACCCGGGGCGGCAGCTCGAGCTGCACGCCGGCCAGGCGGGGCCGGTTAACCGGGTTGTCGTCGTGCAGGCCCCGCAGCGCCTTGGGGATCCGCTCCAGCTCGTCGAGCACGGTGTAGTGCGCCAGCCGCCGGGAGAGTCGGCGGCCGAGGTCCCCGGCGAGCTCGCGGTTGCGGCCGCCGAGCAGCATGGTGGTGAAGTACCCGCCCCGCCCGTACCCGTGCACCGCAATCGCCACGTCGACATGGTCGACGAACGCGGCGAGACGGGGCGACACGGCCGGGTCGAACCGGCTGCTCGGCACGTGCCAGCGGAACTCCCGCGGCTGGATCACCGCGTAGAGCGAGGCGCCGGCGGCGGCTGCGGCGCCGGCGGCGATCGAGTCGGTCACCCGCTCGAGCGAGCCGCCGTGGAAGGCGAGAAAGCCGAACCGAGAGCGCAGCTCCACCACCTCGTGCACGCCGGGGTGGGAGAGCAGCTTGGCGAACATCAGCCCTCGAGCGGGCCGGCCGAGGTGCGCCGCCCGCGCCGGCCGAGCAACGCGAAGCCGGCGGCGGCCAGCACCAGCACCGCGCAGAACACGCCGAGGCGCGTCACGCCCACCCGGTCGATCCAACCGCTGATCGCGGTCTGCACGGCGAGGGCGCGATCCACGATCGGGTCGGCCTCGACGCTGGCCCGGCGCGCGTACCAGCCGTAGTAGGCCACGTAGAGCCCGGCGGCGATCATGAACGCGCCCGACACCCGGTTGACGTAGGGCAGCAGGCGGCGCAGGCCGGCCAGGAACGACGAGCGGGTGAGGGCGGTGGCCAGCGTGAGCGCCACGATCAACGCGCCCATGCCCAGCGCGTAGGCCACGAACCGCGAGACGCCGGCGACGACGCCCTGCTGGCTGAACGAGGTGGTGGTGACCGACAGGAACGGCCCGATCGTGCAGCCGAGCGAGGCCACCGCGTAGGACACGCCGAAGAGGAACATCGAGCCGAGCTCGCGGGAGCCGCCGCCCCGCTCCAGCTTCGGGAGCCGCAGGCGCAGCTCCCGCCCGCTGAGCAGGGCCACCCCCATCGCGGCGACGGCCAAACCGATCACGATCGTGATCCACGGCACGTGCTCGAGGATGGAGCTCGAGAGGTGGGAGAAGACCAGCCCGACCGTGCCGAACACGGCCACGAAGCCGAGGGTCATGACGGCGCCGACGCCGAGGGCCCGGCCGAGCGCCTGGCGGAACGGGTCGACGTCGTGCTCGGCGCGGCCCTCGCGCCCGACGAAGAACGACAGGTACGCGGGCAGCATCGCGAACCCGCACGGGTTCACGGTGGCGACCATGCCGGCGCCGAAGGCCAGCGCGAACGGCGTATCGATCACCGAGCGAGCGCCTTGTCGATCAGCTCGCGCAGCCCGTCGGCGGTGAGCGCCCCGGTGTGGACCTCCCGCACCCGACCCTCGGCGTCGACCACCGCGGTGGTCGGCATGCCCAACCCGCCGAACGCGCTGAACATCTCACCCCGCGTGTCGCGGGCCAGCTCGTAGGTCACGCCGGTCTCCGCGGCCAGCTTCTGCGCAGGCCCCAGC
This sequence comes from Acidimicrobiales bacterium, assembly GCA_046153015.1. Lineage (GTDB taxonomy): Bacteria > Actinomycetota > Acidimicrobiia > Acidimicrobiales > CAIXPF01 > JBJXGF01. Next base: position 6,181 of record JBJXGF010000400.1, on the reverse strand, counting down.
TGATCGAACACGTTCAGGCCCAGCATCTTCACCTCGCCGGCGAGCTCCTGGTGCACCTGCTCGAAGGCCGGCATCTCCTTCAGGCAGGGTACGCAGGTGGTGGACCAGAAGTTCACCACAACCGGCGCGCCCCGATACTCCTCGAGCGTCCCCGTCTCGCCGCTGAAGCGCACGAACGGGTGGTTCGGCGCGTAGTCGCCGGCGGCCGATCTCGGGGGTGGGTCGAGCCCCCGCACCTCCAGCCCGCCGGCCGTCGCGCCAGCATCGCCGCGGCCGGCGGCGCTGCCGTCGTCTCCCGACGGCGCGAGGCCGCGGGCCGCTGCCAGCAGGCCGGTGAGCACGAGCAGGGCCGCGGCGCCGGCGACCGCCGCCCGAGGCGAGAAGCGACGCGACGGCGAGGCCGACGCCCCGGACGCGCTGCTGGAACCGCTCATGGAGAAGACGGTACAGGCGGGCCGCACCGCCGCCAGGGCGCCCGGACCCTCGCGCCCCGGGCCGGGGGTCCACGAGGCCGAGCCGGAGCTCGCAAGCGACTCCCGGGGGAGGGGCGTCGGGTTCGTTGCTCCGGCCCGGCCGGGCCGCCGGTGCAGGGGAGGTCGGTGCAGGGGAGCTCTACGCCGTGCGCAGGTGCTCGGGGATGGGCACCTCGGGCAGCACGTCGCCCGGGCGCGGGTTCTTCGGGGGACGGCCCCGACGACGCTTCTGCGCCAAGATGCGGCCGTTGCGGAACAGCTGACCGCCCCACACGCCCCACGGCTCACGCCGCTCCATGGCGCCCTCGAGGCAGTCGGCCAGCACCGGGCACTGCGCGCAGATCATCTTGGCCTTGGCGATGTCGCCCAGCTCCTCCGAGAAGAACAGCCCGACCATGGCGCCGGTCAGGTCGCGGCAGCGGGCGTGCTGCCACCAATCGCTCTTCACGAACAGGCCCGGCGTCGGCTCGGCGTCGGCGCGGGTCTGGGTGATCGGGTTGCGGTGTATCTGAGGGGCGAACATCTGCGGGTCCCCTTGCCTTGCGCGGGTCGCGTGAGGGTCGAAGCGGAGTCGGTGGACGGCTGGGAGGATGGGACGGGTCGGGGGCCGGCGACGACTTCGCCCGGGGCCGGGAGCGGCGACGCGGGGAGCGTCGAGGCCCGGACACGAGAAAGGCCGCCGGTTTCCCGGCGGCCTTCGGAGCTTTCGCGTTCGTCGCTCTGGCTAGGGCGAGCAAACCTCCGAAGACCGCTGGGTGTGCTTGTGGGCTCCGAACACGATGCCGATGGCGTCGGTCGCGGTGAGGGCCACGTACGACCACATGCCGCGGAGCCGGTGCGTGGAGACAGGAGTGGGCGCGGACTGCGTCTGATACATGCACTGGGGTCGCATCAGCATCTGTCCGCTCCCTTCTTCGCTCACGAGGCGCTGCCGGTTCTGGTGGGCCTGGTTCTGGTGGCCCGGTTCTGGTGGCCCGGCCGTTCCGCGCACGTGTCGCGCCGAAGGCCGGGGTGTTCGACTGCGAAGGACATCACGCCGCACCGGCGCCCGTCAACCGAATTACTCGGTGAACGCTCTCTGGTCGGATCCTCTGGTCGGATCCTCAGACGATCGTGAAGCGGAGCTCGCCGTCGACGCTCTTGCAGGTGGCCTCGCCGGTGAGGCGGAGGTGCTCGAGGTGGGCGAAGGTCTCGCTGTCGGCCATCGGGCCCCACGCCACGGGCTTGAACAGGCGCTGCGAGAACTGCTCGACGGTGCCCTCGTGCAGGTCGGCCGCGGCGTCGCGCAGGAGCTGGAGCCGCTCCCGATGGTGGCGCTGGATGTCGCGCACCCGCTCGCCCACGTTGGTGAACGTGTTGCCGTGGGCGGGGAGGGCGATCTTGATCTCGCTCATGTCGTGCGTGCGTTCGAGGCTGTCGAAGAACGACTTGAGCGCGTCGTCCTGCGTGGTGAGCCCCGAGATGTGGGGGGTGATGTTCGGCAGCAGGTGGTCGCCGGTCATGAACACCCCGTCGTTCGGCTCGAACAGGCACAGGTGATCGATCGTGTGCCCGGGCGTGTACACCGACAGCCACTCCTTGCCGCCGAGGCGCAGCACCTCGCCGTCGACCACCCGCCGCGAGGGGCGGGGCGGCTGCAGGAACCGCCGGCCGGCCACCGAGAGCGCCACGTACTTGGCCCGCACCTTGCGGGGCGGCATCGGGTGGGCGCCGCCCCAGGGGGTCTGGCGCTTCCAGTTGGGCCCGAGCCGCCAGTTCTTGCGCAGCTCCTGGAGCCGTTCGATGGCGGAGAGCTGCGCCTCGCGGCTGCGGGCCAGCTCCTTCTCGGTGTCGTCCTCCTCCGCCGGGTCCCACCACGTCTTGAAGCTCTGGTAGGTGACGAGCTCGGCGCCGCTCGTGCGGCGCAGCATCTCCGACGCCCCGTAATGGTCGGGGTGGGAGTGGGTCACGACCACCGTGTGCACCCGCTTGGCCGACAGGCCGGCCGACTTCAGCCGCTTGTTGAGCGTCATCCAGAAGGTGGGGCCGGGCAGGCCCGGGTCCACCAGGGCGATGCCCTTGTCGTCCTCCAGGATGTAGCAGTTCACATGGCCGAGGCCGGGCAGGTTGATCGGCAGCTGCGCCCGCAGCACGCCGGGGGCGACCTCACGGACCTCTTCTTCGGCCGGCAGCTTCTCCTGCTTGGTGGAGACAGGGGCGTGGGTATGCACGGCGGCGATGGTACCGGCGCCCCCGGAGATGCCCCCAATCCGCTGAGCCGACGCCTACACACCCTGCGGCTGGTCGAAGATGCGGCGACGGTAGTGGCGCAGCTCGGCCAGGCTCTCCCGGATGTCGTCGAGGGCGCGGTGGCCCGCCGCCTTGGGCGGCGCCTCGGCCAGCACCTCGGGCCGCCACCGGCGGGCCAGCTCCTTCACGGTCGACACGTCGATGCTGCGGTAATGCAGGTGATCCTCGATCTCGGGCAGCCACGCAGCGAGGAAGCGCCGGTCGGTGCCGATGGAGTTCCCGCAGAGCGGTGCGGCGCCGCGTTCGGGCAGGTGGGTGCGCAGGAACTCGAGCGTCAGCCGGCCGGCGTCGGCGAGCGAGAGCGGCGACGCCTCGATGGCGGCGAGCAGGCCGCTGCGCTCGTGCATCTCCCGCACCACCGGCGCCATCTTCGCCAGCTCCGCAGCCGGTTGGTGGATGACGAGGTCGGGCCCCTCGGCCACCAGCTCCAGCTCGTCGTCGGTGATCAGCGTCGCGATCTCCACGATCACGTGCTGCGTCGGGTCGAGCCCGGTCATCTCGAGGTCCATCCAGGCCAGCATCGGCGCCAGCGTACCGACCGGGCCGCGCGCCCCGCGCGCTCGAGCCGCTGCGGTCAGCGCCGGCGCACGCTGCGGGCGTGGCGGCCGGTGGGCGGCGGCGCCTACGGTCCCCGGGTGACCGTGGTGCCGATCGTCGCCCTCGACCCCGACCTGCCCGTGCCCGCCTACGCCCGGCCCGGCGACGCCGGCGCGGACCTCGCAGCCCGCGTCGACGCGCTGCTCGCCCCCGGGGGCGGCCGGGCCGTGGTCCCCACCGGCATGGCCGTGGAGCTTCCGCTCGGCTTCGCCGGGCTGATCCTGCCCCGCAGCGGCTTGGCCCGCCGCCACGGCGTGACCTGCCTGAACACCCCCGGCCTGATCGACTCGGGGTATCGGGGCGAGCTCGAGGTGCTGCTGGTGAACACCGACCCCAGCGCCCCGTACCAGATCCACCGCGGGGACCGGATCGCGCAGCTCGTGATCGTGGCGGTGGAGCACGCGCGGTTCGCGCCGGTCACCGCCCTCGGCCGGAGCGAGCGCGGCGAGCAGGGCTGGGGCCATTCGGGGCGCTGAGCCCGCTTTCGCGCGCCGCGCGCCGTTTAGGCTCGGCCTCGTGGCGCTGCGTCGGCTGCACAACGACGACTGGGGATTCGAGACCAACTGCTTCGTGTGCGAGGCGCGCAACGAGGCCGGGCTCCGCATCCCGTTCGCCCACGACGACGACGCCGGCCTGGTGGTGGCCGAGTTCGAGCTGGACAACCGGTACTCGAGCGCGCCCGACGTGGTGCACGGCGGGGTCATGCTCGCCGTGCTCGACGAGGCGCAGGCGTGGGCGGCGATCGCCATCGCCGGCAAGTTCGCGTTCACCACCGCCACCTCCGCCCGCTTCCACCGTGCGGCCCGGGTGGGGCGCCGCCATCGCGTGGAGGCGCGGGTGCTGGCCCAGGCCGACACCGAGATCGCCACGGCGGCGGTGGTCTACGACGACCGCGAGCGGCTCTGCGCCGAGAGCGAGGCCACCTTCCTCGTGCTCTCCGCGGCCACTGCCCGCCACGTTGCCGGCCTCGCCGAGCCCGAGCTCTTCGCCAGCTACCTGCGCCGCTGAGCCGAACCGCTAGGTGATCCGCACCGCGAGCCGCACCGCCCGGGCGTCGGTGCGCAACGTGTCGACCAGCGGCGCCACCCGCTGCTCGAAGGCCTCGATCGACTCGCGCCCGAGGCGCGCCGATCGGGCGGCCGTGTCATCGAGGGTGAGGTCGTCGAGGGTGAGGTCGTCGAGGGTGAGGTCGTCGAGGGTGAGGTCGATGCCGAGGGCGCCGTCGAGGAGGCAGTACTCGATGATCAGGCGGCCCTCGGCGCGGGCTGCGGCCGGCCGTTCGGCGCCGAGGAGGAGCCGCATCGACTCCGCCAGGGCCACGCGCAGCGCGGCGGCCTGCGGGCCGTCCACCACCGCGATGGCGGCCAGCGCGTCGATCGCCGCCGCGGCGACCGGGGCGAACCCGCCCGCCGCGGGCAGCACCAACCGCACCGACGAGTCGGCGTCGCGGCGCCAGTCGGCGTCGGTCGAGGCCATGGACCAAGCGTACGAGCAGCCGCCGCGGGCGCCACCGCCGGCCGCCGGCGCTGTTCCGGGCCTGGCCCGGCCCTCTACCTACCGGTCGGTAGGGTGGTGAGGTGGACGATCGCGCCCTGCTCGCCGAGCTCGCCCCCGCCGCCGAACGACTCCTCGCCCGGCACCTCGCGGGCGCCAAGGAGTGGATGCCCCACGAGCTGGTGCCGTGGGGGCGGGGCCGCGACTACCCCGAGGGCTACGAGTGGCGCCCGGAGGAGTCGAGCGTGCCCGCCGCGGTACGCAGCGCCCTGTTCGTGAACCTGCTGACCGAGGACAACCTCCCGTACTACCTGCGGGACGTGGAGCGGATGTTCGGTCGCGCCGGCGCGCTCGGCGAGTGGGTCCGGCGTTGGACGGCGGAGGAGGCGCGCCACGGCGCCGTGATCCGCGACTACTTGCTCGTGACGCGGGCGGTGGACCCGACCGAGCTCGAGCGGGGCCGCATGGCCCAGATGGCGGGCGGCCAGGCGCCGGAGCCGCCGAGCGCGCACGACGGGCTGGCGTACCTGTGCCTGCAGGAGCTCGCCACCCGGATCGCCCACCGCAACACCGGCAAGCTCCTGGGCGACGACGCCGGCTACCGGGTCATGGCCCGGGTGGCGGCCGACGAGAACCTGCATCACCTCTTCTACCGCGACCTCGCCGCCGCCGCGCTGGAGATCGACCCGTCCCGCATGATGGTGGCCATCGCCGACCAGGTGCTGGGCTTCGCCATGCCCGGCCTCGGCATCCCCGGCTACGCGGCGCACGCCCAGGCCATCGCCCGGGCCGGCATCTACGACTTCCAGATCCACCACGAGCAGATCCTCGTGCCGATCGTGCTGCGGAGCTGGGCCATCGAAAGCCTGACCGGGCTCAGTCCCGAGGCCGAACGGGCCCGCGACGCCGTCCTCGCCCGCATCGCTCAGATCGGCCGGGTCGCCGGCCGGCTCGGCGCCGGCCGAGGGCGCAGCGCAGCGGGGGTGGGCCCGCGGCCCCGCCCGGCCGTGGCCGCCGGCTGACCCGGCTGATCCACAGAACCGGCAGCACCGGCAGCACCGGCTGCGGGGGAGGGCTCGGCATGACGGTCCTGGTCGATCCCGCGGTGTGGCCGTGGCGGGAGCGCCGGTGGGCGCACCTGGTGAGCGACCACAGCCACGAGGAGCTGCACGCGTTCGCCTCCCGCCTCGGGCTGCTGCGGGTGTCGTTCCAGGGCGACCATTACGACGTGGACGAGGACACGCGCCGCCGGGCCGTGACCCTCGGCGCGCACCCGGCGCCGGCCCGCGAGCTCGTCGCTCGCCTGCAGCGCGCCGGGCTGCGCCGGC
>JBJXGF010000396.1:0-6248 GCA_046153015.1 Acidimicrobiales bacterium | reverse complement strand
CCGGCGGACGAGCCCGGCGCCGGCGGGCCCGGCGCGCTCGACCCGCCCGCCGTCGCGTTCGAATCGCCCCTCGACCCGGCGGCCACTCGACGCGGCTTCTTCGCCTGGACGGGCGCAGCGGCGGCCGGCGCGGCGGTGGCTGGCGGCGTCGGCCGGCGGCTGAGCGGCGCGACCTCGAAGGTCGAGGAGGCCCGCGCCCAGGTGACCCTGCCCCCGCTGCCCGCGCCCGAGCCGCCCGCTGGCCGCCTCGACGACGTGGCCGGCATCTCCCCGTACCTCACGCCGAACGGCGAGTTCTACCGGATCGACACCGCGCTCGTGACCCCTCGGGTCGATCCTTCGTCCTGGCGGCTGAAGGTTCGCGGCCTGGTCGAACGGCCGTTCGCGCTGAGCTTCGACGAGCTGCTGGCGCTGCCCTCGATCAGCCAGGCGGTCACGATCGCCTGCGTGTCGAACGAGGTGGGCGGCGAGCTGGTGGGCAACGCCGTGTGGCAGGGCGTGCCGCTGGCCGAGCTGCTCGACCGGGCCGGCGTCGGGGCCGACGCAACCCAGGTCGTCGGCCGCTCGGTCGACGGTTGGACGGGCGGATTCCCCACCGAGATCGCGCTGGACGGCAGGCCGGCAATGGTCGCCTATGCGATGAATGGCGAACCCCTCCCCGTGCGCAACGGCTTCCCGGCGCGGCTGATCGTGCCTGGCCTTTACGGGTATGTATCGGCCACCAAGTGGCTCACGGAGATCGAGCTGACCCGCCTGGACCGTTTCGACGGGTATTGGATCCCGCGTGGCTGGTCCAAGCTGGGCCCGATCAAGCTGCAGTCGCGCATCGACACGCCCCGCGCCGACGACGTGCGCCGGGCAGGTCCGGTCGCCGTGGCCGGCGTCGCCTGGGCGCCGACCAGGGGGATCAGCGGCGTCGAGGTCCGCATCGGCGACGGAGCGTGGCTGCCGGCCCGCCTCGGGCCTGCGCTGTCCGACCTCACCTGGGTTCAGTGGGTGTTCGACTGGGACGCGGCGCCCGGTCAGCACCGCATCACGGTGCGGGCCATCGACGGCGACGGCAGCATCCAGACCGCGGATCGGGCGCCGGTGGTCCCGAACGGCGCCACCGGGCTGCACGCCATCTGGGTCACGGTCGAGTAGGCACGGTCGAGTAGGCACACCCCGGCAGCCCGTGGGCCGTGTTGTTCCACCCGTCCCATCTATAATAATAACGACCGATTTGTCGGTCGCATGAGCGAGGAAAGCCTGAACGCCGGCCGCTACACTCCCCGATAGTCTCACGGCCTGCGCCTAGGCATGCACAGAGCGTGAAAGCGGGGACGAGCGGGTGACAAGGGCGATTGGCGTCGACTCGACGCACGGGAACAGGCAAGCGCCGCCGGATCTGGCCGGCTTCGCCGAACGATCGGGCGTGCCGCGCCCGCCGCTGGGAACAGCGGCGACTGGCCGGCTGCTCGAGGTCGACCACGGGTCGTGCGTCACCGCGCGAGAACGAGCCGATCAGCGAGATCAGCGAGATCAGCGCCCCGCAACCGGCGAGTCCTACGGGTTCGGCCGGGCCGGCACGGCGGAGGCGGGCGACCGCTTCGAGGTGATCCGCTGCCGGCAGGGCCTGTGGGGGGACCCGGAGCGGGAGCTGGCCGGCCTGGTGCCGCTGCTCAGCGAGAACGGCTGGCTGGTGGTCGAGGCGCTCGACCTCGGCGCGATCACCCCGACCGCGCCCGAGCACCCTTCGAGCGGCTGCTTCGAGCGGCTGCTGCGCGCCTCGCTCGGCGCCCTGGAGGGGCTCGGCGCCGATCCGTTGATCGGCCGGCGCCTCGAGGTGCTGCTGCGCTGGCTCGGCCTCTCCCAGACCGCGAGCGCGATCAGCACCCGGGTCGTGCGGGGCGGGTCGGCCGAGGTGGAGCGGCTGCGCTCGGTGCTCGAGCAGGCGGCGAGCGGCGCCGGCGGCCGGGCGCTCGCCGCCCGACGCCTCCTTCGCCACCCCCTCTGGGACGACGCCACGTTCGCATACCTCGACGCCGCGTCGTGCACGGTTTGGGGTCGAGCGGCCGCGACTTGTCGGCTGGGGTGAGCGTCGTGAAAGCAATGACCATTGGAACAGGCATCGAGCCCTTGGAGGAGCGCCGCCGCCGCCGCATGCTGGGCGACGCCGCCGACGCCGGCGCCGTGGCCCTGCTCGAAGACCTCGGCGTCAGCCTCGGCTGGCGCTGCCTGGCCGTGGGCGCCGTGAGCGAGACGCTGGCGGCCTGGCTGGTGGAGACGGTCGGCCCCGAGGGCACGGTGGTCGTGGCCGACTCGACGGCGGAGATGCTGCCTCACGTGGGCGGGACGCAACCGGTCGTCCACGACCACACCCGCAGACCGCTCGCCCCCGGCGGGTTCGATCTTGTCGTCGCCCGCCAGGCGCTGCTGTGCGCGCCCGACGCGCCCGCCGCGCTCGGCCACCTGGCCGCCAGCGTGGCCGAAGGCGGCGCGCTGGTGGTCGAGGAGCCCGACTACGGCGTGCTCTCCGCCGCCGACCCCGACCACCCCGACGCGCGGCGCTTCGCCCGGGCGATCGCCGAGCTGCTGGAGTTCAGCGAGGCCCGAGCCGGCGTGCACCTGCGCCAGGGCCGGGAGCTGCCCCGCTGGTTCGAGCTGCTCGGGCTCCAGCATGTGAGCCACACCGCCCGCAGCTCGATCGTGGAGGGCGCCAGCGCCGCCTCCCAGCTGCTGCGGATGACCGTGGAGCTGGTGGACCGCGCCGCCGGCGCCGGCCGCGGCAACCGGCCCCTCGAGGACCGCGCCCGCTGGTTCAACGACCCGTCGTTCGCGTTCATCGACGCTCTGGCCGTGTGCTGCTGGGGCTGGCGCCCCGTGTCCGACTGAATGCCCTGAAGGGGGCCGAGCGGCCGCCTCAGCCGAGGCGGCGCGCCGGGCTCACCGCGGCCCGGATGGCTTCGGCCACGGCGCGGGCGCCGAGGGCGGCCACGAGGTCCACGTGGGAGGGCTCCTGGCCGGTGCACAGCAGGAACAGCGCGTCACCGTCGAGGTTCGTGTGCGGCGGGTCGATCGCCCGGGCGATGCCAGTGTGGGCGAGGTCCGCGGCTCGGCAGGCGTCGGGCTTGCTGAGCGTGGCGTTGGTGACGAGGCAGCCGATCGTGGTGTTGGACCGGGCGGCGGCGGCGTCGGCGGCGGCGTCGTTCCAGCCCCGGATGGCCGACAGCGTGGCGTACGGGTACCGCGGGGCGTCGGGCGGCGCGGTGCAGCCGGCGAGCACCCGGCCCTGCTCGTCGATCACGTCGCCCACGGGGTTCACCGCCATCAGCGCCCCCACCACCACCGCGCCGCTGCGGGCCACGGCCCAGCCCTGCCCGCCGGGCACCGCGTGCTCCCGGCCGGCGGCCTTGCCCGCGGTGCACCCCGTTCCCACCCCCGCCAGGCCCATCGGCGGGTCGGCCTCGGTGGCCGCCGCGCACGCCGCCCAGCCCGCTTCCCGGGTGAGGCGCTGGTGGTCCTTGGACTTCAGGTCGAACACCACCGCCGCCCCCACCACCGGCACCGTGGCCACCTCCATCTCCAGGCCCAGGCCATGCGCTGAGCACCAGCCGACCACGCCGTCGGCGGCGGAGAGGCCGAACACGCTGTTGCCGCAGAGCACCACCGCGTGACACTCGTTGACCGCCCCGGTGGGCCCGAGCGCGGCCGCCTCCCGGGTGCCGGGCGCGCCGCCGCGCACGGCCGCCACGCCCAGCGTGTGCAGCGGCGGGATGATCACCGTGCAGCCGGTGCGATTGGCCTCGTCGGTGTAGCAGCCCACCTTCACGCCCTCGACGCCGAGCGCCACACCACCACCCCCTCCCGGTTCGGGCCGAGACTGTAGCGGGCCGGCCCCGCCAGCCCTGCGCTCGTCTTGGACGCGGGGCCCGGTGTGGGCAAGGCTTCGTCGCGTCGTCGAGGGACCCGCCCCGAGGAGCGTCGATGAAGACCGTCGAGACCATCGCCGAGCTGCGGCGCGCGCACGACGACGCCCGCCGCGGCGGCGCCGTGGTGGGCCTCGTGCCGACCATGGGCTACCTGCACGAGGGCCACCTGAGCCTCATGCGGCGGGCGAGAGCGGAGTGCGGGCTCGTGACCGCCACGATCTTCGTGAACCCGCTCCAGTTCGGCCCGAGCGAGGACCTCGCGTCGTACCCCCGCGACCTGCCGAGGGACTCGGCGCTGGCCGAGGCGGCCGGGGTCGACCTGCTGTTCACCCCCTCCGTGGAGGAGATGTACCCCGGCGGCGGCGTGCTCACCAGCGTGACCGTGCGCGAGATCACCGACCGCTTCGAGGGCGCGATCCGGCCCGGCCACTTCGCCGGGGTGGCCACGGTGGTGGCCAAGCTGTTCGCCATCGCCGGGCCGTGCCGGGCCTTCTTCGGCGAGAAGGACTATCAGCAGCTCCAGGTGGTCGCCCGCATGGCCGCCGACCTGTCGCTGCCGGTCGAGGTGATCGGCTGCCCCACCGTGCGCGAGCCCGACGGGCTGGCCATGTCGAGCCGCAACGTGTACCTCGACCCGGCGGAGCGCCGCGCCGCGGTGGTGCTCAAGGCGGCGCTCGACGCCGGCGCGGCGGCGGTCGAACGCGGCGAACGCGACCCGGGCGCGGTCGAGGCGGTCATGACCGCCGCCGTGGCCGCCGAACCCCTCGCCAGCCTCGACTACGCGGCGGTGGTCGATCCGGCCTCGCTGGCCCCGCCCGCCGCCATCGACGGCGAGGTCCGCCTGCTGATCGCGGCGCGGGTGGGCAGGCCCCGCCTGCTCGACAACCGGGGCGCCTGCGCCCCTGGGAGGGTCCGATGAGCGAACGGCCGACGATCCCGCAGATCCGCCAGCACAAGCGGGCCGCCGGCGCGCCGCCGCTGGTGATGGTCACCGCCTACGACGCCCCCTCGGCGCGGGTGGCCGACGACGCCGGGGTGGAGCTGATCCTCGTGGGCGACAGCCTGGCCATGGTGGTGCTCGGCTACGAGAACACGCTCCAGGTGACGATCGACGACATCGCCCATCACACCGCGGCCGTGCACCGCGCCGGGCCGGGGGCGGTGGTGGTGGGCGACATGCCGTGGATGAGCTACCACAACACGGTGCCCGAAGCGGTCGACAACGCGGCCAAGCTGATCCGGGCGGGGGCGCAGGCGGTCAAGCTGGAGGGAGGCCGCAAGCGGCTGCCGGTGGTGCGCGCCCTGCTCGACGCGGAGATCCCGGTGATGGGCCACATCGGCCTCACCCCCCAGTCGGTGCACGCGATGGGCGGGTTCAAGGTGCAGGGCCGCGAGCTCAACGCGGTGCGCGAGCTGCTCGACGACGCCAAGGCGCTGGCCGACGAGGGCTGCTTCTCGATCGTCGTCGAGGGCGTGCCCACCCTCGTGGGTGAGCTGCTCACCGAGGCGGTGCCGGTGCCGACCATCGGGATCGGCGCCGGGGCCGGCTGCGACGGGCAGGTGCTGGTGTTCCACGACCTGCTCGGCTGGTACGACCGCAAAGTCCCGAAGTTCGTGCGCCGCTACGCCGACCTGCGCGGCGCCGCGCTCGACGCCCTGTGCGCCTACCGGGACGACGTGCGCTCCGGGGCGTTCCCCTCCGAGGCCGAGAGCTACGGACTCAAGCCCGAGGCGGCCGCCGAGCTGGCCCGCGCGTTCGGCCGCTGAGCGGCCCCGGGAGCTACCCGAGGGCGAAGCCGGAGGTGTCGACCTCGGCCATCACGTCGACGGCGAACGCCGCCGGCCCGATCGGCCAGCCGAGCCGGGTGAGCAGGGCGGCGTCGGCCGCGGCCGATTCGGCGCTCAGCTGCAAGGGGGACTCGCCGTCGGCGGGACGCATCAGCGTCAGCATCCGGCGCAGCAGCTCCAGCTGGCCGGCCGGGTCGAGGTCGAGCTCGGCGCCGTACACGTCGACGGCGAGGTCACGGGCCGCCTCGTGATCGTGGGAGGCCTCTCGCCAGCCGCGCGCCTCGCCCCGTAGGGCGGCGACGACCGCCGGCCGGCGCGTGGCCAGGGCCTCCTCGGTGGTGACGTAGAGCTGGTCGCGGGTGGTGACGCCGAGCTCGGCGAGGCTGAGCGTGACCGCCGTCTCGCCCCGGGCGGCGAGCTCCGCCGCGGCGGCCGGCGCGAAGGCGAGCAAGCCGTCGAGCTGGTCGGCCAGCAGCGGGGCGACCGAGCTGGCCGCGTCGACCCGCTGCACGGCGCCGGGCCCTTCCCCCTCGCGCAGCCCGGCGGCGG
>JBJXGF010000388.1:0-10481 GCA_046153015.1 Acidimicrobiales bacterium | reverse complement strand
CGCGTGACGGGGAGCGCCGAGGTCCGCCGGGCGCGAAGGGTCGGTCGCCCGCCCGTCGGGGGGGTCCGGCGCCGGCCGCCGAGCCGACGATGCGGCGCCCTGGCTGGGGGAGTGTGGCCAACAAGGGCGCCCAGTCCGCGGCGACCGCACCGCGCGGGTGGGGGGCCCGGAACACGCCGCAGCCGGCCCGGCATGACACGACCGCTGGCGCGGAGTCGCAGTGGGTGCGGGTCGATGGGGGCCCCTCCCGCCGCGGCACCGGGCGGCGGCCGGGTCCCGCGGGCGCTCCGGTCGCGGTCGACGAGGGGGAGTTGGCCCGCGAGGTCGGCCCCGAGCGTTCGATGCGGCTGGCCGCGAAGCTGAAGGAGGCGGCGAAGGCGTTCGAGCGCGAGCAGTACCTCGACGCCCGGCGTGTTCTGCGGCCCTTGGTCGAGCGGGCGCCGGGCGCGGCGGCTGTTCGCGAGCTGGCCGGCCTCGTGGCCTATCGGCTCGGCCGTTGGCGGGAGGCCATCGTCGAGCTGGAGGCGTTCCGTCAGCTCAGCGGCTCGACCGAACAGAACCCGGTCTTGGCCGACTGCTATCGGGCCGTGCGGGAGTGGGATACGGCCGACGAGCTGTGGGAGGAGCTGCGGGCGGCGTCGCCGAGCGCGGAGCTGGTGACCGAGGGTCGGATCGTCGCCGCCGGCGGGCTGGCCGACCGGGGCCGGCTCGAGGAGGCGGTGGCCCTGCTGGAGCAGGGTCTGCCCCGGCCGAAGGCGCCTCGCCCTCACCACCTTCGCCGGTTCTACGCGTTGGCCGACCTGTACGAGCGGGTGGGGGACATGGCTCGCGCCCGGCAGCTCTTCGAGCGGACGGCGGCCGTCGACCCTGACTTCGCCGACGTGACCAGCCGCCTCGACGCCCTCCGCTGAGTGAAGCGAGGCGGTCCGGCGGGGAGCGCCAGCGAGCCGTCCGTGGATGGGGTCCGGGGGCGCAGCCCCCGGGGACAGGCGCGGCTGAGCGGAGCGAGGCGGTCGGGCGGGGAGCGCCAGCGATCGCACCGAATCGATATCGATTCGGTGCGAGCGGCCGGGCGGCGATGGGCTCTGGGGGCGCAGCCCTCGGGCAAGCCCGGCGAAGCGAGGCCGTCCGGGCGGGCGGGCTAGGGTTGCGCCCCATGTTCAAGGGTCTCCTGCTCGAGTTGTTCGACGATCGGCCGCGGGCCGAGGTGCGCGAGCTCGACGAATCGCAGCTCCCCGAGGGTGACGTGTTGGTGGCGGTCGAGCGCTCGACGGTCAACTACAAGGACGGGCTGGCCGTGGTGAACGGCAAGCCCGTCGTGCGGGCCTGGCCCATGGTCCCCGGGATCGATTTCGCCGGCGTCGTCGCCGAGAGCAGCCACCCGGGCTTCGCCGCCGGCGATCGCGTGGTGCTGAACGGCTGGGGCGTGGGCGAAGGGCACTGGGGGGGCTTCGCCGAGCGGGCCCGCGTGAAGGGCGACTGGCTCGTGGCGCTGCCCCCCGGGCTCAGCGCCGAGCAGGCCATGGCCATCGGCACCGCCGGCTACACCGCCATGCTCTGCGTCATGGCCCTCGAGGCCCACGGCGTCACGCCTGGCTCGGGCCCCGTCGTGGTCACCGGCGCGTCCGGCGGAGTCGGCAGCGTGGCCGTGGCGATCCTGGCCGAGCTCGGTTATCAGGTGATCGCCTCCACCGGGCGCCTCGGCGAGGCCGACTACCTCCGTGCGCTGGGCGCAGCCGAGGTGATCGACCGGGCCGAGCTGGCCGGCCCCGCCCGTCCCTTGGGCAAGGAGCGCTGGGCCGGCGGGGTCGACGCGGTGGGGAGCCACACGCTGGCCAACGTGCTGTCCTGCACCAGCTACGGCGGCGCCGTCGCCGCCTGCGGCTTGGCTGGCGGCATGGACCTGCCCGGGTCGGTGGCGCCGTTCATCCTGCGCGGCGTCAGCCTCCTGGGCGTCGATTCGGTCATGGCGCCAACCGCCAAACGGGTCGAGGCCTGGGCCCGCCTGGCTCGGGACCTGGACCCGACGCGGCTGGCGGCGATGACCACCGTGGTCGGCCTGGCCGACACGCCTGCCGTGTGCGAGCGGATCCTGCAGGGCCAAGTGCGGGGGCGCGTGGTGGTCGACGTCTCGGCGTAGCGCCATCCCGCTCGAGGCGCTTGCGCCCTAACTCGAACGTGTGTACGATGAGCGGGCGTTCGGGTCCCTCGGAGCCCCGCCCGCAACTTTCCCCTCCTGTTCCACGCGCGCCGGCAAGGCGGTGTTTCGCCAGCGCGCTGCGCAAGCGGAGGCGGAGCCATGCAGACGTGCAACGTGGTGGTGGTGGTCGGGCAGGTGGCGCAGGCGGCGTCGCCGCTCTCGGTGAGCGGCGAGGCGCTAGTCAGCTTCGAGGTCGTGCTCGAGGGGCCCGGCGGTCGGCGGGAGGCGGCTCCGGTCGTGGCAACGCCCGAGCTCTGCGGCGAGCAGGGCCCGCCCCCCGGCCCGGTGGTGGTGATCGGGCGCGTCCGTCAGCGGTTCTTCCGGGTGAACGGCGCCACCCAGAGCCGCACCGAGGTTGTCGCCGAACGTGTCGTGTCCGGCGCCGATGGTCCAGAGGCGGCCAGAGCGCTGGCCGCCGCCGCCCGGCGAGTCCTCGGCGCCGCCCGCCTCGTGGGCGTCGGCGAGGGCACGCGTTCGTGAAGCGCACGGGTTGCGGCCTAGCCTGGGCCCAGAACCGAAGGGTGCACACCCGCCAACGACGACGAGGAGCGTACCGACCGTGGCTGACATTCGGGCTTTGCTGGGCGACGAGGCTGAGCAGCTGCTCACCCACGAGTCAAAGGGCATCCCCAAGGACGACCTGCACGTGCCGGGGCCCGATTTCATCACCCGCGTGGTCGAGCAGACCGACCGCTCGCCCCAAGTGCTGCGCAGCTTGGCGTCGCTGTTCGGCTCCGGCCGCCTCGGCGGCAGCGGCTACGTGTCGATCCTCCCGGTCGACCAGGGCATCGAGCATTCCGGCGCCGCATCGTTCGCCCCCAACCCGAAGTACTTCGACCCGAAGAACATCGTGGAGCTGGCGATCGAGGGTGGATGCAACGCGGTGGCGACCACCTTCGGCGTGCTCGGCGCGGTGTCGCGCCGCTACGCCCATCGCATCCCGTTCATCGTCAAGCTCAACCACAACGAGCTGCTCACCTACCCGAACAAGTTCGACCAGGTGATGTTCGGCTCGGTGCAGCAGGCGTTCGACCTCGGCGCCGCAGGCGTCGGCGCCACGATCTACTTCGGCTCGCCCGAGGCCACCCGCCAGATCCAGGAGGTGAGCGACGCGTTCGCCGAGGCCCACCAACTCGGGCTCTTCACCGTGCTGTGGTGCTACCTGCGCAACTCGGACTTCAAGCAGGGCGGGGTCGACTATCACGTGTCGGCCGACCTGACCGGGCAGGCCAACCACCTCGGCGTCACGATCGAGGCCGACATCATCAAGCAGAAGGCGCCGGAGAACAACGGCGGCTTCAACGCGTTCTCCGGCTACGGCAAGACCTCAAAACTGGTCTACGAAAGCCTCACCACCGATCACCCGATCGATTTGGCCCGCTGGCAGGTGGCGAACTGCTACATGGGCCGCGCCGGGCTCATCAACAGCGGCGGCGAATCCACCGGCGCCGGGGACCTCGCGGCGGCGGTGCGCACCGCGGTGATCAACAAGCGGGCGGGGGGCATGGGCCTGATCTCGGGCCGCAAGGCCTTCCAGAAGCCGACCGCCGACGGCGTGGAGCTCCTCAACGCCATCCAGGACGTGTATCTGGACCCGTCGGTCACGATCGCGTAACGCCGCGCCGGGGGGCCTAGGGTGGCCGCTCGGCGTCGACCAACGATCGAGCGCCAAGTCCGAGCGCTTGGCCGGGGTGTTCTGCCCAGCGGCGACCCCGGTCGGAGCGCACCAAGTGGCCCAGGCCACCTGAACGAGGGATGTAGAGTTCAGCGTGCGGCTTTTCGCGTGCATCCGTAGTGGCAGACAAGACCTCCGGGGGGTCTGGTGACCGACACCGCAGAACGCGCCTCGGCCGTCGAAGAGCTCGACCGCGTAGTGATCCGATTCGCGGGCGACTCAGGCGACGGCATGCAGCTCACAGGGGACCGTTTCACGAGCGTGAGCGCCATGTTCGGCAACGATCTGGCCACCCTGCCCGAGTTCCCCGCCGAGATTCGCGCGCCCGCCGGCACCATCGCCGGCGTGTCGGCGTTCCAGATCCAGATCTCGAATCACGAGATCACCACGCCCGGCGACTCGCCGAACGTGCTGATCGCCATGAACCCGGCCGCGCTCAGAAGCGAGCTGCACCTGCTCGAGCCGGGCGGCACGCTGATCGTCAACGAAGACGCGTTCGACGAGCGGAACCTCGAGAAGGTCGGCTACCGGGGCAGCCCGCTCGACGACGACAGCCTGAAGGGCTTCCGGCTGTTCCGCGTGCCGATGACCAGCCTCACGAAGGAGGCGGTGAAAGAGGCCGGCGTCAAGCCCCGAGACGCCGAGCGGTCGAAGAACTTCTTCGCGCTCGGGCTCGTCACCTGGATGTACACCCGGCCCGTCGAGCCCACGCTGGCGTGGATCCGGGAGCGGTTCGGCCGCAACGAGATGGTGCTCAACGCCAACCTCCTCGCTTTCAAGGCGGGGCACGCCTTCGGCGAGACGGCGGAGCTGTTCGACCACTCCTACCAGGTGCGTCCGGCGCCCCAGACGAGCGGCCTGTACACGAACATCAACGGGAACACGGCGCTGGCCTGGGGCCTCGTCGCCGCCGGCCAGCTGGCCAAGCTGCCGGTGTTCCTCGGCTCGTATCCGATCACGCCGGCGTCGGACATCCTGCACGAGCTGTCCAAGCACAAGAACTTCGGGGTGCGCACCCTGCAGGCCGAGGACGAGATCGCCGGCATCGGCAGCGCCATCGGCGCTGCGTTCGGCGGCAGTTTGGCCGTCACCACCACCTCGGGCCCGGGTGTGGCGCTGAAGGGCGAGGCGATCGGCCTGGCCGTGAGCCTCGAGCTCCCGCTGCTGGTGATCGACATCCAGCGCGGCGGGCCCTCCACCGGCCTGCCGACCAAGACCGAGGCCGCCGACCTGCTGATGGCGATGTTCGGCCGTCACGGCGAGGCGCCGGTGCCGATCGTGGCCGCCTACAGCCCCTCGCAGTGCTTCGACGCCGCCATCGAAGCGTCCCGCATCGCCCTCAAGTACCGCACGCCGGTGTTCCTGCTCTCCGACGGTTACCTGGCCAACGGCTCCGAGCCCTGGCTCATCCCCGACGTCGACTCGCTGCCGGACATCTCCACGCCGTTCCAGACCGAGTTCAACCACGAAGCGGCCGACGGCACGCCCGAGTACTGGCCGTACCTGCGTGACCCGGAGACGATGGCGCGGCCGTGGGCGATCCCGGGCACCCCGGGCCTGATGCACCGCATCGGCGGCCTGGAGAAGCAGGACGGGTCGGGCAACGTTGCGTACGAGCCCGAGAACCACGGCAAGATGGTGCAGCTGCGGGCCGACCGCATCGCCGGCATCGCCGCCGACCTGCCGCCGGTGGAGGTTCGGGGCGACGTCGAGGACGGCGAGATCCTGGTGCTCGGCTGGGGCTCCACCTGGGGTGCGATCCTCACCGGGGCGGACCGGGCGCGGGCGGCGGGCGCCAAGGTGGCCACCGCCCACCTCGTGCACCTCAACCCGTTCCCGACCAACCTCGCCGAGGTGGTGCGGCGCTACCCGAAGGTGCTGATCCCCGAGATGAACCTCGGGCATCTGTGGCGGCTCGTGCGCGCCGACTTCCTGGTCGACGCCAAGCGCCTCAGCAAGGTGATGGGAACGCCGTTCACGGCGGGAGAGATCTTCGACGGGATCATGGGAGCGCTCAATGACTGACACCGAGACGCCGGTCACCTCGGCGAAGGACTGGGCGAGCGACCAAGAGGTTCGCTGGTGCCCAGGGTGCGGCGACTACTCGATCCTCACCGCGCTGCGCCTGCTGATGCCCGAGCTGGGCGTCAGCCGGGAGAACACGGTGTTCATCTCGGGGATCGGCTGCGCCGCCCGCTTCCCGTACTACATGAACACCTACGGCATGCACTCCATCCACGGCCGGGCCCCCGCCATCGCCACCGGCCTGGCCATGGCCCGGCCCGACCTCGACGTGTGGGTCGTGGGCGGCGACGGCGACTTCCTGTCGATCGGCGGCAACCACCTGATCCACGCGTTGCGCCGCAACGTCAACATCAAGCTGCTGCTGTTCAACAACCAGATCTACGGGTTGACGAAGGGCCAGTTCTCGCCCACGAGCGAGGTCGGCAAGGTCACCAAGTCGTCGCCCTACGGCTCGCTGGACAACCCGTTCAACCCGCTGTCGCTGGCGCTGGGCGCCGACGCCACGTTCGTGGCCCGCACCCACGACATGGACCGTCAGCACATGATCGAGATGTTCCGGCGGGCCCATGCCCACAAGGGCTCGGCGTTCGTGGAGATCTACCAGAACTGCAACGTGTTCAACGACGGGGCGTTCGAGACGATCACCAAGCGGGACAAGCGCGACTCGATGCTGATCCCCCTCCAGCACGGCCAGCCGATCCGCTTCGGCGCCGAGCTCGAGCGCGGCGTGCACCTGGACCGTCAGGGCCAGCTGAAGATCGTCGACGTGGCCGACGTGGGCGAGGACGCGATCATCGTGCACGACGAGACCCGGCCGGACCCGGCGCTGGCGTTCTCGCTGTCGCGCCTGGCCCGCAACCAGACGGACCCCACCCCGATCGGTGTGTTCCGCGCCGTGGAGCAGGCCGAGTACGCCGAGGGCACGGCCCGTCAGCTGGCCCAGGCGCAGGAGAAGATGGGCCCGGGCGACCTGAAGGCGCTGCTGCGTTCGGGCGCCACCTGGGAGGTCTGAGCCGCTCGGCAGGAGGGGGCGCGTCGCGTGCGGCGCGCCCCCTCTGTCGCGTCCGGGCGGGGCGGCGGCTTTGACGGCCCGTGGCCGGGTTGCCCATGCTGAGCGGCTGTGGGGGGCTGGGCGCTCGATCTCGACGGGGTGGTGTGGCTGGGCGACCAGGTCCTGCCGCGGGCGGCGGAGGCGGTGGCGCAGCTGCGGGCCCGGGGCGAGCGGGTGGTGTTCGTCACCAACAACTCGTCGGTCCCCACCGCGGCGGTAGAGGCGAAGCTGGCCGGCTTCGGGATCCCCGCCGCCGGCGACGTCGTGACCTCGGCGACGGTGGCTGCGCAGCTCGTGGCGCCGCACGAGACCGCGCTGGTGTGCGCCGGGGCCGGCGTGGCGGAGGCGCTCACCGAGCGCGGCGTGCGGGTGGTGCTCGACGGGTCCGCCGACGTGGTGGTGGTCGGGTTCCACCGCAGCTTCGACTACGAGCGGATGCGGATCGCGGCGGCGGCGGTGCGCAACGGCGCCCGGCTGCTGGCCACCAACGACGACGCCACTTACCCCACCCCGGAGGGCCTGATCCCCGGCGGGGGCGCCATCCTCGCTTCGATCGAGACCGCGGCCGGGGTCAGGGCCGAGATCGCCGGCAAGCCCCACCCGCCGATGGCGGCGTACGTACTCGGCCGGCTCGGCGCCGGCGGCACGATGGTGGGCGACCGGGCCGACACCGACGGCCGCTTCGCCCGGGCCCTCGGCTACCGGTTCGCGCTGGTGCTGACTGGGGTGACCACACGGGCCGATCTCCCCGTGGACCCGGCCCCCGACCTCGTGGCCGCGGACCTCTACGAGGCGGTCTCCGCCCCTTCCTGAGCGAGGCCGGCCGGGCGGCGATGCGCAACCGAGCGTGCGGCCGGCCCTAGGATCGGGGCCGGGACTGCGCTGTCGGGAGGGCGCTACGGCTACGCGACGTCGACTCGATGCCGAGCTGGTTCGCCGGGGCCTGGCCGCGTCCCGGGCGCAGGCCGGCGAGCTGATCGGCGCCGGCGCGGTGCTGGTGGCCGGCTCGGTGGCGGCCAAGGCGGCGCGCCTGGTCGACCCCGCCGAGGCGCTCGAGGTGGCGGCGCCGCCGGCCCGCTTCGTGTCCCGCGGCGGCGACAAGCTCGACGCGGCGCTCGACCAGTTCGGCCTCGACGTGACCGGCCGGCGCGCCATCGACGCCGGCGCCTCGACCGGCGGGTTCACCGACTGCCTGCTGCAACGGGGCGCGGCCGAGGTCGTCGCGCTCGACGTGGGCCGCGGGCAGCTCCACGAGCGGCTCCGGGCCGACCCGCGGGTGCGCAGCGTGGAGCGAACCAACCTGCGTTTCGTGACTCCCGAGCCGCTCGGCGGCCCGGCGGCGGTGGTCACCGCCGACCTGTCGTTCATCTCGCTGCGCCTCGTGGCCGCCCGCCTCGTCTCGCTGACCGCGCCCGGCGGCGACCTGGTGGCGCTGGTCAAACCCCAGTTCGAGGCCGGTCGGCGGGAAGCGGCCCGGGGCCGCGGCGTGATCCGCGACCCAAAGGCCTGGCTCGCCGCGCTCGACTCGGCCGCGGCCGCCTTCATCGCGGCGGGCGCGCCGCCCTGCGCCGCGGCGGTGTCGGCGCTGACCGGCGCCGACGGCAACGTGGAGTTCTTCCTCCACTTGCGCGCCGACGGCGACGGCGCCGACCTCGCCGGCGCCGTGGAGCGGGCCGCGGCGCTCGGCCGGGGACGCTGAACGTGGCGGTCGTGGCGATTGTGGTCCACCAGTACCGCGACGAGGCGCTCGACCTCGCCCGGTTCACGGTGGCGTGGCTCGAGGCCGGCGGTCACGCGGTGCGCCTCGCCAAGGACGACGCCAAGAGCATCGACCGGGCCGAGCTTGCCCGCAACGACGACGAGCTGGCGATCGGCGCCGACCTCGCGGTGAGCGTCGGGGGCGACGGCACGATGCTGCGCGCGGTGGAGCTCGCCGCCGACCACGACGTGCCCGTGCTCGGCGTCCACGCCGGCAACCTCGGCTACCTCACCGAGGTCGAAGCGAACGGCGCGTCGGCCGCGCTCGGCCGTTTCCTCGTCGGCGACTACGACATCGAGGAGCGGCTCCGGGTGGCGGTGGCGCTCGAACGGACGGGCCGGCCCGCCGGGCCGCCCCGCGCCGCGCTGAACGAGGCGGTGGTGGAGAAGACCCCGAGCGGCCACACCGTGCGCCTCGCCGTGCACCTCGACGGCGAGTACTTCACCACCTACGCCGCCGACGCGTTGATCGTCGCCACCCCGACTGGCTCGACGGCGTACGCGCTCTCGGCTCGCGGCCCGATCGTCGCCCCCCGCCACCGGGCCCTGCTGCTCACCCCCGTGTCTCCCCACATGCTCTTCGACCGCACGCTGGTGCTGCTGGCCGAGACCGAGATCCGGATCGTGGTGGCCAGCTACCGCCCGGCCAGCCTGTTCATCGACGGCGCCCGCCTCGACGACGAGCTGGCCGAGGGCGACGCCGTGGTGTGCCGAGCGGCGGCCAAGCCGGCCCGGCTGGTGACCTTCGGCGAACGCCGGTTCCACAGCATCCTGAAGGCCAAGTTCGGCCTCAACGACCGGTAGCGGCCCGTGCTGATCGAGCTGGCCGTGCGCGACCTCGGCGTGATCGAGCAGCTCTCGCTGCTCGTCGGGCCGGGCATGACCGCGCTCACCGGCGAGACCGGCGCCGGCAAGACCCTCGTCGTGGAGGCCATCGAGCTGCTGGTGGGCGCCAAGGCCGACCCCGGCCTCGTGCGCGCCGGCACCGCGGAGGCCACGGTGACCGGCCGTTTCGAGCTCGACGGCGCCGAGGTGGTGCTCACCCGGGTGGTGCCCCGCGTCGGGCGCTCCCGGGCCTACGTCGACGGGCGGCCCGCGGCGCTGGCCGAGCTGACCGAATGGGGCGCCCGGCTGGTGGACCTGCACGGTCAGCACGCCCACCAGTCGCTGCTCTCGGGCGCAGTGCAACGCGCTGCGCTCGACCGTTTCGGCGGCGTGGACCTGACCCCCCTCGCCGAGGCCCGAGCCGCGCTCGCCGCGCTGGACGCCGGCCTCGCTGCGCTCGGCGGCGACGAGCGGGAACGGGCGCGCGAGATGGACCTGCTGCGCTACCAGCTCGACGAGATCGACGCCGCGGCGATCGTCTCGGCCGACGAGGAGGCCGCCCTCGAGGCCGAGGAGGAGCTGCTGGCCGACGCGGTGGCCCTGCGCGACGCCGCCGCCGAGGCCGTCGCCGCGCTGACCGGCGACGGCGGGGAGGGCGGCGCGCTGGACCTCGCCCGTGCCGCGCTGGGGGCGCTCGGCGGGCGGGGGCCGCTCGAGGCGCATCGCGCCCGGGTGGCGGGCCTCGTCGCCGAGCTCGACGACGCCGCCGGCGAGCTGCGGGCCGCGGGCGAAGCGATCGAGCCCGACCCGGAGCGCCTCGCCGAGGTGCAGGCGCGGCGGGTGCTGCTGCGGTCGTTGCGTCGCAAGTACGGCGAGGATCTCGCCGCGGTGCTCGGTTTCGCCGCCGCCGCCCGGGCCCGTCTCGATGAGCTGGCTTCGAGCGGGGA
>JBJXGF010000378.1:0-8793 GCA_046153015.1 Acidimicrobiales bacterium | reverse complement strand
GCGGCGATGGGGTCGGGGGGCGCAGGCCCCGGACCCCATCGCTTGAACCACGTGAGTGGGAGAAAACGTCACGCGTTGTACGTCGCCAGCGCGGCGATTGTCGACGATCAGAGCTCACCTCGCCACTGACCGTCGACATTTCGGGTGGAATCGACCGCGGACCCGTGACGAGTGCTCCCGCTCGTCGTTCGGGAATCCGAACTGCAGCCGATCACCGCCGCTCCGCGGCGGTCGGCTCACTGGTCGAGGCCGTCGATGATCCAGAAGCCGCCGCCGAGCCCGCCGATCACGGCGCGGCCGGGCGTGTGCGGGTCGAACGCCCCGGTCACCACCCGCAGGTCGGCCAGGCCGTCGTTCAGCTCGCTCCAGGCGCCGCCCCCGTCGACGGAGCGCCACACGCCCGTGGACGCGACGAGGTCGTGGTACGGATGGTCGTTGGTGACGAGCAGGAGCTGGCCGGGCCGGCGGGGGTCGACAACCGCTTCGTACGCGTAGTCGTCGTCGCGCAGCTTGGTCCAGGCCCCGTCGGCGAAGCGCCACAGGCCGCCGGCGCCAGTCCGCCACTCGGTCACGTAGAGGGCGCCGCCGCGGGGGTCGGCGGTCAAGCGGCGGGGCCGGGTCGGCCCGCCCCCGGGCAGGGGGGAGAAGCTGGCGCCCCCGTCGGTGCTGCGCAGCACGCCGGCGTCGCCGATCGCGTAGAGCCCGCCGCCCGGCGCGGCATCGGCGGTCAAGGTGTCGACGCGGGGCGCGCCGGCCAGGCGCCGCCAGCTCCGCCCGCCGTCGTCGCTGCGGTAGACGCCGCCCCCCACGGCGGCGACGACCCCCCTCGACCCGTCGCCCGCCGCGGCCAACCCCCACCCGTCCCCGAGCCGGCTGCCCTGCTCCGGCAGGCCGGCGGCGCCGCCCGCGGCGACCGTCCAGCCGCTGCCCACCCGTTGGCCGGCGCCGGCCTCGCCGACCCGCCCGAGCGCGACGGCGGCGCGGGCGGCGATGCCGTTGAACACGCCGTCCTGGCCGAGCAGCACCAGCTCCCCGGCCGGCGTGGCGAGCAGGCCGTACGCGCCGCCCCACGAGTCCCAGTCGACGAGCGGACGCCGCCAGCTCCGGCCGCCGTCGGTCGATTCGAGGAGGTGGGCGCCGTCGAAGCCGCTCAGCAGCAGCCGCCCGGGCGTGGCCGGGTCGAAGGCCACGCCGGTGGCCACGAGGCCCGAGAAGCCCCGACCGCGCCACGAACGCGTCTCGTCCGGGCCGACGGCGCGGCTGGCGAGGTCGGTCCACCTGAGCCCGCCGTCGGCCGAGCCCAGCAGGTGCTCGGTGTTGCCCAGGTACACGCGGTCGGCGTCGGTCGGGTCGACTGCGAGACGGAACGCGGTGACACCGGCCCCGTAGGCGAGCGGCGGCAGGGGCGTCGCCCGGGAGAGCACGGACCTCCAGCTCGCGCCGCCGTCGTCGCTGCGGAACACGCCGGAGGCGGCGTGGGACACATCGGCGGTGTAGAGCACCTCGGGGTTCGACGGGGCGGCCACGACCGCCTCGTAGGCCGAGGTCAGCCCGGCGCCCGCCTCGACGAGCGCGGTGAGCCCCACCGACGCGGCGGTGAAGCTCTGCCCACCGTCGTCGCTGCGCCAGACCCCGCCCGGCTGGTTCGCGGGGCCCCGACCGAGCGCCGCCCACACCACCCCAGGTCGGGCCGGGTGCACGGCGAGGTCGCGCACGTTGCGGTGGGCCAGGCCCTTGCCGGCCAGGCTCCAGCTCCGCCCGCCGTCACGGGAGCGGTACAGGCCCTTGCCGTCGGCGGCGGCGAGCAGCACGCCGTCGGCGGCCCACACGGCAGCGGTCACGATCGCCCCGTCGCCGATCACGCCGACTCGCCGCCAGCTCCCGCCCCGGTCGAGGGACTCCCACACCACCCCCCACGCCGGCCGGCCCTGCGAGAGCCAGCCGCGGTGCGAGCCGCCGAAGGCGATGAGACGGCCGCCGACCGGGTCGCCCGGGTCGACCACCACCACCTCGATCGGCGCCGAGTAGGCGTTGGGGTCGGCGGGGCCCATGCCCTGGCGGCGCAGCTCCCACGTGAGGCCGCCGTCGAGCGAGCGGTACGGGCCGCCCATCGACGCGGCCCACACCTCGCCCGGCGAGCCCTCGACGAAGGTGAACCGCGACATCTCGTAGTCGCGCAGGCCGAACGCCCGGCTCCAGTTGGCGCCGCGGTCCTCCGACACGCCGACGCCGAGCAGGTCGCCGGCGACGAGGAGCCGTGACGGCGCCGCCGGATCGACGGCCAAGCCGGTGACCCAGCCGCCCACCCCGGGCTCGCCGAGCGCCCGCCAGCGTCGCGGCGACGGGGTGGGCACGGTGAGCGGGGGGCTGTCGGTCGTGGTGGTCGTGCTCGACGGCGCCGGGTGGGTGACGGCGGCGGTCGTGGAGGTCGGATCGTCGCCGCCCGGGGGCCCGGCCTCGCCGCCGCTCGTGCAGGCGCCGGCCAGGATCGCCAGCGCCAGGGCGCTCGCCCCGCGACGTCGGCGCCGCCGGGTCCGTCGGTCGACCACCTCGCTCACCACGTCCTCCGCCGTCCTGTCCTCGGCGTCGACCCCGCGCGCCGCGGGGCCCGCCTCCCCATCGAGCATCGGGCTGCGGTCCGAGCGCCTTGAGCGCGCCCGCCCGGCGGTTGGATCGGTTCGGGGCCGCGGCGGGTCAGACGGCGGTGCGCACCCGGCGCAGGCGGAGGCGACGGCGGGAGGGCCGGGCCGCGGTGGCGGCGGCCTTGCCGAGCGAGCGGCGGAACCGCTCGAACTCCCGAACCGAGGCCCACGGGACGTCGTCGGCGCGCTTCACCACCGGTTCATCGGCACGCCGCGGCCAGACCTGTAGCCCGGTTTCCGGTAGAACACAGACATGGACGTGCTGGTGTCCGACGTCGCCTTCGACCGCTTCCGCGACCGGCTGCACGCGGTCGAGGGCGTCGGCTGGCTGGTGATGGACGGCGCCGGCGAGATCCGAGCGGGCGGGCTCGGTCCGAGCGTGGCGTGGGAGCACGCGGCGCCGGAGGTGGCCTTTGGCACCTACGACCTGTTCCACACCGGCGCGTCACGCCGCTTCCTCGGCTTCGTGAAGCGCTGCGAGTCGATCCGCTGGTTCCAGTCCCCCGCCGCCGGGTTCGAGAACCCGTTCTTCGCCGAGGTGGTCAGGCGAGGGATCCGCCTCACCACCGGCCACGGCACGGCGGTGGCCATCTCCGAGTACATCCTGCGCTCCGTGCTCGACGCGTTCCAGGAGGCGCAGCGCTGGCGGGACGCGGCGGCCAAGCACGAGTGGACCCGTCCGGCGCACCGCTTCCGGGAGGTCGCCGGCTCCACCTGGCTGATCGTCGGGGTGGGAGCGATCGGCTCGGAGACGGCGCGCCGCGCCCAGGCCTTCGGCGCGCACGTGATCGGGGTGCGCCGCCACCCGAGCGGCGCCGAGCCGGTGGACCGCATGATCGGCCCCGCCCAACTCGCCGCCGTGGTCGGCGAGGCCGACGTGCTGGTGCTGGCCGCGCCGGCCACGGCCGCCACCGCGCACTTGGTCGACGCCGACCTCCTCGCCCGCATGCGGCCCGGCTCGGTGCTCGTGAACGTGGCCCGGGGCGCCCTCGTCGACGAGGCGGCGCTGCTGGCCGCGCTCGACGCCGGGGCGCCCGGCGCCGCCGTGCTCGATGTGACCGAGGAGGAGCCGCTGGCCCCGGACAGCCCCCTCTGGATGCACCCGGCGGTGACGATCACCCCGCACGCCGCGGGGCGCAGCGTGGCCACCAACGATCGGCTGCTGCCGACCTTTCTCGAGAACCTGCGCCGCTACCGGGCCGGCGAGCCCCTGCTGAACGAGCGCACCCCCGCCGACCTCGAGGAGCCAGCGTGAGCGAGGCGAACGCTGGAAGAGGTGCAGCGTGAGCGAAGCGAACGCTGGTGCGACCGAGCGAGCGCCAGCGAGCCGGGCGCAGATGGGGCCTGGGGGCGCAGCCCCCAGGAGAGGTGCAGCGTGAGCGAGCGCTTGCGCCGTTCGGCGGTGGTGAGCCTCGTGGGCTTCAGCCTCACGCTCACCGCCTGCTCGAGCCCGCCGCGGCGCGGGGTGTACGAGAGCCGCGAGCAGTGCCTCGCCCGCCATCCCGAGCTCCCGGTGGACGACGCCTCGGCCTGCGCGACGGCCGGTTCGCGCTATCCCGCCGGCTACGTGTTCGGCCCGGTGTACCGGCGTTCGGGGTGGCTGTTCGGCGGTCGGGGCGTCCCCTCGGGCGCGATCGGCGAGGCGGACCGGGCCGGCAACCCGAAGGCGAACTTCACGAGCGACCCGGCCACGGGCGCCGTGACTCCGAAAGCCTCGACCGGCGGCGGCTCGACCGCCCGCAGCGGCTTCGGCGGCACCGCCGTGGACTCGAGCGGCTCGTGACCGTCTGATGCAACGCGAGGCGTCCCGGCCCCGGCCGGACTGGCCGGCGCGCTGCGAGCAGATCGGCTTCGCGTTCCACTCGCTCGACGGATATTGGCGGGAGGACGTCCGGTACCGGTTCGGCGCCGCTGAGATCGACGAGCTGGAGGCGGCGACCGCCGAGCTGCACGGCCTGTACCTCGCCGCGGTGGAGCACGTGGTGCGCGCCCGGGCCTACGAGCGTTTCGCCATCCCCGAGCCGTTCCTGGGCCTGATCGAGGCGTCCTGGGAGGCCGACGGCGAGGCCGAGCAGCTCGAGCTGTACGGCCGCTTCGACCTCGCGTACACGGGGGCGGGCCCGCCGATCCTGCTCGAGTACAACGCCGACACGCCCACCACCTGCATCGAGATGCTGGCCCAGTGGGTCTGGCTGGAGGATCTCCTCGCCGCCGGCGAGCTCCCCGCCGCCGCGGACCAGTTCAACAGCTTCCACGAGCGGATGATCGAGCGTTGGCGCGACGTCGCCCGGCGCTTCGACGGCGACCTGCTCCACCTCGCCTGCCAGCAGGGCTCGCTGGAGGACTGGTGCAACGTGGCCTACCTCGGGGACCTCGCCCGCCAGGTGGGGCTCGACACCAAGATCATCGACGTGGGCGACGTCGGCTGGGACGCCGAAGCGGGCGTGTGGCGCGACGGCGACGAGGTGCAGATCCGGAACCTGTTCTGCCTCTACCCGAAGGAGTGGCTGATGCGGGAGGCGTTCGGCCCGCACCTGCTGCTCGACCGCTGGAACCTCGTCGAGCCGATGTGGAAGGCGCTGGTGGCGAACAAGGCCATGCTGCCGGTGCTGTGGGCGCTGAACGAGGGCCACCCCAACCTGGCGCCCGCCTATTACGACGCCGGCCCCCTGCGTTCGGGGCTGTACGTGCGCAAGCCGGTGCTGTCCCGCGAGGGCGCCAACGTCACCGTCTACTCCGGCTCGCTCGTGGTCGAGGAGACCGGCGGCGGCTACGGGGGCGCCGGGTTCGTGCACCAGCGGTTCGCGCCGCTCTTCGAGGCCGGCGACGGGCGGCACTGCGTGCTCGGCGCCTGGGCGGTCGGGCCGACCCCGGCCGGCATCACCGTGCGGGAGTTCCCGGGGCTCGTGTCGACCAACCTGTCCAACTTCGTGCCCCACTACCTCCTCGGGTGAGGGCCCTCGGATGAACGTAGGAGCGCCCGCCGTGCCCCCTGTCGAGCTGCTGTCCCAGGTGACCTCGCCGGCCGATTCGCTGGCCGAGTTCCCCGCCTTCCTGGCCGCGCTGGGCGTGGCCGGCGCGGCGCTGCTGGTCTTCGGCGCGCTCTACACGCTGGTGACGCCGTGGCAGGACTGGGGCGGCATCGGCGGCGGCAACACGGCCAAGGCGGTCGTGTTCGGCGGGGCGCTCGTCGGCTTCGCCGTGCCCCTCGCCGCCGCCGCGGCGCACAGCGCCGACTGGTTCGACATGAGCATCTGGGCGGCGATCGCGCTGGTGCTCCAGCTGGCGGTCAACGTGGGCGCCCGGCTCGCGTTGCCCCGCACCGCGGAGCGGATCACCGCCAACGACAGCGCCCACGCGGTGCTGCTCGCCTCGCTGAGCCTCGCCGTGGGCGTGGTCATGCTCGGCTGCATGACCCCTTGAGCTGGTGGGCGTGGCGGCGCACCGAGAACGCCGCCTTGGCCGCCGCCACCACCTCGGGGGGCGCCGGGTCGGCGGCCGCCTCGCCGAGGAGCCTCTCGATGGTCTTCTCGTCGGGAGTCATGCTCATCACCTCTCCTGACGGTGTAAGCGCCAGGTTCGTCGCGGTCGGGCTCAGCCCTTGGTCGGGTCCTCGCTCACCTGCACCAGCCGTTTGCCGACGCCGTCGCCGCGGAGCATGCCCTGGAACACTTCGGGCGCCCGCTCGACGCCGGCGATGATCTCCTCGGTGTAGACCACCTCGCCGCTGCGCAGCCATGCCGACATCCGAGGCAGGAAGGCGGGCAGTTGATGCACATGGTCGTAGATCGAGAACCCGGTCATCGTCGCCCGCTTGGCCAGCACGGCGATGAGGCCCTTCGTGCCGGGCGAATCGCCGACGTCGTTGTAGCGGGCGATCATCCCGCAGACCGGGATGCGGGCGTGGTCGTTCATGCGCCGGAACACCGCCTCGAGGGTCTCCCCGCCGACGTTGTCGAAGTACACGTCGATCCCGGCCGGGCAGTGCTCCTTCAAGGCGTCGTTGATCGAGGCCGCGGTCCGGTAGTTGAAGCAGGCGTCGAAGCGCAGCGTGTCGACCACGTGGGCGCACTTGGCGTCGCTGCCCGCCGAGCCGACGACCCGGGCGCCGGCGAGGCGGGCGAGCTGGCCCGCCACCGAGCCGACCGCGCCGGCGGCGGAGGACACGAACACCGTCTCGCCCGGTTCGGGCCGACCGAGCTGGATCATGCCCACCCAGGCGGTGAGCCCGGGCATGCCGAGGACCGAGATGGCGTGGGAGATCGGCCCGAGCGCGGGGTCGATGCGGGTGAGCCCGCCCCCGCCGCGCACCAGCGTGTACTGCTCCCAGCCGAGGAAGCCCCACACCAGGTCGCCGGGGCGCCAGGCCGAGTGCTGGGACTGCTCCACCTGGCCGACCACCCGCGCCACGATCGGCTCACCCAGCGCGAACGCGCCGTCCATCCGCCCCCGCAGGTACGGGTCGGTGGAGAGGTAGATGTTGCGCACCAGCACGTCGCCCGGGCCGGGTTCGGGGCGGCGGCGCTCCACCAGCTCGAAGCACTCGTCGCCGGGGAAGCCGACGGGCCGCTGGCGGAGCAGGATCTGCACGTTCGAGGCGCTCACGAGCCCGGACACTAGGCCCGCGGCTCGGTTGTGGCGGGTTCGTCGCGACCCCCGATCTGAAACCGGTCGGTTCAGCGGGCGAAAGCCCAGCTCAGGGCGTTTCGTCAGGGGGGCGCTACTCGGCGTCGCGCGAACAACCCGCCACAAACGCCGCCGGGGCTACTGTCTGGCCCGGTGGAGCGCCCGCTGTCCCCCGAGACCGTCGCCGCGCAGGCGCTCGGGCGGGTCGAGCCGAGCACCCGGGCGATCGTGCCGCCCGTGCACCCGTCGGTCACGTTCCTGCGCGACGCCGACGGCGCCTACTCCTCCGGCCGGGGCTACACCCGCGCCGACAGCCCCGCCTACGACGAGCCCGAGGAGCTGCTGGCCCGCCTCGAAGGGGGCCGCTCGGCGATGCTGTTCGGCTCGGGCATGGCGGCGGCCACTGCGCCGTTCTGCGCGCTGCTGCCCGGCGACCACGTGGTGCTCAGCCGGTTCCTCTACTGGGGGCTGCGCAAGTGGCTCGCCGAGTTCGGGGTGAGCTGGGGGCTGGACCTCGACTTCGTCGACACCACCGATCTCGGCGCGCTGGCCGCCGCGCTGCGCCCGGGCCGGACGCGGCTCGTGTGGATCGAGACGCCGGCCAACCCCACCTGGGCGGTGACCGACATCGCCGCCGCCGCCGAGCTGGCCCACGCCGCGCACGCCCGCCTGGCCGTCGACTCGACCGTGGCCACCCCCGTCCTGACCCGCCCGCTCGAGCTGGGCGCGGACCTCGTGATGCACTCGGCCACCAAGTACCTCAACGGCCATTCCGACGTGCTGGCCGGCGCGTTGGTGACCGCCGTCGAGGACCCGTTCTGGGAGCGGATCCGGGCCTGGCGGCGCGACGCCGGGCCGATGCTCGGGCCCTTCGAGGCGTGGCTGCTCCTGCGGGGCATGCGCACCCTGCACGTCCGGGTGCGCCGCCAGTGCGACTCGGCATTGACGCTGGCCCGCCGCTTCGAACGCCACCCGCTGGTGGCCGAGGTCCTCTACCCGGGCCTCGAGTCCTTCCCCGGCCACGCGCTGGCCGCCCGGCAGATGGGCGGCGGCTTCGGCGGCATGCTGTCGCTGCGGCTCCGAGGCGGCGAGGCGCTGGCCATGGCCGTGGCCGCGCACGTGGAGCTGTTCCTGCGGGCCACCTCGCTCGGCGGGGTGGAGAGCCTGATCGAGCACCGGGCCTCGATCGAGGGGCCCTCGACCCCGGTGCCGGCCGACCTGCTGCGCCTCTCGGTCGGCTTGGAGGACCCGGCCGACCTGATCGCCGACCTGGAGCAGGCGCTCGACCGCGCCGAGGCGGAGGTGGGCGTGGGGGCCGACGCGCCGCCGCCGGCGCTCGACGGCGGGCTGCGTTCGACCGTGATCGCCCGGGGCGGCGACCTCACCGTGGCGGAGGACGCCGGCGGCCTGGTGCTCGAGCCGCTCGGCTCCCCCGGGGCGATCGAACCGCTGCGGGCCCAGGCGCTCGCCGCCGCCCGCCGGGCCGGAGGCGGCCTCCCGGCGCGCTTCCGCGGCGGCGCGGCGG
>JBJXGF010000372.1:0-8250 GCA_046153015.1 Acidimicrobiales bacterium | reverse complement strand
GACGCCGAAGCGCTGTTCAAGGCGGCGCAGGATCTCGGCATCCCCGCCGACGCCGTGGTCGAGGTGAGCGAGCTCAACCCCACCATGTTCGCCGACCGGGAATCGG
Source organism: Acidimicrobiales bacterium (assembly GCA_046153015.1). Classification (GTDB taxonomy): domain Bacteria; phylum Actinomycetota; class Acidimicrobiia; order Acidimicrobiales; family CAIXPF01; genus JBJXGF01. The sequence continues at coordinate 8,144 of JBJXGF010000372.1, read as the reverse complement.
TCACCGGCCACCTGGCCAACTGAAGCTCGGGGGCCCGTCCCGTGCCCGCACAACGGGGAGGTTGTGTGCACTGACCCCGTAGTAGGGGGTTGATGCACACAACCTCCGCCTTGGCTGGTGCGCTCAGGCAAAGCGGGATCGCAGGGCGGCGGCTCGGCGGGCGATGGCTGGGAGATCGAGGCTCGCCGCCAGGGCCGCGGCCAGCTCGGCCGGCGCCCGGTCGCCGCTGACCGCGGCGAGGTCGCACAGCGTGCGCGCCTCCCAGAGGGGCGCCTCGAAGCGACGGCACAGCTCGAGCGCGGCGGCCAGGCTGGTCTGCGCCGCCCGGCGGTCGCCCAGCGCCGCCTCGAGCAGGCCGAGCAGCCGGTCCGCCGGCCCCAGCGCGATCCCCGAGCCGCCGAGCATCAGGTACACGCCGCGGTACGCGGCCAGCTCGGCGTGCACGGCCCGGGCCGCGGCCGCGTCGCCGATCGCAACCGAGGCCTCGGCGATGAACGCCAGGCCCAACGCCCGGTTGCCGTCGTGGGCGACGGCCTCGATCCGGCAGTGCCGCCGGGCCTCGTCGAGGCGACCCAGCTCGGCGCAGAGCAGGGCCAGGCCGGGGCGCCAGAACGCCGACTCCGGGTTCAGGCGGGTCAGCAGGCCGAGCGCGGGCTCGATCTCGGCGAGGCGGTCCTGCTCGCGGCGCAGGAGGAAGAGCCGGATGCCGTAGACGCCCTCGGGCTCGAGCCAGGCGTCGGCGCCGCCCGGCTGGGCGGCTTCCTCGGTGAGGCGCTCGGCCCGCGCCAGCTCGCCCCGGCCCTGCGCCATCGAGATCTCGAGGGCCCGCAGCGCAACCCGGAAGAACCCGTCGTGCAGCTCCTCGACCAGGGCCCGGTACGAGGCGGTCAGGCCGCGCAGCGCAGGCAGGTCGCCGGCCTGCGCGGCGGCGAGGGCGGCGAAGTTCGTGGCGTGCAGCTCGGAGCGTCCGCCGACCGAGCGGGTGAGCGCCAGCCACTCCTCGATATCCGGGCGGCGCCGGACGAAGGCGGCGGTGTTGATCGAGATGTACACGTCGCGCTCCAGCGCGGCGGCCAGCACCGCGGCGTCGCCGCAGGCTCGGGCCAGCGCCGTGCCGGTCTCGGCGAAGCGGTGGGCGGAGACGTCGTCGCCGCTGAAGCTGTACGCCCGGGCCAGCGACGCGGTGACGAGCGCCCGACGGCCGAGATCGGCGTCGGGCAGGGCCTCGAGCGCCCGCTCGAGCAGACGCGCCGCCTGATGGCCGAGCAGCCCGGGCCGCCAGCTCGCGTCTTCGAACGCGATCGCCGCGTCCGCCGCCACCTCGGCCAGACCGGCGGCGAGGGCCTCGCCGTGAACGCGCTCGAACGCGTCGAGCGCCTCCGCGAAGGCGTTGGCCCGCAGACGGGCGTCGCCCTCCCCGAGCAACAGGCGGCAGCGGGCTTCGGCGTCGGCCGTCCGGTCTGCGGCCAGGGCGTAGAGGCGGGCGGCCTCGTCGTGGTCGAACTGGCTCGCCGCCCGTTGCGCGGCGCGCACCAGCGCGGCCAGCGCCCGCTCGGCATCGACCAGCCCCGCCTCCACGTAGTGATGGGCGAGCGCGGCGACCTGTTCGTCGCCCACGCCCAGCTCCTCCATCGCCGAGGCCAGCGCGGCGTGCACGCGTCGGGCGCGGCTGGCGCTCGTGCCCGTCCGCAACGCGTCGCGCACGAGGGCGTGGGTGAAGGCGTAGCGGTCGGCCCCGGTCTCCTGGAGCAGCCCGGCGGCGGCCGCCGCCTCGCAGGCGTCCAGCGCCGCCAGCTCGGCTGCTCGGCTCGCCTTGGCCACCACCGCGAGGTCGAACTCCAGGCCGGCGAACGCGGCCACGAGCAGCAGGTTGCGCACCTCGTCGCCGAGCTGCGCAACCCGAGCGCGGGCCAGCTCGTCGACCGAGCCGCCGGCCCGGGCGGCGTCGAGGTAGAGCGGGTTGCCCGCCGTGCGGGCGTGCAGCTCCGCCGCCAGCGCCGCGTCGCCCACCCACTCCGCCACCTCGGCCTCGCCCAGGCCGTGCAGCTCCAGGCGGGTGAGCTCCGCCCGGCGCTCGAGCTCGGTCAGCAGCCGACGGAGCTCGTCCCGGTCGTCGGGGGCGGTGTTGCGGGCGGTGCACACGAGCACCACGTCGGCCGGCTCGGCGGAGCGGGCCACATGGTCGAGCAGCGACAGAGTGGGCCGGGTCGCCCAGTGCACGTCGTCGAACACCGCCACGAGCGGCCCGGCGCCGGCCAGCCACGAACGGACCGCCTCGAACAGGCGGTACTGGTCGTTCTCGGGTGTCGTCTCCGGCGGCGGGGCCAGCTCCGCGGCCCGCTCGGCCAGCTCGGGCGCGAGGCGAGCCAGCGGGGGGCGCAACGCGGCGGCCAGCTCGTGGTCGGCGAGCCCGGAGGCGTGGCGGCGCAGGGCCTCCACGAAGGGCTGGAACGGCACGCCCAGATCCTCGTTGCACCGCCCGAACAGCACTCGCGCTCCCCGCTCGTGCGCGTCCCGGGCGATCTCCGCGGCCAGGCGGGTCTTGCCGATGCCGGGTTCGCCGGCCAGCCACAGCACCGCCAGCCGGCCCCCCGACGGACGAGCGAGCAGACGCCGAGCCGCGGCCAGCTCCGCCTCCCGGCCGACGAAGGCCTTGGTGAGCTCGACCGCCAGCTCGGGCGGCAGCGGCGCCCGCTCGTCGGGGAGTTCGGACGGCGTCCAGCGCAGCTGGCACGCCTCGACGGGCTCGGGCAGGCCCTTCAGCGCGAGGGGCCCGAGCGGGATCAGCTCGTGGCCGCCGCGGCCGCGAGCCATCGCCCGCACGAACTCGCTGCAGAGGATCTGGCCGGGCGCGGCGGCGGCCTCGAGCCGCGCCGCCTCCACCACCGGGGTGCCGAAGCAGTCGCCGTCCTCGAGACGAACGTCGCCCACCGACAGCCCGATGCGCATCAGCGGCCTGCCCAGCGCGCCGGGCGATCGGTTGTGATGGTGGAGCGCCTGCTGGGCGGCGGCGGCCGCGGCCAGCGCGTCGGACGCCGCGGTGAAGAGGGCCATCAGGCCGTCGCCGCCGCCTTTCACCACCCTCCCGCCGTGCGCCTCGATCGCCTCGGCCACCAGCGCGTCGAGCGTGGCCCGCAGCCGGTCCGCGGCGTCCTCGCCGAGCTCCAGCCGCAACGCGGTCGAGCCCACCAGGTCGGTGAAGAGCACGGTCGCCGTGACGTGCTCGGACGGCGGCATGGACCTCATCCTGGCGCCCGCTCGCCGCCCTGCCCGGCCGCCCGCTCGGCTTTCCCGGCTCTCCCCGGGCGAGGTTGTGCGCGCCAACCCCGCCATGGGGGGTCGGTGCGCACAACCTCGTGGTCCGGCATCCCCGGGACGGGGGATGTCGGGCGGTGCGCCCGTCCGTACGGTCGGCGGGGTGGACGAGGAGCTGCGCCGTCTGGTCGAGCGTCAGCACGGGGTGGTGCGCCGGGATCAGCTCCTCGAGCACGGGCTGTCGGCCAAGACGATCGACCGCTGGCTGGCCCACGGTCGGGTGGTGGCCGAGGGCGGGGCCGTGTACCGCGCCAGCGGGGCGCCGCCCACCTGGACGAGCCGCCTCTGGGCCGCTCATCTCCGCCACCCTCGCGCCGTCGTCTCCCACCGGGCGGCCGCTCGCACCCACGGGCTCCCGGGCGCCGCGACCCGCGGCCCGCTCTTCTCCGAGCGCATCGAGATGGTGCTGCCCCCCGGGTGCGCCAGCGCCGACCGCTCGATCGCCTGGCGGCGCTCCCGCCTCGACGTGCACCGCGACGTCGCGCTGGTCGGCGGGCTGCCCGTGACCAGCGTCGTCCGCACGATCGCCGACTTGGCCGGGGTCGTCCCGGCGGCGGTCCTGGAGCGCCTGGTGGACGACTCGCTCACGGCCCGACGGGCCGACATCGCCAGCCTCGAGGCGCACCTCTTGATCGCGGGCACCGCCGGTCGGCGGGGCGGCGGGGTCCTGCGCCGGATCGTCGAAGCACGCGACGGCGGGCTGGCGCTGCCCGAGAGCGAGCTCGAGCGCCGCTTCCTGGCGCTGGTGCGAGAGGCCCGCCTGCCGAGGCCGGTCCTGCAGTTCCGGGCGCCGTGGCTGAGGCGCCTCGACGGCCGGGTCGATTTCGCGTGGCCGCCCGCCCGCCTGGTGGTCGAGGTGAACGGACGCAAAGGCCACAGCTCACCCTCGGAGGTGGAGCGTGACCTCCGCCGCGCCCACGCCGCCCGGGACGCCGGGTGGCAGCTCGAGACCTTCGTGTGGGCGATGGTGGAGCGGGACCGCGAGTACGTGCTCGGCGTGGTCCGCCGCCGCCTCGCGGCGGGGGCGACCGGGCCGCCCGGGCCGACCGGGCCGACCGGCGCGGAGGTTGTGTCCGCCAACCCCCGCCGGCGGGGTTGACGCGCACAACCTGGCCCAAGCGGGCGGCGGGTAGCATGCGAGGCCATGGCCGAGGTGGGGTCGGCGACGGCGACCATCCTGTTCACCGACCTCGTGGGCTCGACGGAGCTGCGGTCCCGCCTGGGTGAGGAGGCGGCCGACGAGCTGCGCCGAGTGCACGACCGGCTGTTGGGGGAGGCGGTGGCGGCCAGCCACGGGCGGGTCGTCAAGTCGTTGGGCGACGGCATCCTCGCCGCGTTCCACGCGGCGGCCGAGGCGCTCAGCGCCGCCGTCGCCATCCAGCAGGCGGCCCACGCCTACTCGGGCCGAGCCGACGCGCTCGCCCTGCTGCGGGTGCGGGTGGGCATCTCCGCGGGCGACGTCTCGTGGGAGGACGGGGACTGCTTCGGCGCGCCGGTCGTGGAGGCCGCCCGGCTCGAAGCGGTCGCCGAACCGGGCCAGATCCTCTGCGCCGAGCTGGTCCGCCTGCTCGCCCGCGGTCGAGGGGGCTTCGAGTTCGAACCGCTCGGGTTCCTGGAGCTGAAGGGCTTGGCCGAACCGCTCGCGGCCTGTGCGGTGCGGTGGGCGCCGGCGCAGGTCGAATCCCGCTGGACTCCTCCGCTGCCGCTCGCCCTCGGGGCCGACCCGAACCCGCTGGTGGGCCGGGCCCGTGAGCTCGACGCAACGCGAGGCCTCGCCGCGGCCGCAACGCCGAGCGTGCTGTGGCTCTTCGGCGAGCCCGGCATCGGCAAGACCCGCCTCGCCGCCGAGCTGGCCCGCCGAGCTCACCACGAGGGCGCCCTCGTGCTCTTCGGCCGCTGCAGCGCCGAGCTGACCGTGCCGTACCAGCCCTTCGGCGAGGCGCTGCGCGCGCTGGTGGCCGAAGCGCCCGACGACGTGCTCGCCCGGCTGCTCGGCGACGCGCCGGGTGAGCTCACCCGGCTGGCGCCGGAGCTGGCCGGGCGCCTCGGCGGCCTCGCCCCGCCCACCAGCACCGGCAGCGAAGCCGACCGGCTGGCGCTCTACGACGCGGTGGCGTCCTGGCTCGCAGCCAGCGCGGCTCACGCCCCGGTGGTGTTCGTGCTCGACGACCTGCACTGGGCGGCCGACGCCACCCTTGCCCTGGCCGGCCATGTGCTGCGCCGGCCCTGCGAGGCGGCGCTGACCTTTCTCGTGACCGCGCGGGACACCTCGCCCGACGCCAACGCCGGCCTGGCCCGCCTGCACGACGAGCTGACCCGCAGCGCGGCCAGCCGGTCGCTCACGCTCACCGGGCTCGACGAGGGGGCGGTGGCCGAGCTCTGCGGCCGGAACATGGACGCCGGCGAGCTGCACCGGCGCACCGCCGGCAACCCGCTTTTCGTCAACGTGCTCGCCCGCAGCGCCGACCACGAAGGCCTCGTCGACGTGGCCGGAGCGGTGCGCCGCCGTCTCGACGGGCTCGACCCCGAGACCCGCTCGCTGCTGGTGCTGGCCGCGCCGCTCGGCTTGGAGCTCGACCTGCGGGTGGCGTCGGCGGCGTCGGGCGCCGACGAGCTGGACACGCTGGAGCGCCTCGAGGCGGCGGCCGCGGCCGGCCTGCTGACCTCGGCCGGCGCCAACCAGTTCCGCTGGGTGCACGCCCTCGTGCGCGACGTGCTGCTGGCCGAGCCGACCGAGGCGCGCCGCGCCCGCGTGCACCACCGGCTCGCCGCCGCGCTCGAACGAGTGCACGCCGGGGACCTGCCGGCCCATGCGGCCGAGCTCGCGCACCACCTCTGGGAGGCGCGGGAGGTGGCCGACCGGGCGGCGGTGGCGGCCAGCCAGGCGGCCGCCGCTCGGGTGGCCCGCCAGCAGCTCTCGTTCGCCGAGGCCGCCGCCGCCTTCGCTCGCGCGCTGGAGGCGGGGCCCGCGGCCGAGCTCCGGCCTCGCCTCCTGCTCGAACAGGGCGAGGCGTTGGGGTTGAGCGGCGACTACTTCGCGGCGTTGACGCCGCTGGGCGCGGCGCAGGACGCGGCCCTCGAGCAGGGCGATGTGGAGACCGCGCTGGACGCCGCCGTCCGCTTCGAGGAGACCTGCTGGTACCGGGGCCTGGCCAGCCCGCAGGCGGTGGTGCGGCTGCGCCGCGCCCTCGAGGCCGGCGGCGACGCCCCGGCTCGGCTGCGGGCGCGGGCGCTGGCCTCGCTCGGCCGTGTGCTCGGCGCCGACCCCGACTCCGCCGAGGCGCCGCGCATCGCCGAGCTGGCCGTGGCGGAAGCCCGACGCAGCGGTGACCGGCTGGCGTTGGCGCGGGCGATGCTGTCGCACGCGCTGGTGGCGGCGATCAGCGGCAGGACGGCCGAGTTCTACGTGCAGGCGCTCGAAGCGGAGCGGCTCGTGCGCGACGACGACGAGCCCGACATCCTCGCCGAGACGCTCAACTTCGCGTCCTACGCCCACGCGGCGTTGGGCGACCCTGTCGCCTGGCGGGCGGTCAACGCCCGCGCCACCGCGTCGCGCTCGGTGCAGGCCGTGCCGTTCTGGCGGGGAACCTACCTCCTGCAGGAGTCCTGCTGGGCGCTGGCCGAGGGGCGTCTCGCGGCGGCGGCCGAGCTGCTTGCAGATGCGCAGGCCGCGTTGGGACGCGGCGTGTCGATGGAGGTCGACGGCGTGTTCGCGGTGCGCGAGTTCGTGCTGCGCCGTGAACAGGCGACGGTGGGCGAGCTGCTCGGCCCGCTGCGGACGCTGCTGCGGCTCATGCCCGACCGCGCCGGCCTCTGGCGGCCGGGGCTCGCTGCGCTGTGCGCCGAGCTGGGCCTGCACGAGGAGGCCCGCGCCCAGCTCGACGCGTTGGCGGCCGACGACTGGGCGGCACTGCCCCGAGACGGCGGCCGGTACATGAGCCAGTCCCTGCTCGTCGACGTCGTCTGCGCGCTGGGCGACCTCGGCGCCGCCCGACGTCTCCACGGCGGCCTGCTGCCGCTGCGGGGCTCGGCGCTGGACTGGTTCGGCTCGGGCGGCTTCCTGGTGGGCGCCGCCGACCGCAGCCTCGGCATGCTCGAGGGCGTGCTCGGCGAGCACGCCCGGGCCGACGAGTCCTTCGCCGCCGCGGTCGAGTTCGACGAGCGGATGGGTTGGACGCTCTGGCTGGCCCACGACTGGTACGAGTGGGGGCGGGCGCGGCGCCGCCGGGGCGAGCTCGACGCGTCTGCGGACTGCTTCGCCCGGGCCGCCGCGCTGGCGGACACGGCCGGCCTCCCGGGCCTGCACGCCAAGCTGAGGGCCGCCGCGAGGTGAGCGTCGAATCCGCCACCGCCACCATCCTGTTCACCGACCTGGTCGGGTCGACGGAGCTGCGGTCCCGCCTGGGTGAGGACGCGGCCGACGAGCTGCGCCGAGTGCACGACCGGCTGATGGGCGAGGCGGTGGCCGCGCACGGCGGGCGGGTGGTGAAGTCGCTCGGAGACGGCATCCTCGCCGCGTTCGGGGCTGCGGCCGAGGCGCTCAGCGCCGCCGTCGCCATCCAGCAGGCGGCCCACGCCTACTCCCGACGGCCGGGGGCGTTGGCGGCGCTGGCGCTGCGGGTCGGGCTGTCGGTCGGCGACGTGTCGTTCGAGGACGGCGACTGCTTCGGCGCCCCGGTGGTCGAGGCGGCCCGCCTGGAGGCGGCGGCCGAGCCCGGGCAGATCCTGTGCTCGGAGCTGGTGCGCCTGCTGGCCCGAGGCCGGGGCGGGCACGGGTTCGACAGCATCGGCTTCCTGGAGCTGAAGGGCCTGCCCGAGCCGCTGGCCGC
>JBJXGF010000367.1:0-10617 GCA_046153015.1 Acidimicrobiales bacterium | reverse complement strand
CCCCCCCCCCCCCACCGCCGGCGCCTGCGCCGAGCCCCGGGCCGAGCGCCGCGGTCGAGCTCGACTGGGCGCCCTGCGGCGAAGGGCCCGGCGAGTGCGCCACGCTGCTGGCCCCGCTCGACTACGCCGACCCCGACGGCCGCCAGACGCCGGTGGCCCTCGTGCGCTTCCCGGCCGACAACCCGAGCGCCCGCATCGGCAGCCTGGTGGTGAACCCGGGCGGGCCGGGCGGCTCGGGCATCGACCTCGCCGCCTCGCTCGCCCCCTATCTCCCCAAGCCGCTGGCCGAGCGCTTCGACCTCGTCGGCTTCGACCCCCGCGGGGTGGGGGCGAGCGCCGGCATCCGCTGCGACCCCCACCGCGGCCAGGGCGCCCCGCTCGAGCTGGAGGCCCGCCAGCGGTGGTTCGGGGAGCTGGCCGCCGCCTGCACCGCCGCCCACGGCGATGTGCTCGCCCACCTCACCACCCGCAACACCGCGCGTGACCTGGACCGGATCCGGGCCGCGCTGGGCGAGCCCAAGCTCACCTACCTGGGGTTCTCCTACGGCACGCTGCTCGGGGCGGTGTACGCGCAGCTCTTCCCCGGCAACGTGCGGGCCCTGGTGCTCGACGGCGCCGACCCCGACATCGGCCCCCGCCAGCGCCTCTCCGACCAGGCCGTGGCCTTCGAGGTGGCGCTCGTGCGCTTCGCCCGGGCCTGCGGCCTGGAGGCCGCCGTGTGTCCGATCGCGGACCCCGGCGCCCTCGAGGTGTGGGACCGCCTGGCCGCCCGCGCCGCGCGCAGCCCGATCCCCGCCGCCGACCCCGCGCTCGCCGGGCGCCGGCTCGGCCCGGCCGAGCTGCGCAACGGCACGATCTCGGCCATGTACGGCGGCGCCCTGTCCTGGCCGGATCTGGCCGAGGGGCTCGACGCCGCCTACCGCTCCAACGACGCCAGCCTGCTGCTCCGCTTCGCCGGGGCGGTCGGCGAACCCAACCCCGACCTGCCCTACGACAACCTCGTCGAGGCGAACGCCGCCGTGAACTGCGCCGACGACCCGCTCTCGCTCGGCGTGGCCGAGGTGGCCGCGCTGGTCCGCCAGGTGGAGGCCGCCGCGCCCCGCTTCGCGCTCAGCGTGGTGGGCGATCTGCTGCTGTGCCGAAGCTGGCCCCAGCCCGCCGAAGCCCGCCCGCCGCTGCGCGCCGCGCCCGGCGCCCCGGCGCTGGTGATCGGCAACCACCACGACCCGGCCACCCCGCACGCGTGGGCGAAAACGCTGGCCGAGCAGGTGAACCCGTCCCGGCTGCTGAGCTTCCGCGGCGACGGCCACACCGTGGTGCTCACCGGGGCCGCCTGCATCGACGACAAGGTGGTGGCCTACCTCACCACGCTCACGCTGCCGGCGCCGGGCACGGTGTGCCCGCCCCCGGGCCAGCTCGGCTTCGGCGTGCGCAGCGCCCGTCAGGGCGGCGTGATCGTCACGGCGGTCGTGCCCGACGGCCCGGCCGAGGGCCGCATCTTCGAGGGCGATGTGATCGTGGCCGCCAACGGGGCGCCGATCACCGCCGCCGCCGACATGCCGGCGCCCGACGAGGGCGAGACGGTGGTGTTCCGCCTGCGCCGCCACGGCGCCGTCCGAGACGTGGCCGTCACGTCGCGGCGCCTCCCGTGGTTCCTGCCAGACTGACGGCGGCCGAGCCCGTCTCCCACACGAGGCGGGCGCCCTCGTGCCCGGTGCGGATCACCCACACGAGGGTCACGACCGACACCACCAGGCCGAGCGCGCCGAGCACCGGCGTGGCCTTCGCCAGGCCCGCGGCCGGCGGCCCCGTCTCCCGGGCCCGGCGGTCCGCGCTCCAGCCCACGCCGACCCACCCGGCCACGAGGAGGAACTGCACGCCGGACAGCAGACGGGTGGTCTCGCCGAGCGCCTGATGGTCGTTCGCGGCGTCGCCGAGCGTCTCCTCCAGCGCCTCTTCGAGCTCCTGGCCCGACGACGCGGCGAGGACCGAGCCGACGAACACCACCCCGGCCAAGGCCAGCACGATGAGCCCGTAGGGCCGCCGCCAGCTGGGCCGCAGGACGGTGAGCACGAGCCCCAGCGTCACCAGCGGCGCGAGGGCCACCGGCCCGTGCACGAGCAACGGATGAGCGGGCAGGCCGAACAGCTCTCGCATGCCCGGCGATCTTAGGGGCGCCCCCTCGGGGCGAGGGCGCACAGGTACAGTTCTGAAGTTTCCCGACAAGACGTCCCGGGACTGGAGGGGTTTCCCCTGATGCGCAAAGTTGCAGCGGTGTTCGCGTTCGGCGCGATGGTGCTCGGCGCCTGTTCGTCCGATGAGGACGAGACGGCGGCCAGCACCACGGCGAAGGCGGCGGCGACGACCGCAGCCGCCGCCGCGACCACCACCAGCGCAGCCGCCGCGGCCACCACCACCGCAGCTCCCGCGGCGCAGGGCGCGGCGGTGGAGGTCACGCTCAGTGAGTGGAAGGTGGAGGCCGGCGCCATCAAGGCCGGAGCGGTCACGATCAACGCCAAGAACGCGGGTCAGTTCCCGCACGAGCTGGCCGTGTACAAGGGCACGTTCGCCTCGCTGCCCAAAGCGGCCAACGGCGCCGTGGACGACGCCGTCGCCGGCGCCGCGCTGGTGGGCCGGATCGACCGGTTCCCCGCCGGCAGCTCAGCCACCGCCGCGTTCACCATGCCGGCCGGTCAGTACGCGCTGCTCTGCAACCTCGTCGGCGCCGGCCAGAGTCACGCAGCGCGCGGGCAGAACCTCGACGTGACCGTCGCCTGATCCGGCCTCGCCCTCGGGGGCCGGTCAGCGCGAGCGCAGCGCGTGCACGGCCGCGAGGGTGCGGTCGAGCCCCTCGAGGTCCTGACGGCCGAGCGGCACGAGCACCTCGTCGACGCCCAGCTCTTCGTAGGCGTCGAGCGAGCGGGGATCGGCCGGGTCGCCCACCGCCCCGAGGATGATCCGCAGCTCGGCGCGGTCCCGGCCCGCCGCCTCGCAGGCCCGGTCCAGCTCGCCGAGCAGCTCCGCGAGGCGGGCGGGGCTCTGGCCGATGCCGTACCACCCGTCGCCGATGCGGGCCGCTCGGCGGATCGCCGCCGCCGACTTGCCGGCCACGATCACCGGCGGCCCGCCCGGCTGCACCGGCTTGGGCTCGAGCGAGCAGGGCGGGAGCCGCCAGAACTCGCCCTCGTGCTCCGCCGGCTCGTTCCGCCACAACGCCCGAATCAGCGAGACGTACTCCTCGGCCCGGGCGCCGCGGCGCGCGTACGGCGCGCCGACCGCGGCGAACTCCTCCGGGTTCGAGCCCACCCCCACGCCGAACTCGACTCGGCCGCCCGACAACCAGTCCAAGCTGGCCAGCTCCTTCGCCGTGTACACCGGGTTGGCCTGCGGCAGGATCCGCACCCCGGTGCCCAGGCGCACCGTCTGCGTGAGCGCGGCGAGAAAGGACAGCACCACGACGAGGTCGACCAGGCCCGAGCCGGCCGGCAGCGAGAGCGTGCCGTCCGGGGTGCCCACCCGGCCGTCGGCTCGGGGGAACAGCACCACGTGCTCGCCGGGCCAGATCGACGACGCCCCCGCGTCCTGCGCGCCCCGGGCCAGCGCGGCCACGAACTGCGGGGTCGCGGCGGGGGCGCGCAGCGGCGCGAGGATCCCGATCTTCAACGCCGCCTCAGCGGGTGGTGATGGTCGGTGAAGGGGTCTCCGACGGGTTGGGCAGGCGCTCGATCAGCTCGAAGGGCGCGTCGGTCCAGCCGTCCCAGCCGTGCAGCGCGAGGCGGCGCACCGCGATCCGCCAGCCCTGCTCGGTCAGGCGGAGCTCGTCGTGGTAGCGGCCCCACACCTCGACCCGGCGCCCGCTGCCCACCTCCTGGTGCCAGGCGTACACGTACGAGCTGGCCGTGGCCGCGCCCTCGCCGACGAAGCCGATGCGCACGTTGGAGAGGTGGTGGCTCGTCCGGTCGAACGCGGCGAGGGTCTTGGCGAACATGCGCCGCAGGCTCTCGTGGCCGATCACGGCCCGCTTCGAGCCCAGCTCGAACGCGCCGTCCTCGGTGAACACCTTCTGCACCAGCGTGGCCGGGTCGTTGCGGTCCACGTATTCGCAGTAGTCGTGCAGGGGCTCCATCGCCAACGGCCGCTGCACCGCTTCCCAGATCGTCCGCTCGTCCATCGTCGGTTCGCCTTTCGCGTTCGGTTCGGTCCGGTTCAGATCACGCCCTCGGCGTGGAGCTGCGCGATCTGCGCGTCCTCCACGCCGAGCTCGTGGAGCACGTCGCGGTTGTGGGCGCCGAGCGCCGGGGCGGCGTGGCGCACCCGCGTGGGGGTGCGGCTGAACTTGGCCACCGGACCGGTGAGCGGCGCCACCACGCCGTCCTCGAGCACGGTGTCCTGCAGCATGTCCCGCTCCAGCACGTGAGCCGTGCGCGCCGCCTGCTCGAAGCTCTGCACCGGCGCGCACGCGATGCCCGCCTCCGAGAGCAGCTCGAACGCCTGCTGGGCGGACACCGTCGCCGCCCACCCGCCCACCGCCTCGTTCACCCCGTCCCGGTTCGCCACCCGCTCGGCGTTCGTGGCGAAGCCCGGCGCCTCGGACAGCTCGGTCCGGTTCATCACCTTGCAGAGATTCTGCCAATGCGCGTCGAGCGCCACCGCCACGAACAGGTGCCCCTCGGCGCAGCGGTAGAGGTTGGTGGGGCAGGACACGTTCACCTCGCTGCCCATCCGCTGCGGTCCTTCGCCCATCGCCGCCAGCGTGAGGAACCCGTTCGACTGGAAGAGCACCGAGTCGAGCAGCGCGGCGTCGACGTGCTGGCCCTCGCCGGTCTGGTCCCGGTGGCGCAGCGCGGCCAGCGCGCCGATGGCGCCGTGGAGGCCGGCCAGGTCGTCGCACAGGTAGCTGGGCGCCTTCACCGGGTCGCCCTCTGGCGGCCCGTTGAGCGACATCCAGCCCGACACCGCCTGCGCCGTCGGGTCGTAGCCCGCCCGGCTCGACCAGGGGCCGAACTGGCCGAAGCCGCTGACCGACACGTACACGATGTCGGGCTTCACCGCCCGGCAGTGCTCGTAGCCGACGCCCCACCGGTCGAGCGTGCCGGGCAGGAAGTTCTGCACCACGACGTCGCTGCGCGCCGCCAGGCGCAGGAACAGATCCCGCCCGGCGTCGGTGCGCAGATCCAGGGTGAGCGAGCGCTTGTTGCGGTTGACGGCCTGGTTGAGGAACGCCAGCTCGCTGCCGGGCGTCCGGGGCGGCACGTGGCGGGACATCTCGCCGCCCGGCAACTCGCACTTGACCACATCGGCGCCGAGGTCGGCGAGCACGCAGGCGGCCATCGGCCCCGCCCAGCTCGTGGTGGCTTCGAGAACCCGCACGCCGGCCAGGGGGCCGGTGAGGTCGGTGCGGGCCTCTCGGTAGAACTCAGCCTTCTCCATGGCCGCCGATGCTGGCAGACGCGCACCCTCCGGCGCCGGGCGCTAGTCCCAGACGAGGCCGCCGTCGACGTTGATCGACTGGCCGGTGATGTTGCGCGACGCCGCGCTGGCCAGGAACACCGCCATGTCGGCGATGTCGTCGGGCTCGTTCGCCCGGCGCAGCGGGATCGAGGCGTCGACCCGCTCCTGCGCCGCCTCGCGGGTCATGCCCCGCCGCTCGATCAGCTCGCCCATGATCTGCTCGTACAGCGAGGTGCGGGTGGCCCCCGGGCAGATCGAGTTCACGTTGATGTCGTAGCGGGCGAGCTGGTGGGCGGCGATGCGGGTCATCGCGATGACCGCGCCCTTCGAGCCGGCGTAGGCCACGTTGGAGGTGCCCCGGTAGCCCTTGCCGGCGATCGACGCGATGTTGATGATGCGCCCCGAGCGCTGCTCGGCCATCTGCTTGGCCGCCGCCTGCATGCAGAAGAACAGGCCCTTGGCGTTGACCGAATGGATGCGGTCCCAATCGGCCTCGGTCACGTCGAAGAAGCCGAGGCTCTTCGTGACCCCGGCGTTGTTGACCAGCACGTCGAGCCGGCCGAAGGACCCGACCGTCTCCTCGACGAGGGCCGAGATGTCGGCGAGCGACGCCATGTCGGCGTGCAGGTACAGCGCCTTCGCGCCGGCCGCCTCGCACTGCGAGATCGTGTCCCGCCCGTGCTCGTCGGCCACATCGCAGCCGACCACGGTGGCGCCCTCCCGGGCGTAGCGCACGGCGATGGCGCGACCCATCCCCAACCCGCACCCGGTGACGATCGCCACCCTGCCCTCGAGCTCCATGGCCCCTCCTGTGTGGCTGCTGTTCCGGTCTAGTCTTCGCCGCGTTGCTCGCGGAGGAACTTCTCGAACTCGGCGGCGAGGGCGTCGCCGCTCGGGATCTCCTGCTCGGCCTGGCGGTCCACCTCCTCCTCGACCCGGCGCACGTAGCTCTGCACGTCGTCGTCGGAGGCCACCGCCTCGTCGACGCGCCGCTCCCACTCCACCGCCGCGTGGTCGAGCTTGGCGTGGTGGGTGGTGACCCCGGTGACCTGCTCGAAGTAGGCCAGCAGCGCCTTGGTGGCCTTCGGATTGGGCGTGCCCGACACGTAGTGGGGGATCGCCACCCGCAGCGAGATCACCGGCAGGCTCTCCTTGTCGAGTGCGTCGTGCAGCACGCCGACGATGCCGGTCGGCCCCTGGTAGGTGGGCCGGTCGAGCCCGAGGCGGTGGGCGAGCTCGTCGTTGGTGGAGCTGCCCTTCACCGGCGGCTGGCGGGTGTGGGGCACCCGGTCGATCAGCGAGCCGAGCGTGACCACCATCTCGGCCGAGAAGCCGCGGGCGAGCTCGATGAGGTCGGCGGCGAAGGCCCGCCACCGCAGATGGGGCTCCACGCCGGCGATCATCGCCAGGTCGTGGGACTGGCCCTCGAGGTGCACCGCCGAGCAGTCGTTCGACGGCCACTCGATCACCCGCTCGCCCTTGCTGTCGAACCGCACGCGGGGACGGGCCTGCTGGAAGTTGTAGTAGGGCTCGGGGTCGATCCTGGCGGCGAGCTCGGCGTTGTAGTTCTGTGACACCCAGCGCACCGCCCCGGTCGCCGCCTCGCCCGCGTCGAACCAGCCCTCGAAAGCGACCACGAGGATCGGACTGGTCAGCGTGGGCCGCTGCTGCCACTCAACCGCGCTCATGGCTCTAGCCTCGCGCACCTCGGGCCTCGCCGCAGCGTGGTCGGAGACGGGCGGGGCGAGATACCGTGCCGAGCGGCCGGCGTCGCCGGATCGGCGTGAGCGCCACGTTGGGAGAGACATGACCGCGAGCGCGCCCGACGCGGCCGCAACGGCCGCCGAACAGGCGAAGGCGGCTCGGTGGCGGGCCTTCGTGGCCATCGCCATCTCGTTCGTCACGATGGTGTTCAGCATGTCGATGGTGTTCGTCGCGCTGTCGGCCATCGCCGACGACTTCGGCGTGACCCTGCGGGCGGTGAGCTGGGTCGTGATCGTGCAGTCGCTCGTGATCAGCGGGCTGATGATGCCGATGGGCCGGGTGGCCGACATGGTGGGGCGGCGGCGGGTGCACCTGGTGGGCCTGGTGCTCTTCGCTCTCGGCTCGCTGGCGGTGGCGCTGGCGCCCACCTTCGAGCTGATGCTGGCCGCCCGGGCGGTGATGTCGGTCGGCAACGCCATGGGTCAGTCGGTCGGCACGGCGATGCTGGTGGCCGTGTTCCCCCCCGAGGAGCGGGGCAAGGCGCTCGGCAGCCAGACCTCGGTGGTGGCCATCGGCGCGGCGATGGGCCCGATCGTGGGTGGGTTCGTGCTCCAGGTGCTGCCCTGGGAGGCGCTGTTCCTCATGCTGGTCCCGCCGCTGGCCGTGGCCTTCTTCGTGGGTCGGCGGTACCTCGACGAGCGCCTGGTGAGCGGCGAGCCCGAGGGCGACCGCCCCCGCTTCGACTGGGGCGGCGCCGCGCTGTCGAGCCTCGCCATCACCGTGCTCGTGCTCACCGTGAGCAACCCGTTCGCCCTGCCGTGGACCTCGCCGCCGATGGTGGCCGCCGCGGCGGCGATGGTCGCCTTGCTCGCCCTGTTCGTGCGCTGGGAGCTGCGCCAGCGGGCGCCGATGCTCGAGCTGCGCTTCTTCGCAACCCGCAACTTCAGCATGGCGGTCACCGCGCGCACGCTCGGCTTCGTCGGCTACACCGCGGTCACGTTCCTCATGCCGATCTTCCTCATCAGCGTGCGCGGCCTCGGCGAGGGCGCCACCGGCCTCGTGCTGTTCCTGGCCTCGTTCGGCATGGGCGTGGCGGCGAACCAATCGGGCCGGGCGTCGGACCGCTTCGGAGAACGGCCCGTGTTCGTGGTGGGCTTCGCCGTGCACCTGGCCAGCATGGTGGGCGTGGCGCTGCTCGGCGCGGGCTCGCCGATGTGGCTGGTGATGGCGCTGCTCTTCGCCAGCGGGGTGGCGCTCGGGCTGTGGAACGTGCCCAACGGCAGCGCCATCCTGGCGTCCGCGCCGGCGGAGAACCTCGGGGTGGTCGGCGCCTTCATGAATCTCACCCGCAACCTCGGCAACGTGGCCGGCCAGGCGATCGCCTCCGCCATCGTGGTCGGCGTGCTCGCCGCCCGCGGCTTCGACGTGCCGTTGTCGAAGATCGCCGAGACCGCCGGCGCCGGCGACGCGTTCCTCCACGGCTGCCGCATCACCTACGGCGTGGTCGCCGCCCTGTCGGCGGCGGCGTTGGCGCTGGCGTGGGTCACCCGCCTGGACCGGCCCGAGACCGCCTGACGCCATCTGAGCCGGCGCGCCCGGCGCGGCCGCCGACCGCTCAGCGCGTGCCCCACTCGAACATCCCGAAGGCGGTCTTCTTGTCGAGCGGGAAGCCCGACTCGGCGAGGCGCACCCCGATGTCGCCCTGGTGGTAGGCCTCGTGGCTGATCAGGTAGCCGACGAACGCCGTCGGGGACTTGGTGAAGCCCTTCAGGCGGCCGCCGGTCTCGGCCCGCTCCACCAGCGTGGCGATGGCCCGGCCGGACAGGCGCAGGGCCTCGGCCAGGCGAGCCTTGTCGCCGTTGTGGTCCTTGCCCAGCTTGTCGATCCCCTCGAGCAGGTCAAGCGCCGCCGACTGGAGCCACATCCGCCGCACGTCGTGGATGTGCGCGACTTGGTGGCCGACCGAGCGACCCTTGAGGCCCTTGGCGTCGAGCGCCTCGGGCGCCACCGCGTCGAGCACGTACAGCTGGATCCGGGCGTGGGTCTCCCAGGCATCGGTGAGATCGCTCATGGACCGCACTATAGTTCACGGCATTGAATCGTTCATCTGATGAACTTATCGGCGGTTCGCCGGCGCAGCGCTTCGTCCAGGCCTACGGCGCGGTGTGGGCCGCCTTTCATCGGGCGGACGATCCGGCCGACGGGCTCGGCCAGCTCGAACGCCAGGTGCTGCACCACGTGACGGCCGCCACCTCGCCCGGGCGCATCGCCGAGCACCTCGGGCTGGCCAAGAGCACCACGACGGTGGTGCTGCAGCGCCTTCAGGCGAAGGGCCTGGTGGAGCGGGTTCGCTCGCACGAGGACGAGCGTCGGGTGGTGGTGACCCGCACGGACGCCGGCGAAGCACTCATCGGCGAGGACGAGTTCCTCCGGATGGATGCGTTGGCCGCCGCGCTCGATGCCCTCGACCCAGCGGCACGCGAGCAGCTGATCGACGGCCTGGCGCGCCTGGCCGCCGCTGGGCCTACTCCAGCAGCTGCGCCCGACCCGGCTCGGGAAGCGCCACCCACGTAGCCCCCGGAGTGAGCTCCACCGGGGCGCCGCCGGCGTCGGTGAACCGGGTGGGTTGGCCGATGCTCGGCCGGCTCCAGCGCCCCTGGATCACCTGACCGGCGGTGAAGATCCACGCCTCCCCGCTGCCCGACATGATCGCCTCCGGGCTGTTGTAGTCGGCGTCGCTCACGCCGTACTCGATGAACTGCACGATCACGTTCGGCGGGGCGACCGTGGCGCCGTTGCCGGCGTCGACGGTGGCGCGGCCGTCGCGCTCGCGCTCCCAGCCCTGGCCGTTCCACGTGTAGCGCACCTGAGGCACGCCGAAGTCGATCTGGACCCCGCGCGCCGGTCGAGCCGACCCGCCGGGCGGGCCATCGCCGCCGCGGTACGCGAACTGGGGGCCGGCCACGCCGGGCGCCTTGGAGGCGGGCGCCGAGAGCAGCTGGGGCAGGTGGACGAACAGGTTGTGCGGGCTCTTGCGGCGCGAGTCGCGGTAGTAGCCGCCGCCCTCACCCACGTTGTCGGAGCCGACGTCGGCCAGTGCAGCCCCCGCCACCGCCTCCTTCACCCCTGCATTGCCGCCCGAGTAGGCGAAGAGCGGGGTGTTCAACGAGCCGAGGATGTACGGGTCGCTGGTGCGGGCGGAGCGCACGGGGCCCACCGGGTCGGGCAGCTTGGACTGGAACACCGCCACGAGCCGGGTGAGCTGGTATTCGACGATCTCCTCGTAGACCAGGTCGGCCTGGGCGATGCCCGACTGGGGCAGCGCCGGGACCACGTTGTCGATCTTCACCGCAATCGCGGGGCGCACCGCGTCGCCGCCGATGTAGGCCCCGCCCGACCGCCTGGCCGGCTTCGCCGCCGCCGCCGGCGCCGGCGCCGCCCCACCGCCCGCGGCCGCGGCGG
>JBJXGF010000123.1:0-4795 GCA_046153015.1 Acidimicrobiales bacterium | reverse complement strand
GCCGACGGGACCGCGGCCGCCGGCGCCCCCGCCGCCGTTGGCGGGGAGGCGGACGTCGCGGCGCAGCAGCGGGCTGCCCCCAACGCCGTCGAGGACGACCCGCTCTCGTTCTACCTCGGCCTCGGCGCGAAACCCCAGGTCGCTCGGTGCTTCGTCGAGGTCATGCGGCGCCACGGCGTCGACCGGGTGGCGGACATCGAGCGCTCCGACAAGACCGCCCGGGCCATCGGCGCCGGCTACGACGACTGCTTCGCCGCCGCCTGACCCCCCACCACCCGCCGGCGCGCACTCGCACCGAATCGATATCGATTCGTCGCGAGCCTACGAATCCGCCCCCGGGCAACCCCCACCCCGCCAGCGGCCGCGCACTCGCACCGAATCGGCATCGATTCGTCGCGACCACCAACGAAACCGCCCCTACCACCCCCACCTCGCCAGCGGCCGCACACTCGCACCGAATCGATATCGATTCGTCGCGAGCGCCGAGGAATCGGCTGGGGCAGCCGCTACTCGAGCAGCTCGGCGGCGTAGAGGTCGCCCACCCGGTCCTCGTCGTAGCCGAGCAGGTCGGTCAGGACCTCGAAGGTGTGCTGGCCCAGCAGCGGTCCGGGCGTGCGCACCTCGCCTGGGGTGCGAGACAGGCGCACCCGCACGCCCTCGACGGTCGTCGAGCCGTGCACCGAATGCTCCAACGTGACGAAATGGCCGCGGGCGGCGAGCTGCGGGTCGGCCAGGCACTCGGCGGTGTTCTGCACCTGATGCGCTGGCACGCCGCGCGCCTGGAGCCGCTCCTGCAGCGCGAGCGGGTCCTGGGGGGTGGTCCAGGCCGCCACCGCCGCGTCGAGCTCCTCGCGGCGAGCGAGCCGACCGGCCGCGCCGGCCAGCGTGGCATCGGCCGCCCAATCGGCGCGGCCCATCTCGGCGCAGAGCGCTCGCCACTGGTCGTCGGTCTCCGCCGACAGCGCCACCCACTGGTCGGCGCTCCCGCCGCCGACCGGGTACACGCCGTGGGGGGCGTGGCGAGGATCGGCGTTGCCCAGCGGCTGCAGGACCCGGCCGTTCACCGTGTAGTCGAGCAGCGCCGGCGCCAGCAGGTGCAGCGACGCCTCGGCCTGCGAGAAGTCGATGTAGCAGCCCTCCCCCGTCCGGCGGCGGTGGTCGAGCGCCGCCATCAGCACCGCCACCGTCCAGCGCGGGGCCACGTAGTCGGTGTACGCGGAGAACGGACCGGCCGGGGGGCGGTCGGGCCAGCCGGTGATGTAGTGGAAGCCCGAGATCGCCGCCGCCAGGTTCCCGAAGCCGGCGAACATCGCCAGCGGGCCGGTCTGACCCATGAGGCAGCTCGACAGCATGATCAGGCCGGGGTTCACCGCGGCGAGCGCGTCGTACCCCATGCCCCAGCCTCGCATCGCCCGGGGCGAGAACGACTCGGTCACCACGTCGGCCCAGCGGACCAGGTCGAACACGATGTCGCGAGAGCCGGGCTTGGAGAGGTCGAGCGCCATGCCCAGCTTGCCGGCGTTCATGTTGAGGAACAGGCCCGAGCCCTCCGGGTCCGGTTCGTTGTCGTGGAAGGGCTGGATGGTGCGGGCCACCTCCACCTTGCGGCTGGACTCGATCCGCACGACCGTCGCCCCGAAGTCCGCCAACGCCCGGGTGGCGGCCGGCCCGGCCATGGCCCACATGAAGTCGAGGATCTTGACGCCCTCGAGCGGCCGGCCGGTGCGCGGCCCCGAGCCGTCCCCCGGCGCCAGCGCAGGCCGCCGAGCGACGGCCGAGGCCAGCACCGCCTGCGTGTGCTCGCCGAGCTTGGGGGGTCGGCCGAGAGGTCGGGATCGCTCGGCGCCCGCCGCCCCCTCGTACCGAGCGTAGGCGCCCGGGTAGCGCACGGCGCCGAGCCCCTCGTGCTCCACCTCCTGCCAGTACGCCCGGGAGGCGAGCTGCTCGGAGGCGGCCACGTCGGCGATCGTGGTGATCGGCGCGATCAGCAGACGGCGGGTCAACGCCGCGTCGAGGAGCTCGGCCTTCGTCTTCGTGCGGCAGAACGCCTCGACAAGGCCCTTGATCCGCTCGAACTCGGCCACCTCCACCTCGCCGCTGTGGAGCTGCATGCCGAGCATCACCCAATCGTGGGCGAGGGTGGCCTCGTCGCAGCCGCCCTCCTCGTGGATCCACTGCATGAGCCGAGCGGAGAACGGCCCGATCGACGCGCCGAACAGGAACGCGATCGTCACGTAGCCGTCTTTGCAGGGCCACACGAGGCGCACGAACACCGGCCCGAACTTGACGCCGCCCGCCATGCGGAGGACGGCCGGGGCGTGTAACGCCTCGGCGAGCACCATCGACTGGCTGGCCTGCAGCATCGACTGCTGCGCGGCCACGTCGACGTGCTGGCC
The DNA here is from genome assembly GCA_046153015.1 of Acidimicrobiales bacterium. Lineage (GTDB taxonomy): Bacteria > Actinomycetota > Acidimicrobiia > Acidimicrobiales > CAIXPF01 > JBJXGF01. The sequence goes on along the minus strand of JBJXGF010000123.1, from coordinate 2,399 downwards.
GAGCCCGGAGCGGCCCCGCTCGTAGAGGGCGATGATCGCGGCGCCCGCCGCGTCGGCGGCGGCGTGGTGCCAGGACTGCGGGGTGCTCACCCGCAGCGGGGCGCGGTCGTCGTCGCCGGTGAGCGCCAGGTAGCAGCCGGCGGCGGTGATCACCAGATCGCTGCCCACCCAGTCCCGCTTCGGGCCGTCCTGGCCGAAGGCGGTTATCGACACATAGACCAGCGCCGGGTTCACCGCCGCCAGGTCATCGGGCCCGAGGCCGACCGCGGCCAGCTCGCCGGGCGCGCCCGACTCGAGCAGCACGTCGGCGCCGCGGGCCAGCTCGAGCAGCCGGGCCCGCCCTTCGTCGGTGGCGAGGTCGAGCACCACGCTCTGCTTGCCCCGGTTGAAGGCCCAGTGGGTGAGCGAACGCTCCGGACCCTCCTCGTCGCCGGCGTAGGGCCCATAGCGGCGGGCCGCCTGGCCGCCCGGAGGCTCGACCGCGATCACCTCGGCCCCCAGCGTGGCCAGGATGAACCCGGCCAGGTGCCCGCGATCGTCGGTCAGGTCGAGCACGCGGTAGGGCGAGAGCACGGTCGTTCGTCTCCGGTGGGTCGGCGCGCCGGCGGGCGGGCGGCGGGATCGGGCAGGGCTGGAGCGGGAGTGCCGCCACCTTTCCCACCGTCCCCGCGCCTGTCAAGGCGAGCGGCGACGCACCCGTACGACCATCGCCGCGCCGCCGAGGGCGGCCACCGCCGCGCCGGTGAGCGCCGCCGCCCGCCCCGCTCCCGTGGCGCTCTGGCCCTGCAGCGGCGCGGAGGACGAGGTCGTGGCCTGCTCCGGCGCCATGGCGGGACTCGCCGCCTCGGTCGTGGCGACCGTGGTCGGGACCTCGGTCGCCGCGGGAGCGGTGGTCGGGAGGTCGGGCCCGTCGGCATCGGGCGCCGGCTCGGGCGAGGGCGGCGGGGGCGGCGCCGGCTCGGGCGGCTCGGGGGCGGCCTCGGTGGTGGTCGGCGCCGGCCGGGGGCGGGGCGCGGCCGTGGTCCGGGGGGTCCGGGCCGGCGCCGCAGTCGGGGCAGCCGGAGCCGGCGGGGCCGGCGCCCGCCCCGAGCACGCGGGCGCCAGCTCGGCCTCGTTGGTGCGGCCGCTCAGCTCCACGCCGCCGGTCTCCTGGCCGGCTCGAACAGATACGGCGTAGACGGTCCAGCTGAACCCCGGGCCGTGGGCGTACACGTTGTAGGCCAGGCCGGGCAGCAGCCGCGGCAGGCGAAAGGCGCCGTCGGCGCCGGTCCGGCCGGGGTCGGTGGTCCCCCACCCGAACGGGGCCGCTTCGCCGCAGTAGTCGGTGTTGAACGCCTCCACCTTCACGCCGCTGGCCGGTCGGCCGTTGCGGTCGAGCGCCACGCCCGACAGCGAGCCGGTCGGCTGGTCGAGCTCGAAGGCCAGCGACGCCGGCGGCGCCACCCCGTAGACGACCTGGGAGGCGAAGCGCTCGCCGTTCACCGGCCACTCGCCCAGGTGCACGTCGACCCGGCTGGTCCGGGCCTCCACCGCGTAGCGGCCCTCGGCGTCGGTGTAGGTCTCCTGGCCGTAGTTGTTCCAGGCCGGCGCGCCGGCGCTGTTGTTGAGCACCACCGCCATGCGCTGCGACTCGGAGAACGGGCGGCCGCCGAGCGTGACCGTCACATCCACCCTTCCGGCCAGCGGCGCAGTCGCGCCCGCCAGCGCGCCGGCGCCGATCACCGCCGCGCCCAGCACGCCGGCCAACGCCGCCATCCGTCGGGCATCCCACCGCACGGCGCGGATCGTAACGCAATCGACATGCTGGTCGGGCGGCGGCCGGGCGAGCTGTGGGTCGGGGTCGGTCAGAGTCGGCGTTCTGCCCCGGGCACGATCACGAGCGGCGTCGGACACGTCTCCACCAGGTGCTGGCTGGTGGAGCCCACCACCGCGGCGCCGCCGAGGCCTCGGCTGGCCACCACCACCAGGTCGGCGTCGAGCTCGCGCACCGCGGCCAGCAGCGCCAGCTCGGGCGGCCCGTAGCGCAGCAGGCGGCGGTGGGCGACCTCGTCCAGGCCAGCGGTCCACTCGCCTTCGAAGGCCGCCCGCACCGCCTCGCCGGCGGCCGCCTCCTGCACGCCGACGGCGTGCACCGCCGCCACCTCCGCCCCGAACGCACGGCCCGCCGCCACCGCCCAGTCGAGCGCGGCGCGGGCGGCGGCCGACCCGTCGACGCCCACCACGATCAGCCGCACCGGCCCGCTCACCCGTCGCCACCCGGACTGGCCGCGCCGGCCGAGGGCCCGGCGGAGGGCTCAGCAGATCCCGCTGACCAGACCGGGCCGACCGCAGCGAGCGCCGCCGCCAGGGTGCGCTCCACGTCGGCCGACGCGTCCAGCGCCGCCGCCTCCGGCCAGGGG
>JBJXGF010000357.1:0-8213 GCA_046153015.1 Acidimicrobiales bacterium | reverse complement strand
TCGAAGAAGGCGCTGGCCTTGTTCATGTCCTCCAGGCGGAACAGGCTCACGATCTCGGCCATCGGGCGCACCTCCACGCCGTCGGGCGCGCCCCAGCCGAGCGTGGCGAGGTAGTTGGCCATGGCCTCGGGGAGATAGCCGCGGTCGCGGTAGTCCTCCACCGCCACGTCGTCGCGACGCTTGGAGAGCTTCTGGCGCCTCTCGTTCACCAGCAGCGGCAGGTGGGCGTAGACCGGCGGCGCCGCCGCCTCGAGGGCGTGCATCAGCAGCAGCACCTTGGGGGTGGTGTTCACGAGGTCCTCGCCCCGGATGGCGTGGGTGATGCCCATGTCGAGATCGTCGACCGCGTTGGCCAGCAGGAACGTGGCCGCGCCGTTGGAACGCCGGATCACGAAGTCCTCGAGGTTGACGTTGTCGAACTCGACCCGGCCGCGGATCACGTCGTCCCACCCGGTGACCCCTTCGTCCGGGGTGCGGAAGCGCACGGCGCCCTCGTCGTGGAAAGCCCAGCCGGCGCGCAGCAGCGTGTCGACCGCGTGGTCGTAGCGCTCCACCCGGCCCGACTGGCGGATCGGCCCCTCGTCCCAGTCGAGGCCGAGCCATTCGAGGGTCCGCAGGATCTGGTCGATCAGCTCCGGGCGGGAGCGGTCGGCGTCGGTGTCCTCGATGCGCAGCACGAACGCGCCGCCCACCGAACGGGCGTAGATCCAGTTCGACAGGGCGGTGCGGGCGCTGCCCACGTGCAGGTAGCCGGTGGGCGAGGGGGCGAAGCGGACGCGCACGTTCACCGGCCCGACGCTACCGCCCGCCGGTCAGTGGGCGTTCGAGGATTCGGCCAGCGCGAGCAGGCTGCGCCAGTCCTGCCGGTAGGCCTGCGCCACCTGCTGGTGCGGGAGGCGCAGCGTCTCCTCCGGCACCGCGTCGACGACGGCGCGGCGCTCGCCGTAATGGTGCGAGCTGGCCACCTCGGCGAACATCGCGCGGCGCAGCGCGGCCAGCTCCGCCGGGGGCGAGTCGTCGAGGAAGCCCCACACCGTGAAGGCCACGGTCAGGTCGTGCACCACCGGCGCCCGCCCGAAGATCGAGGCCCGCTTGGTGGCGACCATGGCGCAGGCGGCGACCACGTCGTCCAGCGCCTCGCCGGGCAGGAGGCGAAGCTGCGGCTCGAGGTGGCGGACCAGGCGGAACACATAGCCCTGGTCGGGCCCCTGGCGGCCGAGGCGGTCGCCGACGGGCTGGCCGCTCTCGACCACCTCACCCGGACGCTCCGCCCGCCACGAATCGGGCCGGCGGGGCGGCGACTGGTAGTAGCCCGGCCCCCGCGCCGGTGGAGTCGGGACGTACTCGGGCTGCGCCATCGGCGGTGATGATACGGGAGATGTCAGGCCGCGGTGTGCAGCAGGCCGTACACCACCGCGTCGTTCAGCGCCTGCCAGGAGGCCTCGATGATGTTGGGCGACACGCCGATCGTGGTCCACGTGCGCTCGCCGTTGGTCGAGTCGATCAGCACCCGCGTGACCGCGCCGGTGCCGCGCTCGGTGTTGAGCACCCGGACCTTGTAGTCGGTGAGGTGCATCCGCTCGAGCTGCGGGTAGCGGTCCCCCACCGCGCCGCGGAACGCGGCGTCGAGCGCGTTGACCGGGCCGTTGCCCTCGCCGGTGGAGATGATCCGCTCGCCCCCGGCGCCGCCCACCCGGAGCTTGATCGTGACCTCGGTCTCGACGCCGTCGGTGTGGCCGAGGGGATGCTCGGCGTCGCCGCCGGCGCCGCCCGCCTCCGAGGCCTCGGGCCGGTGCTCCACGATCACCCGGAACGACTCGAGCTCGAAGAACTCGGGACGCCAGCCCGACGCGCGGCGCAGCAGCAGCTCGAGCGAGGCGTCGGCCGCCTCGAAGTGATAACCGGCGTTCTCGAGGGTCTTGAGCTGCTCGAGGGCGACGCCGAGGTCCTTGCCGGCCACCTCGAGGCCCAGCTCCTTGCACTTGAGCTCGATCGTGGCCCGGCCCGACAGGTCCGACACGAGGAAGCGGGTGCCGTTGCCCACCGCGGCCGGGTCGATGTGCTCGTAGGAGTCGGGCCGGCGGGCGATGGCGGAGGTGTGCAGCCCGGCCTTGTGGGCGAACGCCGACGAGCCGACGTAGGGCTGCTGGTGCATGAGCGGCATGTTCGCGATCTCGGCCACGTGGTGGCTCACCTCGGTGAGCCGGGACAGGCAGCCGTCGGGCAGGGTGCGGATGCCCATCTTCAGCGTGAGGTTGGGGATCACGGTCACGAGATCGCAGTTGCCGGTCCGCTCGCCGTACCCGTTGGTGGTGCCCTGCACGTGCGCGGCCCCTGCCGCGACCGCGGCCAGCGCGTTGGCCACCGCCGAGCCGGTGTCGTTGTGGGTGTGGATGCCCACCTGCACGCCGCCGAAGTGGCGGACCACCTCGGCCACGGTGGGGCCGATCTCGTGGGCCAGCGACCCGCCGTTGGTGTCGCAGAGCACGAGCGTGTCGGCCCCGGCGATCACCGCCGCCTCCAGCACCCGGAGGCTGTACTCGGGGTTGCGCTTGTACCCGTCGAAGAAGTGCTCGGCGTCGAAGAGCACCCGCAGGCCGGCGCCTTTGAGGAACCGCACCGAGTCGGCCACCATCGCCACGCCCTCCTCGAGCGTGGTGCGCAGCGCCTCGGTCACGTGGTAGTCCCAGCACTTGCCGACGATGCAGACCGCGCTGGTCCCGGCCGAGACCAGGTTCCGCAGCGTCGGGTCGTCGTCGCTCTTGCCGAGCGGGCGCCGGGTGGAGCCGAAGGCCACCAGCGTGGAGCTGGACAGGTCGAGCTCGTGGGCGGCGCGGGCGAAGAACTCCTCGTCCTTGGGGTTCGCCCCCGGCCAGCCGCCCTCGATGCAGTGCACGCCCAGGTAGTCGAGCTGCTCGGCCACCCGGAGCTTGTCGTCCACCGTGAGGGCGGCGCCCTCGAACTGCGTGCCGTCGCGCAGGGTCGTGTCGAAGATCTCGACCGCTTCGGGCCAGGACGGGTCGCGCCGGCCGGTGCGGTCGATCGTGGCGGCCGGATCGTTACTGGTCGACATATTCCAGCCAGTCCTTGTAGCGGTCGACCTCGCCCCGGACGGTGGCGAAGAAGGTCTCCTGGATGCGCCGGGTGATGGGGCCGGGAGGGCCGATCTCGCGGTCGTCGACCGAACGGATCGGCGTGATCTCGGCCGCAGTTCCCGACAAGAAGGCCTCATCGGCAGTGTAGAGGTCGCTCCGCAGGAGGTTGCGGGCCTCGATGTCGATGCCGAGATCCTGGGCGATCGTGAACACCGAATCCTGGGTGATCCCCTCGAGCGCCCCGGCCGAGACCGGCGGCGTGAAGATCTTGTCGTTCTTCACGATGAAGATGTTCTCGCCGGTGCATTCGCTCACATAGCCCTGAGGGGAGAGCAGGATCGCCTCGTCGTAGCCGGCCTTCACGGCCTGCACCTTGGCCATCTGGCTGTTGATGTACATGCCGGTCCCCTTCGCCGCCGGCGGCACCGCGTTGGGGTCGTGGCGCTGCCACGACGAGATCATCAGGCGCACGCCGTTCTTCAGCCCCTCCTCGCCGAGATAGGCGCCCCACGGCCACACCGCGATGGCCACCTGCACCGGGCACGGCAGCGGGTTGAGGCCCATTTCCCCATAACCGAGGTAGACGATGGGCCGGATGTAGCAGGCGGGCAGCCCGTTGACCTTCACCACGTCCTTGCAGGCCTGGGTGAGCGTCTCCTGGCTGAACGGTATGTCGAGGTAGAAGATCTTCGCCGAGTTGAACAGCCGCTTCATGTGCGGGGTGAGGCGGAAGATCGCCGTGCCCGACTTGGTCTCGTAGGCGCGGATTCCCTCGAACACGCCGTTTCCGTAGTGCAGCGAGTGGGTGAGGATGTGGACCTTCGCGTCGGCCCAGTCGACGAGCTCGCCGTCCATCCAGACCTTCTGCGACGGGGTGATGGGCATGGTTCAGGTCTCCTCACATCCGGGCGGCGATCTGGTCGCCGATCTCGCTGGTCGAACCGCTGAGCGCGTCGGGGTCGGCGCAGGCCCGGCGCACCCTGTCCGCCGCGTCGGCCTCGCCGAGGAACTCGAGCATCATCGCCCCCGAGAGGATGGCGGCGATCGGGTTGGCCTTGCCCGTGCCGGCGATGTCGGGCGCCGAGCCGTGCACCGGCTCGAACATCGACGCCCCGGTGCGGGCCGGGTTCAGGTTGGCCGACGCGGCGAAGCCGATGCCGCCCGACACGGCGCCGCCGAGGTCGGTGAGGATGTCGCCGAAGAGGTTGTCGGTCACGATGACGTCGTACCGCTGCGGGTTCTCGACGAAGTAGATGCAGGCCGCGTCCACGTGGTTGTAGGCGGTGTCGACATCGCCGTATTCGGCCGCCACCTCGTTGAACGCCCGCTCCCACAAGTCTCCCGAGAAGGTGAGCACGTTGGTCTTGTGCACGAGCGTGAGGTGGCGGCGGGGCCGGCTGCGGGCCAGCTCGAACGCATAGCGGATGGCCCGCTCCACGCCCATGCGGGTGTTGACCGAGCCCTGGGTGGCCACCTCGTGGGGGGTGCCCTTGCGCAGGAAGCCGCCCTCGCCGGCGTAGGTCCCCTCGGTGTTCTCCCGGATCACGACGAACTCGTGGCCGGGGCCCTGGAAGGGCCGCTGGTTGATGAACAGGTCGAGCTCGAAGCGCATCTTCAGCAGCAGGCCCCGCTCGATCACGCCGGGGGGCACCTCGGGCGTGCCGACCGCGCCCAGGTAGAGGGCGTCGAGCCCGCGCCACTCCTCGAGCACGCTGTCGGGCAGGATCACCCCGTCGCGCAGGTAGCGGCCGCCGCCGAGGTCGTAGTCGACCGTGTCCAGCGCGACCCCCGCGGCGGCGATGACCTTCAGGCCCTGCGCGATCACCTCCGGGCCGATGCCGTCGCCGCCGATCACGCCGACCCGATGGGTTCTCCCTGTTCCGCTCACTGCTGCGCTGCTCCCCTGGCCCGAAACGAGAAAACCGCCCACCGAGGTGGACGGTCGAGCAGCGCACGCCGGCATCGGCGTGCGCTACGGGATGATGATGGCCTGCTGATAACCGGCGACACGCATCGGCCGAACAGTCTCGCCCCCCGGCGCCCGCCGCGTCAACCGGAATTGAGCCGAATCGCCTGCTGACAGGGCTCGGCTAGCATCGCGGCCGTGGCTGAGACTCACGAACTCTCCCGCGCGGCGTTCGAGCGCCTCAAGGCCGAGTACGAAGACCTGACCACTCGCGGCCGCGTCGAGATCGCCCGCAAGATCGAAACGGCCAGGGAGCTCGGCGACCTCTCCGAGAACGGCGACTACCACGCCGCCAAGGAGGAGCAGGGCAAGATGGAGGGCCGCATCATGCGGCTCTCGGGCCTCATCGAGAACGCGGTGATCGTCGAGCGCGCCGGCGGGGGCGACGAGGTGGTCGTCGGCTCGGTCGTCTCGATCCGCTATGAGGGCGACCCCACGGTCGAGAAGTACCTCATCGGCTCGATCGAGGAGCGCCACGACGGGCTCGACGTGATCTCCCCCGGCTCGCCGCTCGGCCAGGTGCTCATGGGCGCCCGGGTCGGCCACAAGGTCGGCTTCCAGGCGCCGGGCGGCACCCTCCAGGTCGAGGTGGTCGAGATCTCGGAGTAGCGTCGGGCGCGTGCCCGCAGAGAACCGCCCCCGCACGCTCAGCGAGAAGGTCTGGGACGCCCACGTGGTCCGTTCCGCCGAGGGCGAGCCCGACGTGCTGTACATCGACCTGCACCTCGTGCACGAGGTGACCTCGCCGCAGGCCTTCGACGGGCTGCGCCTGGCCGGGCGGCCGCTGCGCCGCCCCGACCTCACCGTGGCGGTCGAGGACCACAACGTGCCCACGGCCGACATCGACCAGCCGATCGCCGACCCGATCTCGGCCCGCCAGGTCGAGGTGATCCGCCAGAACTGCGAGGAGTTCGGGGTCACCCTGTACCGCATGGGGCAGATGGGCCAGGGCATCGTCCACGTGATCGGCCCGGAGATGGGCCTCACCCAGCCGGGCATGACCGTCGTGTGCGGGGACTCGCACACCTCCACCCACGGGGCGTTCGGGGCGCTGGCCTTCGGCATCGGCACCTCCGAGGTGGAGCACGTGATGGCCACCCAGACCCTGCCCCAGAGTCGGCCCCGCACCATGGCGATCACGGTGGAGGGCGAGCTCGGCAACGGGGCCACGGCCAAGGACATGGCGCTGGCGATCATCGGGCGGATCGGCACCGGCGGCGGGATCGGCTCGGTGCTCGAGTACCGCGGCAGCGCGGTGCGGGCGCTGTCGATGGAGGGCCGCATGACCCTCTGCAACATGTCGATCGAGGCCGGCGCCCGGGCGGGCATGGTGGCGCCCGACGACACCACCTTCGCCTACCTGCAGGGGCGGGCCCACGCCCCGAAGGGCGCGGAGTGGGACAAGGCGGTGGCCTACTGGCGCAGCCTCGCCACCGACCCGGGCGCCGTGTTCGACAAGGAGGTCACCCTCGACGGGGGGGCGATCCTGCCCCACGTGACCTGGGGCACCAACCCCGGCCAGGTGGCGCCGATCGACGCCGCCGTGCCCGACCCGGGCGAGCTGGCCGACCCCGCGTCCCGGGAGGCGGCGCAGCGGGCGCTCGACTACATGGGCCTGGCGGCCGGCACCGCCATCCGCGACATCAAGGTCGACACCGTGTTCATCGGCTCCTGCACGAACAGCCGCATCGAAGACCTGCGGGCCGCGGCGGCGGTGGCCAAGGGCCGCAAGGTGGCCGACGGGGTGCGCACGCTGGTGGTGCCGGGCTCGATGGCGGTCAAGGCGCAGGCCGAGGCCGAGGGCCTGCACCAGGTGTTCCGCGAGGCCGGCTTCGACTGGCGGGAGCCGGGCTGCTCGATGTGCCTGGCCATGAACCCCGACAAGCTCGCCCCCGGCGAACGCTGCGCCTCGACCAGCAACCGCAACTTCGAGGGCCGTCAGGGCCGCGGCGGGCGCACGCACCTCGTGTCGCCCTCGGTGGCCGCCGCCACCGCCGTCGCCGGCCGTTTCGCCACCCCCGCCGATCTCGCCTAGGAGCAGCAGTGGAAGCCGTTCGTGTCCATTCCGGCAACGCGGTGCCGCTCAACCGATCCGACGTCGACACCGACCAGATCATCCCCTCCGACTGGCTCAAGCGGGTCGAGCGCACCGGCTTCGGCAAGGGCCTCTTCGCCGAGTGGCGGGACGACCCCGGCTTCATCCTCAACGACGAGCGCTTCGCCGGGGCGAGCGTGCTCGTGGCCGGCCCGAACTTCGGCACCGGCTCCTCCCGGGAGCACGCGGTGTGGGCGATCATGGATTACGGGTTCAAGGCCGTGATCTCCCCCCGCTTCGGCGACATCTTCCGCAACAACTCGACCAAGAACGGGCTCGTGCCCTGCCAGGTCGACCAAGCGGTGGTCGACCGCCTGATGGCGGCCATCGAGGCCGACCCGAGCCTCGAGATCACCGTCGACGTGGAGCGCCGGGTGATCGCCGCCCCGAAGATCGGCCTCGAGGCGCCGTTCCCGCTCGACGACGCCACCCAGGAGCGATTCGTGCAGGGCCTCGATGACATCGGCATCACGCTGCGTCACGTCGACGCCATCGACCGTTACGAGAAGACCCGCCAGAGCTGGCTGCCGGCCCTCTGAGACCTCGCCAAAGGAATGCGCCTTGCCGCCCGAAACACGAGAGCCCAACCGAACGACGGCTCGGGTTGCGTCCCGCTGATGCGGGGTCACCCCCGACCGACGGGTAACACGAGAGCATCAGGACCCCTGTCGTTCGCTGTCGCCACCCAATGGGTCCTTGACAGGTGTCGGCTGGCCTGACGAACCGACGGTGCGGGCGTTGCCGCGGGAGCCGGGCACCGTTGCACTGCCCGACTCCCTCGCTGGTGCTCCGTTCAGGCTGCGGTCGCGAGCTCGGGCGTGAGCGGCGCCTTGCGGCGTCGGGCCGCGACCGCCAGTGGGTAGAGCCCGGACTCGACAGCGAGCAGCACCGACGTGAACCCGATCGAGGCGAGGACCTGCGCCTCGGCCGTCCCGCCGAGAGGGGCCACCTCCCCAGCGCGGGTGGACCACCAGAACGTCGCCGCCGCGGCGCCCATGCCGAACGTGACGAGCACATGGAAGAGGTACTCGACGGCCGGCAAGCCGCCGAGCGGCGC
>JBJXGF010000356.1:0-11449 GCA_046153015.1 Acidimicrobiales bacterium | reverse complement strand
CCGCCGCTCGGGTGCGCGCAGCCCCGGGTGTGTGCGGCCCCCGGACGCCGCGGCGGGCGGCTGGGGCTAGGAGACCACCGCCGCGTCGCCGGGCTGGAGCTGCTTGGCCAGGGCCCGGATGGCGGCGCTCACCGGGTGGTCGGGGTCGGTGCACACGAGCGGCGCGCCGTGGTTCACCGAGCCCGGCACGGCGGCGTCGCTCGGGATCAGCGCGTCGGCGCGGGCGCCCACCGCCCGCTCGACCTCGGCAACCTCCAGACCCGCCCGGGAGTCGGCCCGGTTGAGCACGAGGCGCAGCTGCGCCGGCCGTTGCTCGATCAGCCCGATCGTCTGCAGTCCGATGGCCAGGTTCTTCACGCTCGGCACGTCGGGCTGGGCGACCAGCATCACCTCGTCGGACGCGGCGAGCAGCGTCAGCAGCGCCTCGTTGATCTGCACCGAGGTGTCGATGACCACCCAGGCGGCGAGGCCCCGCAGCGTGGCCACCACCTCGGCGAGGGCGTCGGGCTCGACCCGGCTGGCGAAGGCCGGCTCGAACGGCGCGGCCAGCACCTCCACGCCGGAGACGGCGTGGCGCACCAGCATCCTCTCCAGCAGCGCCGGATCGAGCGGGCCGGCGGCGCGCGCCGCGTCGAACACGGTGTAGGCGGGCCGCAGGTGCAGCATCACCGCCACGTCGCCGGCCTCGAGGTCGGCGTCGACGAGGGCGACGCGGTCGCCGTCGGCGGCGAGCGCCGCCGCCAGGTTGACCGCCAGCATGGTGGTGCCGGCCCCGCCCTTGGTGGAAAAGACCGTGATCACCCGCCCCGCGCCGGAGAGGGGGGCGGCGGTGTGCGCCGCGCCCACCAGCTCCTCGGCGAGGCGGTCGACCACGCGGCGGAGCTGGTCCAGCGAGCCGGGCCAGCGCAGCAGCTCGTGCACGCCCGCCCCGGCGGCGAGCTCGGCGGCCGCCCAGCCCTTGGTGGGCGAGAGCAGCACCACCCGCAGGGCTTGACGGGGCGGCAGGTGGCCGACCATCGCGTCGAGCGACTCGGGGGCGGCGGCCGAGGGGCCGAGCACGAGCACGGTCGGCGCCGGCGTCAGCCCGTGGGCTAGGTCGTGCACCCCGTCGAGCACGGACGCCCGGCCGGCGAAGGCGGCCAGGATCCGGCTGCGCGCCGGACCAGGCGCTTCGACCACCACCACCGCCACTCCCACTCGCGACGACCGCATTGGCCTCCAGCTCGGCTTCGGTGCTCTCAGCTTGCCTGCGGACGGCCGGACCTGCACCATCCCCATCCGGATTCGCCCAGATGGCGGTTCGAATAGCTGCCGCCCGGACAACAGGGTTCCAAAACGGCGGACGCCGCCGCCCGGAGGCGGCGGCGCACACACCCGCGTTCGAGGCGGATCGCCCTAACCCTCGTCCTCCGAGGCGGCCGCAGCGACCGGGGCCTCACCGGCGTCGCCCTCCGGGGCCTCACCCGCCGGGGCCTCGCCCTGCTGCTGCTCCCAGTACTCCTGCCAGGCGGCCTGACCCTCGGTCTCGGCCTCCTGGTCGTACTGGAACCCGATGTAGTTGCCCTCCTCGTCGTACGCGTGCTCGCCGAAGTGCTCCTGGTACTCGGCGGCGACCACACCACCCTCGGCGGCCTGCTTGATGGAGAGGCTGATGCGGCGACGCTGCAGGTCGAGGTCGATGATCTTGACCCACAGCTCCTCGCCGGGGGTGACCACCTGCTCGGGCAGGTCGACGTGGTGGGCCGACATCTCCGAGATGTGCACGAGGCCCTCGATGCCGTCGCCCACCTGCACGAACGCGCCGAACGGCACGAGTTTGGTGACCCGGCCGTAGACCAGCTCGCCGACTCGGTGGTTCGACGCGAACTCCTGCCACGGGTCCTGCTGGGTGGCCTTGAGCGAGAGGCTGATCCGCTCCCGGTCGAGGTCGACCTCGAGCACCTGCACCTCGACCTCGTCGCCCACCTGCACGACCGAGCCGGGATGGTCGACGTGCTTCCAGGACAGCTCCGACACATGGATGAGGCCGTCCATCCCGCCGAGGTCGACGAAGGCCCCGAAGTTCACGACCGAGGAGACCTTGCCGCGGCGGATCTCGCCCGGCTTGAGCTGGTCGAGGAACTCCTCGCGCTGCTCCTTCTGGGTCTCCTCCAGCCATGCCCGGCGCGACAGGACCACGTTGTTGCGGTTCTTGTCGAGCTCGATGATCTTGGCCTCGAGGCTCTGACCGACGTAGGGCGCGAGGTCGCGCACGCGGCGCAGCTCCACCAGCGAGGCGGGCAGGAAGCCGCGCAGGCCGATGTCGAGGATCAGGCCGCCCTTGACCACCTCGATGACGGGGCCCTTCACCACGCCGTCGCGTTCCTTGATGCCCTCGATCGTGCCCCACGCCCGCTCGTACTGCGCGCGCTTCTTGGACAGGACGAGCCGGCCGTCCTTGTCCTCTTTCTGGAGGACCAACGCCTCGACGTGCTCGCCGAGCTTGACCACCTCGTGGGGGTCGACGTCGTTGCGGATCGAGAGCTCGCGGGCGGGGATGACGCCCTCGGACTTGTAGCCGATGTCGAGCAGCACCTCGTCGCGGTCGACCTTGACCACGACGCCCTCGACGATCTGACCGTCCTCGACGTCGACCATCGTGGCGGCGTACGCGTCGTCGAGCGACATGCCGTCGAGGTCGTCCTCGACGATCGCTCTCGGTTGATAAGCGCCCTTGTCGTCGAAGGCGCCCATGGCGCCCGGTGCGGGCTGCTCGAGTAGCTGGTCTGACACGTGGTTGCCTTTTGCCTGCGAAGTGGTCGAAGCCGTGACGCGGCCTTCGCGCCTTGACGGGTGCACAGGGGATTCTCGAACCCCCCGTGGACGACTTCAGGCTACCACCTGGGCCTCTCGGCGACGGCAAGAAGTTCGGGGTGGTCGAGCCCGGGCGGATTCGGCGCGTACGCCCCCGGGGTGACCGACCAGACGTCACGCACCTGCAATCCGGCCAGCCGGCACATCAACCGCAGCTCACGAGGAGTGAACACGCTGGTCCAGAGGTCGACGCCCTTCGCCTCGCCGGACGGGGAGCGGACCTCGGTGCGCTCGTGGTTCACGCCGGCGGCGGCGTCGAAGGTGTCGGAGGCCTCGAGGTGGCGGAGCTGGAAGTACGCGGCGAACGCGGAGAACACGACCAGCCCGCCCGGCCGGGCGGCGGCCGCCATGCGCTCGAGCACCCCGACGTCGGGGTCGAGCGCAGTGGGCGGATCGGGCAGGCCGAGCCCGCCCTGGCAGAGCGAGAGCACCACGTCGAACTCGGCGTCGTACCGCAGGGCCCGGGCGTCGCCCCGCACGAAGCTCGCCCCCGGCGGCGCGTTGGCCGCGGCCAGCGCGACGAAGCGCTCGGAGATGTCGACGCCGACCACCTCGAAGCCCCGCCGAGCCAGCGCGTGGGCGTGGCGGCCGGGGCCGCAGCCCACGTCGAGGATGCGCTGGCCGGGCGCCAGGCCGAGCTGGGCCACGAGGAACGCGACCTCCTGCTCGGTGCCCTTGGTGAACGAGTAGCGGAGGTACGCCTCGCCGAGGTGCTCGGCGACGGGCTCGAACCAGTGGGGCATGGGCGCCGCGCCGCTCAGCCCTTGGCGTCGGCCCAGCTCGGCCCGGAGGCCAAGTTGACCGCCAGCGGCACGCGCAGCTCGAACGCGCCCGACATGCACTGGGTCACCAGCTCGGCCGCCGCGCCGAGCTCGGCGTGGGGCGCCTCCACCAGCACCTCGTCGTGCACCTGCAGGATCAGCCGACTGCTCAGGCCCTGCGCCTCGAGGCCGGCGTCGAGGCGCACGAGCGCCACCTTGAAGATGTCGGCGGCGAGGCCCTGGATGCCGGCGTTCATGGCTTGGCGCTCCCCCGCCTGGCGGATGCGGTAGTTCGTGGCCGACAGCTCGGGGATCGGCCGCCGCCGGCCGAAGAGGGTCTCGGTGTAGCCGCGGTCCCGGGCCTCGGCCACCGTGCGGTCCATGTAGGCCCGCACGGCGGGGAAGGCGATGAAGTACGCGTCGAGGATCTGCTGCGCCTCCTCGGTGGGGATGGCGAGGCGCTGGCCCAGCCCGTACGCCTCCATCCCGTAGGCGAGGCCGTAGGAGACCATCTTCGCCTTGGAGCGCTGCTCGATCGTGACCGCGCCCGGCTCGACGGCGAAGACCCGGGAGGCGGTGGCGGTGTGGATGTCGTCGCCGGCCTCGAATGCGGCGATGAGGCCCGGGTCCTCGGCGAGGTGGGCGATGCAGCGCAGCTCGATCTGGTTGTAGTCGGCCACGAGCAGCGTGCAGCCGGCGGCGGGCACGAACGCCCGCCGGAAGGTGCGGCCGAGCTCGGAGCGCACCGGGATGTTGTGCAGGTTCGGGTCCTCGGAGGAGAGCCGCCCGGTGCGGGCCACCGTCTGGTTGAAGGTGGCGTGGATCCGCCCGTCCGGGGCGACCGAGGCGAGCAGGCCCTCGCCGTAGGTGGAGCGCAGCTTCTCCACCTCCCGGTAGGCGAGCAGGTGCTCGATGATCGGGTGCTGGCCGAGCAGCTTCTCGAGCGACGCGGCGTCGGTGGAGAAGCCGGTCTTGGTCTTCTTCTGGGGGGCGAGGCCGAGCTGGTCGAAGAGGATCTCGCGCAGCTGCAGCGTGGAGTTCACGTTGAACTCCCGGCCGGCGTCCTCGTAGAGCTGCTCGGTGAGCAGCTTGCACTCGTTCACGAGCTCGGTGTTGAGCCGCTCGAGCTCCGAGCGGTCGACCCCGACGCCGATCTGCTCCATGCGGGCCAGCACCCGCACGAGCGGCGCCTCGATCTCGTCGTTGAGCGTGCGCAGGCCCTGCGCGTCGAGCGCGGCGGCGAGCGGCGCCGCCAGCCGATCGGTGGCGAGGGCGCGCCGGGCGGCGCGCTGGGCGTCGTCCACGCGGTCGCCGCCCTCGCCCTCCACCAGCAGGTCGAGCTGGCCCGCGGCGGCCGGATCCTCGGTGGGCAGCTCGAGGTTGGCGTAGCGCACGAGCAGCTCGTCGAGCAGGTAGCGCGACTCGGCGGGGTCGAGCAGGTAGGCGCCGATGCGGGTGTCGAGCGAGAGGCTGCGCACGTCGACCCCCTGCTCGAGGAGGCGGCGCATCAGCGCCTTCGCGCCGTGCACGGCGAGGGGCCGGCCTCCCTCGCCGGTCGCCGCGGTCAGCGCCGCCAACGCCTGGTGCACGGCCGGCTCGGCCAGGTGCTCGCCGGGGATCCAGGCCGTGTCCCCGGCGGCGGAGTCCACGACCGCGGCCACGCCCAACAGCGCCGCCCGCTCCCGGCCGCCGTCCCAGGCCGGGGCCAGCGCCAGCAGCTCGCCGGGCGGGGAGGCGGCGGCCAGCGCGGCCAGCAGCGCGGCCGACTCGGCCGGGGTCTCGCAGCGCCGCAGCTCGGCCTCGAGCACGGGGCGCGCGCCAGACGCCGTCGCGCCCTCCGCGTGAGCGCCGAGGGCCTCGATCAGGCGGTCGAGCAGGGTGCGGAACTCGAGGAAGTCGAACAGGCGGCGCACGCCCTCCATGTCCGGCCGGCCCATGTGCAGCTCGCTCAGCTCCACCGGCAGCTCGAGCTCCCGGTTGAGCGTCATCACCTCGACGTTGCTGCGGGCCTGCGCCTCGTGGGCGAGCAGGTTGGCGGCCAGCTTCGGGGTCTGCTCGGCGGCGTGGGCGAAAACCCCGTCGAGCCCGCCGTAGGTGTTGATCAGCTTGGCCGCGGTCTTCTCGCCCACGCCCGGCACGCCGGGCAGGTTGTCCGAGGCGTCGCCCCGCAGGGCGGCGTACTGCACGTACTGGGAGGGGTGCACGCCGGTGCGCTCGCGTATGCCGGCCTCGTCGTAGAGCGCGTAGTCCGACACACCCCGCCGGTTGTAGAGGACCTTCACCAATGGGTCCTCGACGAGCTGGTAGGCGTCCCGGTCGCCGGTGACCACGAGCGCCTCGTGGCCGGCGGCGCGGGCGCGGGCGGCGAGGGTGGCGATGATGTCGTCGGCCTCCCAGCCGGGCAGCTCCAGGATCGGGATCTCGAGGGCCTCGACGACCTGGCGCACAAGGCCCATCTGCTGGCGCAGGATGTCGGGCGCCTCGGCCCGGCCCGCCTTGTAGGTGGGCACTGCGGTGTGCCGGTAGGTGGGCTCGGGGCGGTCGAAGGCCACGGCGATGCCGTCGGGCGAGTGGTCGCGGATGAGGTTGATCAGCATCGAGGTGAACCCGAACACGGCGTTGGTCACCTGTCCGGAGGCGGTGGCCATGTCGGCAGGCAGCGCGAAGAACGCTCGGTACGTGAGCGAGTTCCCGTCGATCAGCATGAACTTGGCCACGCCGTCACCCTACCGGCGGGGCCGGGCGGGGTCAGGAGCCCCCCTCAGGGGGCGAGCGTGCCCGCGATGACCCGCTCGCTCACCGTCCGCATCGTGTCGCGCTCACGCATCGCGGTGGTCTGGATGAAGCGGAACGCGGCGCTCTCGCTGAGCCCGTGACGGTCCATCAACGCGCCCTTGGCGCGGTCGACGAGCTTGCGCGTCTCGAGCTGGTCCTCGAGCGTGGCGGCCTGCTCGTGGAGCGCCTTGATCTCGGCGAAGCGGCCGAGCGCCACCTCGAGGGCCGGCACGAGATCGGTCTTCTGGAACGGTTTGACGAGGTAGGCGAGCGCGCCGGCGTCGCGGGCCTGCTCGATCAGCTCCCGCTGGCTGAACGCGGTGAGGATCAGCACGGCGGCGAGCCGGTCCTCGGCGATCTGGCGCGCCGCGGTGAGCCCGTCGACGCCGGGCATCTTGATGTCGAGGATGGCCACGTCGGGACGCAGCGCCTTCACCAGCTCGACCGCCTCGTCTCCCCGGCCGGTCTCGCCGACCACCTGGTACCCCTCCTCCTCGAGGGTCTCCTTGAGGTCGAGCCGGATGATCGCTTCGTCCTCGGCGATGACGACCGTGGTCACGCCCGGCCGCCTTCGGCGCGGCCCGCCTCGATCAGCTTGTCGAGCAGGTCGTCCTGGGAACGTTCGAGCTTCTCGATCTCCCGCAGCAGGTCGCCGCGGTGCTTGTCCATCGCGTCGGCGTGGCGCTGCGCCTCGCGATGCTCGCGGACCGACAGTGGGGTCTCGGACACGAGCGCCCGCAGCCGGGCCTCGGCCGCCTCGCCGGCGAAGTGGGCGAGCTGCTCCTCGGCCACCGCCAGATCCTGGCGGAGGCGCTTGAGCCGATCGGACACCTCGGTGAGGCGGCGCTCGAGCATCGAACGCGACATGACACGGAGTGTAGAGGCCGCGTTCTCCCCGCCGGCTGCGGGGCGATACGGTCCCCCACATGGGGCAACGCAGCGCCCGGGGCGGCGCAGCCGCGGCGAGGGCCGCGGCGGCCGGGCTGGCCGCGCTGGCTGCGGTGGTCGGGCTGGTCGGGCTGGCTGCGTGCGGGGGCGGCGACGGGGGCGGGGCCTGCCGGCCGGCCGAGCAGACGCCGCTCCAGGCCGACTCCGGCCACGTGCTGCCAGGGGGCGCTGCGCCCAGCTATCTTACCGAGCCCCCCACCTCGGGCCCCCACCAGCCGGTGCCCTCGGCGGGCCGGGCCTACGAGGAGCCGCTCAGCCGGCCGGTGCAGGTGGGCCTCCTCGAGGCCGGCGGGGTGCTCCTCCAGCATCGCGGGCTGGCGCCGGACGCGGCGGCCGAGCTCGCCGAGCTGGCCGGCGGCCTCGTGACGGTGGCCCCGAACCCCGACCTCGACAGCGCGGTGGTGGCCACGGCGTGGCGGCGGATCCAGCGCTGCGAGCGAGTCGAGCGCGCCGAGCTCGAGCGCTTCGTGGCCCGCTACGCCGGCCAGGGCCCCGGCGCCCACTGAGCCGCCGCCGGGCGCGGCCTACCGCTCGGGCTTGGCCAGCGGAAGGCGGAGGCGCACCCGCGCCCCGCCGGCGGCCACGTTCTCGGCGTGGATCTCGCCGCTGTGGAGCTGCACGATCGCCCGGGCGATGGCCATGCCCAGCCCCGAGCTGCCCTTCTCGTCGCCCCGCCGCCAGCGCTCGAAGACCACCGGCAGGAGGCTCTCGTCGAAGCCGGGCCCGTCGTCGCGCACGGTCAGCTCGGCGTGGCCGTCCTGCACCACCGCGTCGAGCTCGACGTGGCCGGCGCGGGCGGCGGCGTTACGGGTGAGCGTCTCGACCGCCTGGCGCAGCAGCCCGTAGTCGGCCTCCACCACGATCGGCGCGCCGGGCGCGGCCCGCACCGTCACCCCGTCGGCCCGCACCGAGGCGCCCACCTCCTCGGCCAGCAGGTCGAGCCGCAAGGGGCCCGTGCGCGGGGTGAGCTGACCCGATTCGAGGCGGGCCAGCTCGAGCAGCTCGCTCACCCCGGCCCCGGCCCGCTCGGCGGCGGAGCGGATCTCGGTGAGCGACTCGCGGTACTCACCCGGCTCGCGGTCGCGTTGCAGGGCGTGGCTGGCCGACGCCTGGATCACCGCCAGCGGGGTGCGCAGCTCGTGCGCCGCGTCGGCGATGAAGTCCCGCTGCTGGCGGACCGCCACGCGGGCCGGGCGCAGCGAACGCCCGGCCAGCCACCAACCGGCGGCGGAGGCCGCCGCGATCGTGGCCGCTGCGGCCAGCACCACCCGCAGCCGCAGCGAGCTCGCCGCCCGCTCCAGCGGCGCGAGGTCCACCGCGGTGACCAGCACCGAGTTGTCGCTGATCTTGCGGGCGTAGAGCAGCCAGCGGCCGTTCTGGGTGAAGCGCTCCGCCACCGGCGCCAGGCCCGCGTCGAGCGCCTCCTCGGCGAGGCGCTGCAGCGGCGGCTCGACGGTGGCCGGGCCGAGCGCCCGCACCCCCCGGTTCACCGGGTCGACCAGCCACGCGTTGGCCTCGTCCTCGCGTTCGAACAAGCCGCCCCGCACGGTGATGTCGGTGATGCGCTGGGCCGCCTCCCGGTCGGCGGAGTCGAGCACCTGCTTCTCGCCGGAGCGGATGGCGATGACCGCCAGGAACCCGACCGCCAGCGCCGAGAGCAGCCCGTAGAGCAGCGTGAGCCGCAGCCGGATGGTGCGCAGGTCCACCCGCTCAGCCCGCCCGCTCGCAGCCGGGCTCGCCGCCTGGCTCGACGATGCGGTAGCCGACGCCGCGCACGGTCTCGATCAGCTGGTCCTCGCCGCCGCCGTCCTCCAGCTTGCGGCGCAGGTTGGCCACGTGCACGTCGACCACGTTGGACAGCCCGTCGTAGTTCGCGTCCCATACGTGCTCGAGCAGCTCCGAGCGGGTCACGACCTCGCCGGCGCGCGCCATGAGGTAGTGGAGCAGCGCGAACTCCCGAGCGGTGAGCGGGGCGACCACGCCGCGCCGCCAGACGCGGTGGCTGGCCGGGTCGAGGCGCAGCTCGCCCACGTTCAGCTCGGGTGCGCGCCGTCCGCCGGGGCGGCGCAGCAGGGCCCGCACCCGGGCGCCGAGCTCGGCGAAGTCGAACGGCTTGGGCAGGTAGTCGTCGGCGCCGGCGTCGAGGCCGCCGACCCGGTCGGCCACGCTGTCCCGGGCGGTCAGCATCAGCACCGGCGACTCGCAGCCCTGCTCGCGCAGCACCCGGCACAGGCGAACGCCGTCCCCGTCGGGCAGGCCGAGGTCGAGCACGATCCGGTCGTTCCCGGGCGGCGTGGAACGCTGGATCTGGGCCGACGCCGAGCCGCGAGAGGTGGCCGAGTGGGCGCTCGGCGCGCCGCCGCTGCCCGTCTCCCCCGAGGGCGACCTCGCCGACGGCGGCTACGACGACCTGGCCGTGGCCTGGCTGGCCCGGATGCTGTCCCCCGCCGCCGGCCTCCACGATAAGCTCACCTGGTTCTGGCACGGGCACTGGACGAGCGGCGCCTCGAAGGTGGGCGAGGCGCGGCTCCTGCACCGCCAGCACCTGGTGCTGCGACCCCACGCGCTGGGCTCGTTCCGCGACCTCGCCCACGACCTCACCGTGGACGCGGCGATGCTGCTCTGGCTGGACGGCGACCCGTCCTCGGGCGACGCCCCCAACGAGAACTACGCCCGGGAGCTGATGGAGCTGTTCACGTTGGGCCGGGGCAACTACACCGAGGCCGACGTGCGGGCCGGCGCCCTGGCGCTGGCCGGGTGGGAGGTGGACCAGGGCAAGGTCCGCTTCGACCCGGACCGGGCCCACCGGGGCGAGGTGAGCTTCCTCGGCCGCCGGGGCCGCCTCGACGCGCACGACGTGGTCGACCTCGTGTGCGACCACCCGGCCTGCGCGTCGTTCGTCGCCGCCAAGCTCCACACCTACCTGGTGGGGGCGCCGCCCTCCCCGGGACGGTTGGAGGAGCTGGCCGGGCTGTTCCGCGGCCGGGGCCTGCAGATCGAGCCGCTCGTGCGGGCCATCCTCCTCCACGACGACTTCCTCGCCGCCGACGCCCGCCACGCCCGGCCCCGCAGCCCCCTCGAGTGGTGGGTGGCGGCCTACGCCGCCGGGGCGGCCCGGCGCGACCGCCGCGCCGAACGCAGCGGCGACGACGGCGACGGCGAGCTCTCGGCCTGGCCGCTGCGCCAGCTCGACCAGATGCCCTTCGACCCGCCCAACGTGGCCGGCTGGCCGCAGAGCCCGGCCTGGGTGTCCTCGACCCAGGTGCTGACCCGCACCCGCCTCGTGGCCAACCTCGAGCTGGCGCCGCTCGACTGGCCCAGCGCCCCCGCCGCCGCGCAGCGGGCGTCGCTGGTGGAGGTCTCGCCCAGCACCGCCGCCGCCCTCGACGCGGCCGAGCAGGTGGAGGACGAGTGGGAACGAGCGTGGGGCCTGCGGGCCGTGGCGCTCCTGTCGCCGGAGTTCGCCCTCGCATGAACCGTTCCGCTTCTCGCCCCCAGCTCGACCGCCGGAGCTTCCTGCGCCTGCTCGGCTTCGGCGCCGCCGCCGGCGTGAGCGGCGGGCTCGCCGCCTCCTGCGCGACAGGAAAAGCGACAGGGAAGAACGACAGCTCGGCGGGCGGCTCGCCGCCGGGCAGTGACCGGGCGACCGCCGCCGCTGTCCCGCCCGCGGCGGTCGGCGGCCGCTCGCTCGTGGTGATCGAGCTGGAGGGGGGCAACGACGGCCTGTCGACGCTGGTCCCCTTCGGCCTGGGCCGCTACCACGACCTGCGGCCGGGGTTGGCCTTCGAGGGCGACGACCTCGTCCGCCTCGACGGGGAGTACGGGCTCCACCCCGGGCTCGCGCCGCTCGCCGCTCGCGGCCTGGCCGTGGTGCAGGGCGTAGGGGTGGCCAAGCCCGACCTCTCCCATTTCGCCATGCTGCGCCGCTGGTGGGAGGGCGACCCCGACGGGAAGGGCGCGTTCCCGAGCGGCTTCCTCGGCCGCTGCTGCGACCAGCTCGGCGCCGACGCGCCGCTCGTGGGGGTCTCGCTCGGGTCGGGCTCGACCCCCGCGCTGCGGGCCGAGCGCGCCGCAACCGCCGCGCTGCCCGACCCCGCCGCGCTCGACCTGCT
>JBJXGF010000346.1:0-2837 GCA_046153015.1 Acidimicrobiales bacterium | reverse complement strand
GCGCCGGAGGATCAGCCCGCCAACGCAGCCCCTGCGGTGGCGCCCCCGCCGGTTAGGGCCGCCGCCGCAGCGCCCTCCACCCGAGCGCCCACCGCTGCCGCGCCCTCCACCACGGCGCCGCCCGCGCCCGAGGCGTCGATCCTCGCCGGGCCGTTCGAGGCCGGCGGGTCGTCCTCGCTCGTGCTCGAGGTGCGCAACCCGGCCGAGGAGGCGCTCGAGCTCGTGTCGGTCCGCCTCGATCCGTCGAGCGGCGCCCTGACCCCGCGTGGCGCCTCGGTCGCCGCCTGTCGGGCGAGCGGGGAGTCCCTCGTCTGCCATCTCGGAGCGCTCGCCGGCGGCGCGGTGGGTCGCCTCGAGCTGGTGTTGACCGGCGCCGCCGGCCTCGACCGTTCCGGCGAGGCGGCGCTCGACGGCCTGCTCACCGCCCGCCGCCCCGGAGTGTTGCTCGAACAGCGTTTCGGCGGTCGGGTCCGCGCCGGCCCCGCCAGCCCGCTGGCGGCGTTGAGCCCAGGCGTCGTCGCCTCCCCCGCGACCACCCCCTGACCCCTCCCCTGATCCCTCGGCGCGCCCGCCGCCGCCCGCGTAGGGTGAACGGTCGCCCGGGTCGGCCGAACCAACCTCGGCAACCGGCCGTACTCCTGGGCAAGTGAAGGGGCAGGCGCGCTACCCGCGCCCGACGGAGAGGGGTCATAGATGACGGGTGCCTTGCGCCCACCGGAGGGGCGCGCGCCCGCCGACTCGGCGGGATCGCCCGGCGCGTCGACGCGCTCGGGCGGCGCCGTGGTGTGGGCGGTCGTGGTGGGCGCCTTCGCCGCCCTGGCCCTGGCCGGTCCGCTGAAGATGATCCTGCGCAGCGGCGACGACGGCCCCTCGGCGGTCGGCACGGTGAAGATGGCCGGCCTCCGGTTCAGCCCGGGCACGCTCACGGTCCCGGCCGGCACGGAGGTGGTGTTCGACAACAACGACGTCGCGCCCCACACCGTGACCGCCGAGGACGGCTCGCTCGACTCGGGCATCCTCAAGCCCGGCGCCGTCTTCCGCCTCACGCTCAACCAGCGGCTGGCGTACTTCTGTGCGGTGCACCCCGATATGACCGCCACGGTCGAGATCGCGGGGTGAGCGTGGACATCGTCGGTCTCCTCAACGACCTCACCGGGGGCAACCTGCTCGCCTGGAAGGTCACGCTGACCACCGTGGTGTTCGCGCTGGCCGGGCTGCAGGTGGCGATGGCCGCCTCGCTCTGGCGGGTGGGCGGCATCCCCGGGGTCACCGCCGCCACCGCGGCGGGCGTGCACCGCTGGAGCGGGCGGCTCACGCTGGCCCTCTCCCTGGCGGTGGCCTTCGCCTGCCTGGTCGGGCCGGCCGGGCCGAGCTCGCCCACGCGGGTGCTCCTCCATTCCCTGTTCGGGGCTCTCCTCTTCGCCGTGCTGGCGGCCAAGTTCGCCCTGCTCAAGCTCACTCCCTCCGGCAACCGGTTCCTGCCGGCCGCGGGGAGCCTGCTGTTCCTGACCTTCGGGGCCATCTGGGCGACCAGCGTGGCCGACTACGTGAGAGCGAGGTAGCGGTGAACATCCTGCGTGCCATCAAGGCGCTGGTGCTGGCCCTGGTGGGCGGCGCCGCCGCCGTGCTGTTGGCCTCGGCGGCGCTCGACCGCGCCGGCGCGTCGCCCGACCAGGGCCAGGCCGCGCCCGCCCAGGGCGGGCAGGCTCGGGTCCAGGTGATCGACTTCGACTTCAAGGAGAAGACGACGACGGTCCCGGTGGGCGGCACGGTCACCTTCGCCAACACCGGGGCGCGGCCGCACACGGCCACCGACCGCGGCGGCACCTTCGACACTCAGCCGATCGCTCCGGGCGCCGAGGCCGAGGTCACCCTCACCGTGCCCGGCACCTACTTCATCTTCTGCCGGATCAATCCCATCAAGATGAACGCCGTGCTGGAGGTCAAGCCGGCCGCCACGCCGGCGAAGGTGGTGCGGGTGCAGGGGATCGACGGCACGAACATCGAGGGGGAGCAGCTCCGCTTCGACACGCCGTCGCTCAGCGTGCCCGCCGGGACCACGCTGCTCTTCGCCAACGTCGGCGGCAAGCCGCACACGCTCACCTCCGACGCGGCGGGCGCCTTCGACACCGGCGTGGTGACGCCGGGGCCCGAAGGCGGGCGCTTCGCCGGCCAGAACGCCACGATCACGCTGAACACGCCGGGCACGTTTCCGTTCCACTGCGAGATCCATCCACAGGCCATGAAGGGCACGCTCACGGTGACCGGCCAGGCGCAGGGGGCTCCACCCACACCGGCCTCGACCGGCCCGACCGAGGCGACGGTCGACGCGTTCGACTTCGGGTTCAAGGACGCCCAGACCTCGGTGGCGCCCAACGCAACGATCACGGTGAAGAACACCGGCAAGGCGCCGCACACGCTGACCCTTGACGACGTGGAGCTCGACACCGGCACGGTCGAGGCCGGTCAGTCGGCGACGATCACCGCGCCGGCGAAGCCGGGCAGCTACAGCTACAAGTGCACGCTCCACGCGGCCCGCATGCAGGGCGTGCTGGTGGTGCTCGGCCAGGACGTGCCCGACCCGAGCCGGTCGGCGGTCACCGCGGCGCCCGCCGAGTCCGCCGCGGGGACCCCGCCGGCGGCCGCTCCGGCCGTCGCCGGCCCGCCGCCGGCGCAGTACGGCGGGTCCGGCGCCGGCGGCGGGGTTTCCGCGCTGGCCCTTGGCACGGGCGTGCTGGGCGGCCTGCTCGGCGGTGTGGGCCTCGGCGGCTTCGTGTTCGCCCGCCGCCGGGTCACCGGTTGATGACCGAGCCATGAGGCGTGGGGGCCCGGGGCGC
>JBJXGF010000316.1:0-4924 GCA_046153015.1 Acidimicrobiales bacterium | reverse complement strand
GGGCGCCGGCTCTGCCGCTGGGGCCGGCTGCGCCGGGGCCGCTGGGGCCGCGGCGGCGGACCCGTTCGGAGGCGAGCTCCCCCCGACCGATCTCTTGGCCCTGCACGCCGAGGGGATGCGGGTGCTGCTGCGCCCGAGCGGCACCGAGCCCAAGCTGAAGGTCTACGCCGAGGTGGTGCTGGCCGCGCCTGACCCGGCCGCGGCGCGGATCACCGCCGCCGGCGCCCTCGCCGAGCTGCGCGCCGCGGTCGACGCCCTCCTCGCCCCCTGACCACGGCGCCGTCGGGCCGCCGGCCGGTCAGCCGAACTGGCGGTCGCCGGCGTCGCCGAGACCAGGGACGATGAAGCCCACGTTGTTCAGCCGGCGGTCGAGCGCGGCGGTGTAGATGTCGGCGTCGGCGAAGCCGGCGTCGGCCACCGCGGCGATCCCCTCGGGCGCGGCCAGCACGCAGGCCACCGTGATCGGGCCGGCGCCGCACTCGCGCACCAGCCGGGCGGTATGGAGCAGCGAGCCGCCGGTGGCGAGCATCGGGTCGAGCACCAGCACCCGGCGACCCTCGAGCCGTTCGGGCACCGTGGTCACATAGGCGTCGGGCAGCAGGGTCAGCTCGTCCCGACGCAGACCCACGAAGCCCACCTGCGCGTCGGGCAGGAGCTGCTGCGCGGCGGCGAGCATCCCCAGCCCGGCCCGCAGCACGGGCACCAGCAGCGGCTGGTCGGCCAGCACCACCCCGTCGGCCTTGGCCAGCGGCGTCTGCACCTCGATCGGCGCCGTCGGCAGGCTGCGGCACGCCTCGTACACCACGCACAGCGACAGCTCGTGCATGACCCGGCGGAACACGGCGCGGTCGGTGTCGACCTCGCGCAGCGTGGCCAGCCGGGCGGCGACCAGCGGGTGCTCGATGACGGTCGTGGGCATCAGCGGCGGTGGGCTCCCCAGGGGCGGGTCTCCTCCGGAGGCGCTCTCCGGACCGAGCTCGTCTGCCGACGCTACCGCCGCGGAGCGCTCACCGGGCGTGAGCGGCCAGCGAGGAGCCGAGCCCCGCGCCCCGCAGCGCGGCGTATCCCGGCTTGATCACCTCGTCGATCAGCCGCAGCCGGCGGTCGAAGGAGATGAACGCGCTCTTCATGGCGTTCACGGTGAGCCACTCGAGGTCGGCGAGGCCGTAGCCCAGCTCGACCAGCGTGGCCAGCTCCCTCGTCATCGACGTGGCGCTCATCAGCCGGTTGTCGGTGTTGACCGTGACCCGGAACCGGAGGCGGGCGAGGAGGTGGATCGGGTGCTCCTGGATGGACGCGGCGGCCCCGGTGTGCACGTTCGACCACGGGCACATCTCGAGCGGGATCCGCCGGTCGCGCACGAAGGCGGCGAGGCGGCCGAGGCGAGGTGTGCCGTCGCCGTCGAAGGTGATGTCGTCGACGATGCGCACACCGTGGCCGAGGCGCTCGGCGCCGCAGAACTGGATCGCCTCCCAGATCGAGGGCAGGCCGAACGCCTCGCCGGCGTGGATCGTGATGTGGAAGTTCTCCCGTTGGATCAGCTGGAACGCCGAGAGGTGCCGGGTCGGGGGGTAGCCGGCCTCGGCGCCGGCGATGTCGAAGCCGACAACGCCCTCGTCGCGGTGGCGCACCGCCAACTCCGCGATCTCGCTCGACCGGGCCGCGGTGCGCATCGCGGTGCACAGCACGCCGATCGTGATCCGCCGTCCCGCCGAGCCGGCGTCGAAGCCCTCGAGGACCGCCTCCACCACCTCGTCGAGGCCGAGGCCCCGCTCCAGGTGCAGCTCGGGAGCGAAGCGAACCTCGGCGTACACGACCCCGTCGGCGGCGAGATCCTCCGCGCACTCCCGGGCGGCGCGGGTCAGCGCCTCGCGGGTCTGCAGCACGGCCACCGTGTGGGTGAACGGCTCGAGGTAGCGGACGAGCGAGCGGCGGTCGGCGCCCTCGGTGAACCAGGCCGCGAGCTCCTCGGGGTCGCGGCTCGGCAGGAGGCGGTAGCCGACGGCGTCGGCCAGCTCCACCACGGTGGCCGGCCGCAGTCCGCCGTCGAGGTGGTCGTGGAGCAGCACCTTCGGCGCGCGGCGAATGGTGTCCGGCGTGGGCGTGGCCCTCACGCCGTTTCGAGATCCCTCGTACATGGGGTGACTGTAACCAGCGCGGGACCTTCCGCAACCGGGCGCGCCCGGGCGTCGCCTCTGCCTGGCCGACGCCGCGCCGCGGCTTTACCCGGGGCGGAGCTCGCCGAGGGTGTCGAGGCCGGGGGCGTGCGCCAGCAGCGCTGCGCTGGGCGGCGGCATCGCGGGGTCCAGTCGCCCGCACAGCGCGGTGACCGATTCGGCCAGTGTGCGCCAGCGCGACTGCTCGGGTCCGTACGCCCCGGCGGTGAAGCCCCGGGTCTGGCTGCGGTGCAGCCAGCGGGCCTGCTCTGCGGCCTCCCAGAAGATCCCGCCCTCGCCCCGGCCGGCCTGGCGCACCGCCGCCCATTCGGCGCCGACCGCGCCGAACACGGTGACCGGGTCGGCGAGGGGCCAGCCCAGCGCCCAGCCGCACAGGTTCGGGCCGGCCGGCGGAGGGGGCACGGCGAGATGGAGGGCGTCGGCCACCAACGCCGCGCCGGGGCGGGCGGGGCCGGTCACGCGCAGCGCCTGGTGCGCGCTCCAGCGGACCACGTCCTCGAGCTCGCGGCTCCAGCCGGGAAGCCGCCGGCTCACGAGGATCGGACCGAGGGCCTGCCGGGGGTCGAGCGCCTCGCCTTCGAGCGGGCCGAGCGGGGCCGGCTCGCTCAGCCGGCGCACGACCACCAGCTGCGGGTCCCACGCCGCCAGCGCCTCGACCGCCTCGAGCGGCCCAGCGGCCGCGTCGGGCGCCCACAGTCGGCCGCCCCCCGCCCACACCGCGGCGCGGTCGAACCGGCCGTGCTCGACCCACTGCACGAGCCGAGCCGCACCGTCGTCGCCGGCGAGCAGCAGCAGGTCGCCAAGCGCCAGGTCGGCGAGGCGCAGCGCGGCCATCCTGCCCGACCGTAGCCGCCGCGCCTCGGCACGGTCAGGGTCGGGGCCGGCGCCGCCAGCTCGCCTCGGGTCCCCGTCGCCCGGACCGTCCTCAGAATCGTCGCAACGAATCGGTATCGATTCGGCGCGACGAGTTTTCGTCGGGCGGTTCTGGTCGGGCGGCTGTGGTCGGGACGGGGGCGGATGCCCGCCGGCGGGGGTCCCTGCCGCCCGAACTGCCCTGCGACTCGTCGCAACGAATCGGTATCGATTCGGCGCGACGAGTTTTCGTCGGGCGGTTCTGGTCGGGCGGCTCTGGTCGCGACGGGGCGGATGCCCACCCGCGGGGGTCCGGCGGGGGCCGCGGCGCCCGTCGCTAGAGTCGCCCGAATGGCCCTTCTCCGAGCCGTCTCCGTCGCCGGCTCGTCGCGGCTCGTGAAGGCCAACCTGGGCGTTGCGCTCGGCACGGCGATCAGCCGCGCCACCGGGCTGGTGCGGGTGGCGGTCGTGGTCCACACGCTCGGGCTGACCCGGCTGGCCGACGCGTACAACGTGCCGAACACCGCGCCGAATCTGATCTACGAGCTGCTGGTCGGCGGCGTGCTCTCGGCCACGCTGCTGCCGGTCTTCGTCGACCAGCACGAGCGCCGCGATGCCCGGGGCGAGTCGGCCATCGTGAACGCCGCGTGCGCGGCGCTGATCGTGATCGCCGGCGTCGGCATGATCGCCGCCCCGGCGCTCGCCTCGCTGTTCGTCGGGCGGATCTCCGGGCTCGACCCGACCCAGGCGGGCGAGCTCCGCTCGGTCATGACCGTGCTGCTGCGGCTGCTGCTCCCCCAGATCGTGTTCTACGGGCTCATGACGCTCGGGGCCTCCCTGCTCTACGCCCGCCGAGTCCACCTGCCGCCCAACTACACGCCGATCCTCAACAACCTGGTGGTCATCACCGCCTTCGCCACCCTGCCCCTCGTGGCCGACCTCGACCCGGGGGACCCGAGCGCGCTGGCGCAGCTCGCCGACCGGCCGCTCGCCCTGTGGTGGATCGGCCTCGGCACCACGCTCGGCGTGGCCGCCCAGGCGTTGGCGCTGTGGCCCTACCTGCGACGCCACGGCGTGCGGTGGCTGCCGGTGTGGGCCCCCAACGACGAGGGAGTCCGGGCGGTCGTGCGCCTCTCGGGCTGGACGGTCGGCTACGTGGCCGCCAACCAGCTCACGCTCCTGATGGTGCTCGCCCTGGCTGCCGACGGCCTCGCCGGCGGCGGCGGGCCGTCCGCCTACCAGCTCGCGTTCGTCTTCTTCCAGCTGCCGCACGGCCTCCTGGCCGTGTCGCTCATGACCACCTTCAGCCCCGAGCTCACCCGGCTCGCCCTGGCCGGGGACCATCGCCGCTTCGCCGTCCGCTTCCGCCACGGCCTGCGCCTGGTGCTGTTCCTCATGCTGCCGGCGTCGGCTGCGCTGTGGGCCCTCGCCCGGCCGCTGGTGGCCCTGCTGCCCATCGGCGGGAACGCGCCGGAGGAGGCCACCGCAGGAGTGGTGGCCGCGTTCGCCTTCGGCCTCGCGCCGTTCTCGGCCTACCTCTACACGCTGCGCGGCTTCTACGCCTTCAAGGACACCCGCACGCCGTTCTTCCTCAACCTCGCCGAGAACGCGGTGAACGTGGCGGCGGCCCTCGCCCTCGTCGGCGCGTTCGGCGTGCGCGGCCTGGCCGGCGCGTACAGCCTGGCCTACGCCGTGGCCGCCGTCGCCGCCCTGCGGGCGCTGAGCCGGCGGATCCCGGGGCTCGGCCTGCACCGGGAGGCCGCCCCGTTCCTGCGCCTGCTGGCCGCCGCGCTGGCGCTTGCCGGCGTGGCCCGCTTCGTGCTGGACCGCGTCGGCGCCGACGACGCCGGCCTGCGGGCGCTGCTCGGCGCTGCGGCGGGGGCGGCCGCCGGCGG
>JBJXGF010000311.1:0-5130 GCA_046153015.1 Acidimicrobiales bacterium | reverse complement strand
CCGCCGGCTCGGCGGCGGGCGGCGGGGCGGTGCGGCCCGCCCGGTTGAACCGGCCGCCGTCCTCGCCGTAGCGGGCGATCAGCCAGTCCCACGCCTGGCGGGCGGCCTGCTGCTGGGCGGTCTTCTTCGACCGCCCCTCGCCCTCGCCCACCTGCACCCCGCCGAGGCGCACGACGGCGTGGAAGTGCTTGGCGTGGTCGGGCCCGCTCTCGCGCACGTCGTACACGGGGAGCTCGCCCGTGCGCCGCGCCGCGGCCTCCTGCAGCCGGGTCTTGTAGTCGTGCACGCCGGGTCCGCTGGCCGCGGCGTCGATCCGCTCGACGAGGCGGCTCATCACCAGCGCAGCGGCCGGCGTCCAGCCGCCGTCGAGATACACGGCGCCGATGACCGCCTCCATCGCGTCGGCCAGGATCGACGCCTTGCCCCGCCCGCCGGTGGCCAGCTCGCCCTTGCCGAGCAGCAGGTACGGGCCGAGGCCCACCTCGTCGGCGAGGTCGGCCAGCGTGGCCGAGCTCACCACCGCGGCCCGGACCTTGGCCAGCGCGCCCTCCGGCAGGTCCGGGTAGGCGGCGTACACGTAGTCGGTGACCACGAGGCCCAGCACCGCGTCGCCGAGGAACTCGAGGCGCTCGTTCGACTCGTAGCCGACGTGCTCCGCGCACCAGGACCGGTGGGTCAGCGCCTGGGCCAGCAGCTCGATGCCGGCGAAGTCGTACCCGAGCTGCGCGCTCAGCCGGCGCAGGCCGTCCTCGGCGGGAGCTCTCTCAGCCGAGGCGTCCGACAACGTAGTCGACCGCGTCGCGCACGGTCCTCAGGTCGGCGAGGTCGTCGTCCTCGATGCGGAAGCCGACCGTGCGCTCGCCCAGCTCCTCCTCGATGGCCTCGACCAGCTCGATCAACGCCAAGGAGTCGGCGTCGAGGTCGTCGGCGAAGGAGTCGCCCTCGTTGATCCGGGCCGGGTCGATCTCGAGGATGTCGGCGAGGCGGTCACGAATGAGCTCGAACACCTCTTCACGGGACATCGGTCCACGTTCGACGTGGGTCTCGGCAGGCACGCTTGCAGCACCATCCTGATCGGCGTCTCGGCGATGTGGGTGCGGATTCTACACCGTACGGGGCCGCCGGCCTGGGCAATGGCGCCCGCCGGACGCGCTCAGCGGGCGCGTGAACGCCCGGCCGCTTCGGTGAGGTGGTCGACGAGGCCGCTGTCGACCATCTCCTGGGCCACCCGGCAGGCGTTGGCCACCGCCCGCGCCGAGGACGAGCCGTGGCTGATGATGCACACGCCGCGCACGCCGAGCAGCATCGCCCCGCCGGTCTTCTCCGGGTCGAGCCGATCGCGCAGCGGGGCGAGGAACGGCGCCACCCGCGCCGCGGCGTCCGCGGCGGCGGTGATCTGCTCCAGGGTCTCGATCATCGCGGCGAGGCCGCCCTCCAGAGCCTTGAGCGCGACGTTGCCGGTGAAGCCGTCGGTCACGACCACGTCGACGCGGTCCGACATGAGGTCGCGCCCCTCCACGTTGCCGACGAAGACGCCCCCGGCCAGGCCTGGGCCGTCCCCCGCCCCCGCCGCCCCGGCCAGCAGGGCGTGGGCCTCCTTCACCAGCGTGTTGCCCTTGACCGACTCCTCGCCGATCGAGAGCAGGCCGATCCGCGGCGCCTCCACACCGAAGCGCCGGCGGGCCACCACCGCGCCCATTTGGGCGAACTGCAGGAGCCATTCGGGAGCGCACTCGGCGTTCGCGCCGGCGTCGAGCATCACGGTCGGCGGGCCCGTCGGGCACGGGATCGGGATGGCGATGGCCGGCCGGGCCACGCCGCCGATCCGGCCCATGCGCAGCAGGGCGCTGGCCATGGCGGCGCCGGTGTTGCCCGCCGAGACCATCGCCGCCGCCCGGGCGTCGCGCACCGCCTCGGCGGCGCGCACGAGCGAGGAGTCCTTGAGCTTGCGGACGCTGGCGCCGGGGTCGGCGTCCATGGCGATCACCTGGTCGGCAGCGAGCACGGGCAGCTCACCCCGCTCGCCCAACGCCTCGGGCCGGCCGACGAGCAGCACCGGGATGCCGTACTCCTCGGCGGCGATGCGGGCGCCGGCCACGATCTGCTCCGGGGCGTGGTCCCCGCCCATCGCGTCGAGCGCGATCGGCAGCCGGCGAGGAGCGGCGAGGTTCCGGCCCGCCTGCGGGGCCGGCGCCGGCTCAACCGTGGTCACGACCCCGTCGCCTCGGCACGGCTCCGGCCGGGGTGAACCGGCCTAGCCGACCTCGACGGCCTGACGGCCGCCGTACCACCCGCACGTCGTGCACACGACGTGGGGCACCTTGGCCGACCCGCAACGCGGGCACAGGCTGCGCGCCGGGGCCGCGAGCTGCCACGCCGAGGCCCGGCGGCTGCGGCTCTTCGCCTTCGAGGTCTTCTTCTTCGGGACTGCCATGCTCGTCTGGCCCGTCTTCTCGTCTCAGCCACGCGGTGCTGCGGGTGCGGTCGGCCGGCGCGCGGGCGCCGACACGAGCGAGCCAGCATACCGCATCCCCGCGGCGCCGGGTTCGTTCAGCGATCGAGCCGGAGCTGGTCGAGGGCGGCCCAGCGGGGGTCCGGGCTGGGTTCGCTGGGTTCGCCCCCCTCGGCGGGCTCGGTCGGGAAGCGCTCCGGGTCGGGCCCCGGGCAGTCGGGCCGGCACAGCGGGGCGAGCGGCAGCTCGGTGAGGACCGCTTCGCGCACCATCGGCGCCAGGTCGAGGGAGTCGTGGGCCAGCGGGTAGGTCTCGCCCTCGATCGGCCGGGGCGAGAAGATCTCCCGCAGGTCGATATCGAGCCGGCCGCTCGTGGGCTCGGCGCAGCGGCGGCAGTCCCCTTCCCACCGAGCTCCGATGCGCCCGGTGACCACGATGCCCTCCGGGATGGCCTCGAGCACGAGGTCGAGCTCGATCGGCTCGCCGGGCACGACCCGGATGTGGGACAGGGCCAGATCGTCGAGCAGCGCCGTGCGCTCGAAGGCCCGCTGCACGCCCGGGCGGCGGAGCAGGTCGACCACGTTGACCCGCAAGCTCGGGCCGTTGCGCCGCCCGCCCCCGGCCATCAGGCCTGGTCCTGGTCGAACAGGCCCCCGTTGCCGTTCAAGGCCGGCGGCTCGGCCGTCTCGACCAGTTGGGCGGCGAGCCGGGCGCCGGAGAGCTTCTCGCGGCCGGCGCCCACCAGCTTGAGCGTTCGTTCGAGCACGATCTCGAAGCTTCCCAACTTCTGATCGCAGAAGTCCTCGGCCTCGAGGCGGAGACGGCGGGCGTCGGCGTCGGCCGCTTCGACGATCTTGCGGGCCCGCAGCTCCGCGGCCCGCACCACCTCCGTGCGCTGGACCATGCGCTCGGCCCGCAGGCGGGCGGCCTCGAGGATGTCCTCGCCGTCGCGCTTGGCTTGGGCCAGGTGCTCTTCGCGCTGCTTGAGGAGCCAGCGGGCCTCACGCAGCTCGGCCGGGATGCGGTCGACCGCCTCCTGCAGCAGATCGATCAGCTCGTCGCGGTTCACCATCGGCGACGAGGACATCGGGAACGTCCGGGCCGAGGAGATGATGTCCATCACTCGGCGGACCAGCCGCTCCGAGTCGCACGCCGGCTCCTCGAGCGAACCGAGCGGGTCGGGGTCGGCCACGGCCGCTTCGGCCTTGGGATCTGGCACGTCGCCGTCGACGCTCACCGGCCGAATCGCTCCTGCAGACGCTTGGCGACAGGCGCGGGGACCATCCCCGCAACACTACCGCCCATGATCGAGATCTCGCGGATGAAGCGAGAGGCGAGGAAGCCGTAGTCGGCCGAGGTCGGCACGAACAGCGTGCGCACATCGGCGACGGCCTGGTTCATCTGCGCCATCTGCATCTCGGTCTCGAAGTCGGACACCGAGCGCAGACCCTTCAAGATGAAGTCGACGTCGAGCTCCTTGGCGATCTGCACCACGAGGCCCGAGAACAGCGTGACCTGCACGTTGGCCAGGTGGGCCACCGAATCGACCAGCATCGCCTCACGCTCTTCGAGGGAGAAGAGCGGATCCTTGCCCGGGTTGCGCACCGCAGCGACGATCACGTCGCCGAACAGGCCCGCCGCGATCTCGATGACCTCGAGGTGGCCGTTGTGGATCGGATCGAACGACCCGGGGATCAACACCCGAGACATGACTGACGTGGCTGCTCCCGTTCGAGCTCCGCCGCCGCGCGGCGGGCGATGGTCACCACAGTAGATCCGTACCGCTTGCGGCGTGCCAATTCCCAGCTCGGGCCGAGCGCGACCTCCCGGTCCGACTCGAGCACGGCGATCCCGCTCGCCAGCAGCTCGAGGAGGCGCTCCCAGCGGTCGAAGCGGTACGGCGGGTCGCAGAACGCGAGATCGAACGGGACGGGGGCGGCGGCGAGATAGGCCAGCGCGTCGCCGGCCTCGACCGTTGCTCGAGGCGCCAGGCCGGTCTCGGCGAGGTTCCGCTGCAGCGTCGAGCGGGCGGAGCGGTCGTGCTCGACGAACACCGCCCTGGCCGCGCCCCTCGAGAGCGCCTCGATCCCGAGGGCGCCGGTGCCCGCGAACAGGTCGAGCACGGTCGCGCCCTCGATCGGGCAAAGGCTGAATAACGAGTTGAACATCGCCTCACGCACCCGGTCGGCCGTGGGGCGCACGTCGCGCCCGGGCGGAGCGAGCAGGCGGCGTCCCTTGGCGACGCCGGCGACCACGCGCATGGCCCCGACGCTACCCGCCGGCGGGGTTAGCCTCGCAGCGATGGACGGTCCGCCCGCGCCCGAGTCCCTCATGCCCGAGACCATCGTCTGCGTCGATTGCGGCGGGGTGGCCCATCGCCTGTCCTACCCGCCAGAGGAGGGGTTCCGGCCGGGCGACGTCGTGGCCTACCGGTGCGCCGACTGTCGCGACCGGTGGGACCTGGTGACCCCCGACCCCGCGGCCGACGACGCGCCGCACGGCGGGGCGTTCGGCGAACGCCCCGACTGGTACCGCTGACGGTCCCTACCGAATAAGGCGCCGCCGAATCCGGGGCCGCCGAATCCGGCCTGGCCCGGTCGAGCGCCGCCTCCCGCCGGCCCGTGGCTGGGGGCGCCCGACGGAGGTGCACTGTCGCCGAAACCGTCGCGCCGAATCGA
>JBJXGF010000307.1:0-32738 GCA_046153015.1 Acidimicrobiales bacterium | reverse complement strand
CGAAGCAGGGCCCCGCCGCCGTCCTGGCCGGCGAGCCGCCCGCCTCGGCGCCGGCGCGGCCGGCGCGGACGCTGCTGCTCGACCCGGGAGAGCCGTCCGGCCTGGTGCACGCCTTCCTATCGGGGCGGGCCGCGCTGGCGGTGCGCGCGTTTGGCCCGGGCGACGGCTGGTTCCTCACGCTCGACCGCACCCGGGCCACCCTCGAGCACCGCCAGGAAGGCCAGGTCGTGCTGCGCCGCGAGGGCGAGACGCCGCGGCTCCCCGACCCGGCCGGCTCCTCGGTGCAGGTGCTCGACGACGGCGAGGAGCTGCGGGTCAGCGTCAACGGCGAGGCGGTCTTCGATGGACCGGTGCCGGCCGGCGAACCGGCCGCGTCGGGCGTCGGCCTGCTCCTCGGCCCCGACCTGGCGTGGGGCGCGGCCCAGCGCCTCGAGGCCCACCCCCGGGCCGTGGCCTGCCCGCCGGAGCTGGCGCTTTCGGGGCGGCCCACCCCGAGCGGCCGCGAGGTGCTGCGCCGCGACGAGTTCGACGGCGAGGGCGTGCTGGCCGGCCGCGCCGTCGGCGACGCGGCATGGGAGTGCTCGATGGGCGCCGTCGAGTACCGGGTGGAAGGCGGAGCGGCGGTCGTGCAGGCCCGGCCCCGCCCCGGCCGGCTGCGCCGCCTGCTGGCGGTGCTGGCCCCGCTCGGGGAACGCAGCGCCTACACCGTCAGCTGGGAAAAGGCCGAGCTGGCCGATCTCACCGCCCGGATCCTGCCCCCCGGCGAGGGCCGGGGCGAGGGCGCCGCCAGCCGCGCCGGGCTCGTGTTCTGGCAGGATCGGCGCAACTACGTGATCGTCGCCGCGTGGCTCGACGACAGCTACGGCGGCGCGGCCATCTCGCAGTTCATGTGCCTCGACGGGTACGAGGAGCTCTACGACGTGGTGTGGACCAACGTCGGGGACCGCATCACCTGGGGCCGGGCCTTCGAGCTGCGCTGCAGCTTCGACGGCGACCTCGTGACCACCTGGCTCGACGGCGAGCCGGTTCTCCAACGAGCCCTGACCGACGTGTACCCCAAGGCGGACCGGCTGCGCATCGCCCGCGTCGGCGTGGCCGGCAACTGGGAGTTCGGCTGGGACACCGGCAGCCGGTTCCTCTCCTTCGAAGCCCGCGGCTGAGACGGGGCCTGGGGCCCCAGGGTGGGCGCGGCCCGGATTCGGTCCAGGTCGATTCGGAATGCGTCGCGCCGAATCGATATCGATTCGTCGCGACGCATACGGCAGGGGATGGTTGCCGGCCTCGGGGCCCTGGGCGGGCGTGATTCGGTGCGGCTGAGCGAAGCGACGATCGCAAGCAGATCGTCCCGCAGGCGCCACGGAGCGCGGTGGATACCGTCTGCCCGGTGCCGGCCCTGACTGCTACGCGCCCCGGCGGTGCGGCGCGCCCCGCCCCGCCCGACGTTTCGCCCCGCTTCGAGCCGCTCCCCTGGCCCATGCTCGCCGTCGGCGCCGCGGCGCTGCTCGTGGTGGGCGTCGCCGCCGGCCTCGCCGTCAGCCGAGCGGCGAACCTGGAGGGCGCCGCCCCGGCGCTGCTCGGCGTGGCGCTGGCCAGCGTGCTCGCCGTGCTGGCCGCCACCCGGTTCTGGGCGGTGGTCGTGCTGCTGTTCGCGGTGCGCTCGAGCCTTGACCACCTCAAGCTCGGCGGCGTGCTGAACGACACGCTCTCGCCCAGCGTGGTGGTGGGGATAATGTTCCTCCTCTCCGGCGCAGCGTGGCTGGCGGCGCAGTGGTGGAGCAAGGAGCTGCGCCCGTTCTCGGCCTCGAGCCGCTGGTTCCTCGCCTTCGCCGGCGCCTGCCTGCTGTCGGCGCTCGGCTCGGCCGGGCCGGTCACCTCGGCCCAGTCGGCGCTGAAGGTGGCCTCCGGCGCCCTGATGCTGGCGGTGCTCGAGCAGGCCTACCGGCAGCGACCCGAGCGGCTCAAGACCCTCCTGGCCGCGGTCGCCGCCTCGCTCGTCGTGCCGGCGTGGGTCGGGCTGGCGCAGGCCACCTCGGGCGCCGGCGCCGACCAGTACCTCGAGGTGAGCCGCATCCGGGGCACGTTCGTGCACCCCAACCCCTTCGCCACCTGGCTGGTGCTGGTGGCGGTGAGCGCGCTGGCGCTGTGGCCGCACCTGGCGGGCGCCGCCCGGGCCGCCGCCGGGCTGGCCGCCGCGGTCACCCTGCCGCTCGTGGTGCTCACCTATGCCCGCGGGGCGTGGATCGCGTTCGGGCTCGGCGTGGTCGTCATCGGCGCCTGCCAGAGCCGGCGGCTGATCGTGGGCCTGATCGTCGCCTCGTTGGCGCTCGTGACGCTGGTGCCGTCGATCTCGGCCCGGCTCTCCGATCTCGACAACGAGCGCCAGGCCGGCCGCGGCGACCCGAACTCGTTGTCCTGGCGCATCTCCTATTGGGGCAAGCTGCTCCCCCTGGCGGCCCACGCGCCGGTCACCGGCATCGGTCTCGACCAGGTGGTGGCCACCAGCGAGGAGAAGCTGCAGCCGCACAACAGCTTCGTGCAGGCGCTGGTGGAGACCGGCGTGGTGGGCCTCGGCTGCCTGCTCGGCCTGGTGGCGTCGCTGGCGGTCGAGCTGCGCCGCGCCATCCGCAACGCCGCCCTCGGGCTCGAGCGCGGCGCGGCGGTGGCCGCGGCCGCCGCGGCGATCGGCGTGGCGTCCCAGCTCGTGTCGGAGAACCTGCTCACCCAGGCGATGCTCCACTGGTATCTCGCCGCGATCGTCGGGTTCGCCCTGGCCGTGCCCCTCGCCCGCTCGGCCGCGACCGCCCCGGCGCAGCCCTGATGCGAATCCTGCAGGTCGACAAGTTCCTCCGCCGCGTCGGCGGCGCGGCGTGCTACATGCTCGACGTGAGCGAGCTGCTGCGCCGCCGGGGCCACACGGTCGAGCACTTCGCCATGGCGCACCCGGCCAACCAGCCCGCCGCCTACGAGGCGTACTTCCCGCCTCAGGTGGTGCTGGACGAGCCGGGCGGGCGCCTCGCCGAGCGGCTGCACACGGCCGCGTCGATGATCCACTCTGGCGCGGCGCGGCGGGGCATGAGCCAGGTGCTCGACGCGTTCGCGCCCGACGTGGTGCACCTGCACAACATCTACCATCAGCTCTCCCCGTCGATCCTCGGTCCGATCGCCGCCCGGCGCATCCCGATCGTGATGACCGTGCACGACTTCAAGCTGGTGTGCCCGTCGTACCGCCTGCTCGACGGGCGGGGTCCGTGCGAGGCGTGCGTGTCGCCCGGCGCGTTCGCGTTCCGGCCGGCGGCGGCGCGGCGCTGCAAGGACGGCTCGTTGGCGGCCAGCGGCCTGCTCGCCCTCGAGGCGAGCGTGCACCGCTGGGTGGGCGCGTACGACCCGATCGAGCTGTTCCTCGCGCCGAGCGAGTTCCTCGCCGAACGCCTGCGCCGGGGAGGCATCGCGTCGCAACGAGTGCGGCGCCTGGCCAACTTCGTCGAGCTCGATCGCGCCCCGGTCCGCCAGGGGCCCGGCGCGGGCGTGGTCTTCGTCGGCCGGCTGAGCCCGGAAAAGGGCATCGACGTGCTTATTCGCGCCGTGGGCCTCGCGCCCCGCCTGCGTCTGCGCATCGCCGGCGACGGCCCGGATCGGGCCGCGCTGGAGCGCCTGGCCGGCGAGGTCGCCCCCGGGCGGGTCGAGTTCCTGGGGCTGCTCCCCCGCGCCGAGGTCGACGCGCTCGTGCAGGGAGCGCGCACCGCCGCCCTCCCCGCGCGCTGGCACGAGAACATGCCGCTGTCGGTGATCGAGGCGATGGCGGCGGGCGTGCCTCAGGTGGTCACCGGGCTGGGGGGGCTGCCCGAGCTGGTGACCGACGGGGTGGAGGGCCTGGTGGCGCCGGTCGACGACCCGGCGGCGCTGGCCGCTGCGCTGACCCGGCTGGAGGAGGACACGGCCCTCGCCGAAGCGATGGGCGCCGCGGCGCGCCGCACGGCGACCCAGCGCTGGGGCGCCGAGGCCCACCTGCTGGCCCTGGAGACGGCCTACGCCGACGCCGCGTCCCGCTGCACGCAGCGCTCCGCCCACCGCCGTCGCTGACCGGCGGCTTCTACCTCCGGCCTCGAGCTGCTAGACCTCCCCGAGCAGGCGGGCTGGGTTGCCCACCGCCACCGCGCCGGCGGGCACGTCGCGCACCACCACGGCCCCGGCGCCCACCCGGGCGCGGGCGCCGATCGACACCGGCCCCACCACCACCACGTTGGCCCCGAGCTCCACGTCGTCGCCGATCACCGGGCAGGCCGTCTCGGTGCCGTCGGGGCGGCGAACGTTGCCGATCGTGGTGCTGGCCCGCAGGATGCAGCGGGCGCCGATCACCGCCGCGCCGTTCACCACGATCGCGTTGGGATGCAGCAGCCGCAGCCCCGGGCCCACCTGGGTCTCGGGCGGGAGCTCCACCCCTAGAATCCAGGTGGTCACCACCTTGTAGCCCACCACGTAGGCGCGGGCGGCGGGGTGGCGGCGGGCGGCGCAGCGGTGGGCCAGGCGATACATCGCCATCACCACCTGCGACTTCGTGCTTCCCTGGTTGGCCTGCCAGTCCTGGAGCAGCTCGTCACGGACAGTCACAGCACGAAGGGTAGCGATGGCGCCACAAGAGGAGACCGAGCGGCGGTGAGGGCGCCCGCCAGATCGGGCCGGCTCGACCATCCGGCGGCGATCGGCGCCGCCACCCTCGCCTGGGCGGCAGCGCTGACCGCGCTGCTCCTCGACCGCGACGTGGGCCGCAGCCCTCGTTTCGCCGTCGCCGGGGCCGACGAGCTCGGCCACCTCGGCGGCTCCGCGCTGCTCGGCGTGCTCCTCTGCCTGTTCCTGCGTCGCCAGCGGCCCGAAGCGCCCGCCCCCGCCGCGTTGTGGAGCACGATCGCCGCGGTCGGCGTCTACGGCGCGCTCACGGAGTTGGCCCAGAGTGTGATCCCCGACCGCTCGCTCCAGCTCAGCGACCTGGCCTTCGACGTCGCCGGCGGGGCGGCCGGCGCCGCGCTCGCCGTCTTCGCCTACCGCCGGGCGCCGCGGCGGCCGTTGTTCGCCGCCGTCTACGCCGTCGTGGCCGCCGCGCTCGCGTCGCTCGCCTGGGCTGGCCTGTTCTAGCGCCCCGCCTGCGCGCTGCTCAGATGCCGACCAGCTCCGGAGTCACGCCGAGCTCGTCGAGCGAGGCGCGGATCTCGGGCAGGTAGATGGGGTTCATGGCGATCACGAGGTCGGGTCGGTACGACCGCAGGAACTCGGGCCCGACGATCTGCTGTCCGGTGCCGGCCATGTGCTTACCCGCCTTGAACGGGTTGACGTCCACGGCGTACTCGATCTCCTGGCGCAGCCCCAGCCCGTTCAGGAACGCCACGCCTTTCGAGCCGGCGCCCCAGATCACGGCCCGGCCGCCCTGCGCCGAGAGCTCGGTCAGCCGGCGCCGCCAGCGGCCGGTCAGCTCGGCGTACTCGCGGCGGAAGCGCTCCACCCCGGCCTGCAGCTCGACCGGGTCGTCCTCCGCGGCAAGCGGCTCGCCCGGCGCCGGCTGGCCGTCCTCGCAGCCGGGCGCCGGCCGGGCCTCGATCACCAGGTACTGCCCGTCGTACTCGAGCGACAGGTCGAGCACCTCGAAGCCGCTGGCCCGGAACAGCCGGGCCAACGAGCCGGCGGAGAAGTAGGAGCAGTGCTCGTGGTACACGTCCCAGAACGCGGCCTCGTCGAGCACCCGCGCCACGTCGGGCAGCTCGAAGAGCACGACGGTCTCGGGGCGGTCGCCGATGGCCCGGCGGACCATGCGCATGAACTCGGCCACCGGCGCGATGTGCTCGAGCGTGTGGCGGCACACCACGGCGTCGGCCCGGAGGTGGGTGTAGGCCTCCGAGTAGAAGTCGGCGATCCAGGTGAGCCGCTCCGCCGCGGCGGTGTCGATCCGGGCCGAGTTCACACCCGGGTCGATGCCGATGCCCTGCCCGGCGCCGGCTTCGACCATCCACACGAGGAACTCGCCCTTGCCGCAGCCAATCTCGAGCACCGACTTGCCGGCAAGGTGGTGCTTGGCCACCCAGCGCCCGGCGAGCTCCTTGCCGAACTCCACGAACCGGGGTGAGAACCCCTGGGTCTCCTCGTAACGGGAGGAGTACTCGGCCTGCGAGAAGGCGGTGTTGGTCAAGAAGCCGCAGCCGCCGCAGAACGCCAGGCGCATCCGGCCCCGGGGAAAGGCCAGGGCCTCCTCCCGGCTGTCGAGCAGCAGGCAGCTGTTGAGCGGGATGTCGTCCTCGCAGTGGACGACCTCGAGCCCGCCCCGGCCGCACGCCGGACAGGCGCTCATCGTGCACCTCCGGCGGGCCCGATCACGGTCGGCTGGGGCACCGGCACGACGAACCGGCCGCCGGCGTCGGTGTAGACCTGCTGCTGGCGCATGATCTCGTCCTTGAAGTTCCACGCCAGGATCAGCGTGTAGTCGGGCCGACGCTCGAGCAGCGCCTCGACCGGCAGGATCGGCTGATGCGTGCCGGGCATGTGGAGGCCGTGCTTGTGGTGGTTGCGGTCGACCACGAACTCCACGAGCTCGGGCCCGATGCCGGCGTAGTTGAGCAGCGTCGAGCCCTTGGCCGCCGCCCCGTACGCGGCGATCGTCTTGCCCTCGGCCCGCAGGCCCCGCAGGAGGCCGAGGAGCTCGGCCCGCAGCGCCTCCACCCGCCGGGCGAAGCCGGCGTAGTACTCGAAGGTGTCGAGCCCGCTGGTCCGCTCCTGCGCGAGGAGCTCCTCCAGCTCGGGGCTGCGGCCCGGCTCGTGGCTGAACCACCAGCGCAGCGTCCCGCCGTGGAGCTCGGGGAAGTACTCGACGTGGTTGAGGTGCAGCCCGTGGCGGCCGAAGAGCAGCTCCACCCCGGTGCAGGAGTGGTAGTAGAGGTGCTCGTGGTAGATCGTGTCGAACTCGCAGTGCTCGATCAGGTCGCGCACGTACGGGTTCTCCACCGTCACCACCCCACCCGGCGCGAGCAGCGTCTTCATGCCGGCCACGAAGCCGTTGATGTCGGGCACGTGGGCGCACACGTTGTTGGCGATGATCACGTCGGCCCGGGCGCCCTCAGCTACCAGCCGGGCGGCCGCATCGGCGCCGAAGAACTCGCACAACGACCGCACGCCCCGCTCGTTGGCCGTGCGCACCTGGGCCGGCGCCGGGTCGATGCCGAGCACCGGCACGCCCGCCTCCACGAAGTTGGCCAGCAGGTAGCCGTCGTTCGAGGCCAGCTCCACCACCAGCGACTCGGGCCCCAGCTCCCGGGACTCGATCAGCCCGAGAGCGTGGCGGCGCGAGTGGGCCAGCAGGTGGTCCGAGAACGAGGAGAAGTACGGGTAATCGGCTGGGAACAGCACGTCCTCGGGCACGTCCTCGAGGATGTGCACGAGCTTGCAGGCGGGGCAGAACGCCACCTCGAGCGGGAACCGGGGCTCGGGGCCGGCCAGGTCGGCCGGCTTCACCAGCGCGTCGGACAGCGGGGTCTTGCCGAGGTCGAGGAACGAGAGCACGCCCTCGGCGCGGCAGGCGCGGCAGATCACGCTCGGCCCGCCGCGGTCCAGCGCAGCGAGCCGTCGAGACGGCCGCCGTCGAGCAGCTCCCGGACGCGTTTGATGCGCAGGTACCGGCTCCCCTCGAGATCCTCCAGCCGGAGCCCGACGGCGCGGTACGCCTCGTACAGCTCGCGCACGCCGTCCCGCACCGTCCACTTGGTGGACCAGTTCAGCGTCTTGGCCAGCTTGTCGCAGTTGACTCGGTAGTTGCGCAGGTCGTTGAACGCCTCGTCGGACAGCGTCACCTGCGAGCCGGGCACGATCTCGCCGACGATCTCGGCCACGTCGCGGATCTGGTAGTTCTCCTCGGTGGCGCCCACGTTGAACGCCTCGTCGTGCACGAGCTCCCGCGGCGCCTCCATCAACGCCAGGAAGGCGCGGGCAATGTCCTCGATGTGCACGAGCGGCCGCCACGACGTCCCGTCGGACTTGAGGAACACCTGGCCGGTCGTGAACGCGAACCCCGTGAGGTTGTTCACCACCAGGTCGCCCCGGAGACGGGCCGACACCCCATAGGCGGTGGCGTTGCGCAGGTAGGTCGGCGAGAAGCGCTCGTCGGCCAGGGCGTGGAGGTCTCGCTCGGAGAGCACCTTGGACTCGCCGTAGGGCGTGACCGGGTTGAACGACGCCGACTCGTCGATGTAGTCGTCTCCGTGCGCGCCGTACAGGCTGCACGACGACGAGTACAGGAACCGCCCCACGCCGGCCGCCTTGGCCGCCTCGGCGAGGCGGGTGGTGGCCCGATGGTTGATGTCGAACGTGCAGTCCGGGTTGAGGTCGCCGAGCGGGTCGTTCGAGATGGCGGCGAGGTGCACCACCGCGTCGTAGCCCCGCAGCTCGCCCGGCGCCGCGTCGCGCACGTCGATCCGCACGGCGCGGTCGGGCGCGGCGTCGTCGCGGCCG
The DNA here is from genome assembly GCA_046153015.1 of Acidimicrobiales bacterium. Classification (GTDB taxonomy): domain Bacteria; phylum Actinomycetota; class Acidimicrobiia; order Acidimicrobiales; family CAIXPF01; genus JBJXGF01. The sequence goes on along the minus strand of JBJXGF010000307.1, from coordinate 24,254 downwards.
AACACGCAGCCCTCGAAGAGGAACGAGTCGAAGCCCGTCACCTCGTGGCCGGCCGCTCGAAAGAGCGGCACGAGCAGCGATCCGATATACCCGTCGTGCCCTGTGACCAGCACCTTCATGCCGCCAGATCCTCCGTCCCGCGTCGTGCGCGCTCCACCGTCGAGCCGGCGGCGCCGGCTTCCCGCCCGTCGCCGAGCGCGCCGCGCCCGACCCACCGGGGGAAACGCGCTGGGGGGCGGAGCCCCCTCGCCACAGCTGTCTCCGGCATGAACCCGCCTATCGTCTCGTGCCGCGCCCGCCCTTGCTCGCCGAGCCGGACGGGCTCCCCATCCTTGGGGATCTCGCGCCGCACTCAGGGTAGCGGCGGGCCCCGCCGATCAACCGTCTGCGTTGGGGGCCTCGGCGGATCGCCGAGCCCCGTAAGCCGAATGTCTGCTGGCCGCGATCAGACCGGCGCCGTTTGCTGCCGGGAGCCTCGCCGCAGCGGCGCGCTCGCCGTCCGGTCCCCCACCGGGACCACGGGGCTCGGAGTCCCCCCGACGAAAAGGCGCTCGATGGAGATCCTCCCCCTGCTCCACCTGACCGGCCGGCGGGCTGTCGGCCTCGGCCTGGTCGCGGTGATCGCCGCCGGCGGCGCAGCCTCGACGGTGAGCCGCTCGGCGGCCAGCTACGAGGCGTCGGCCACGATGTTCGCGTCGCGTGCGCTGCCGGAGGGCTCGAACGCCTTCGACGTGGGGCCCTTCATCGCCGACATCCAGGCCGCGCTGGCGCTGCCGGTGGTGCTCGACGGGGCGAGCGCCGCGGCCGGCGTCGAGCGAGCCGGGTACACGCTCACGTCCAAGCGCAACGGCGACGGGGCCGCGCTCGAGATCGAGGTCACCGGGCCCGACGGGGCCGCGGCGTCGAGGTACGCCTCCGCCGCCGCGCAGGGGTCGATGCGGTTCCTCCTCGGCGGCCGGGTCGACAAGCTGAAGGCGATCGAGGCGCAGCGGGGCGAGGCGGCGAAGAGCGCGGCGGCCGCGCTGACCGAGTTCCAGAAGTCGATCGGTTGGATCAACCCGGGCGACGAGTACGCCGTGCGGGCTCGCCAGGCGCTCGAGTACAACCTGCGCATCGCCGACGGCTCGAACGAGCTGACCCCGCCCCAGCGGGACGCGATGCGGGCCACGGTGGCGCAGCTCCAGGCCAGCCTGCCCGATCTGGCCGCGAAGCGGGACCAGCACGACAGCCTGCTGGGCCGGTTCAACGACGCCCGAGCGGCCTACGACACGGCCGCCTCGAACCGGGTCACCGCCGAGCTCGAGGTGGAGGCGATCACGGCCGGATCCGAGGTCGTCACCGCCCCGCCCGCGCCGGTTTCCCGCCTCCCCCAGCAGGCCCAGGCCGGGGTGGCCGCCGCGTTGGCCGTCGCCGGCCTCGGGGTCGTGCTCTTCCGGCTGGCCGACGCCTGGCGGGGCCGCCGGCGGGCGCTCGACGAGCTGTTGCACACCACCGCGGCGGGTGCGGTCCCGCCGCCCCCGCCGTCGGCGGGCAACAGCGCCCCGCTGCGGGCGAAGCCCGACGCAGCCGGCGCGGCCAACGGCGCCGCGCAAGCGGGAGCGACGGCCGTGCGGGCGAGAGCGGGCAGCCCGCTCCCCGAGAACCCGGGACCACGCCTGCGCTGGGAGCGCCCCCGACTGAACGGGTGAGCGAAGCGAGCCCGGCCGATCGCGCGAGCGCAGCGAGCCGGGCGGCGACGGGGTCTGGGGGCGCAGCCCCCAGAACAACAGGATCGCGCCTGGCACGAGCAATCACGGCTAGACGGCGACGATCTCGACGAGGTTCCCGAGAGCTTCGAAGTCTGTCGGATTACGGGTGTAGAGGGGGAGCTGTGCGGCGTTGGCGGTGGCCGCGATCAGCAGATCGACGGCACGGGCGCCGCGTGCTGTGCGACCGCGGGCCACGACCGCGGCGTACATGAGCCCGTACGCTCGGGCGGCGTGGGCGTCGAACGGGAACGGTTCGAACGTCGCTTCGGTGCGCTGCAGGCGGTCCTGGCGGCGGGCCCGTTCGATGGGATCGGTTGTGGCATGGGGCCCGGCTGCCAGCTCGGCCATCGTGATGGCGCTCACGGCCATCTCGATCGGCAGCTGCTCGGGATCGAGCTCATCGAGGTCGACGACCACCGACGTGTCGATCATGCCCTGCGGGCGGCGAGGATCAGGCACGAGGCTCGATGTCGTGATCAAGGTGACGGTCAAGGTCGTCGCGGAAACGGCCGGCGTCGATGCGAGGCGCGTGGGCGAACGCGGCGAGAACGGTCTCGCTGGCGACGAAACGACGACGACGCAGCGGTATCAACTCGCCGACGGGCACCCCATTGCGGGTGACTACGAAGGCCTCGCCCTGGTCGAGTCGACGCATGATCTCGCCGCTGTCGTTGCGCAGCTCCCTCTGGGTGATCGCCTCAGCCATGCCTCCACTGTAGCACGTGTGCGACGCGTGGCGCCCGCGTTGTCGACGCCGTGGTCTAGGGGAGCAGTTGACTGGTGAGCGTTTCGGCGAGCCATCGCTCGTATCGCTGGGGCGACCAGCCACGGTCGATGACGAACAGGTGGTAGAGCTCGGGGGAGGCGATGGCGTGGATGATGTCGCCTGCGTCCCGGGCGCGTAGGCCGCGGCGCAGCGCTTTCGCTTGCGCAAGCGCGGTGGCGACGCGTCCTTGGCCCTCTTGGCGTTGTCGCGTCAGCACCTCGAGTATCGCGGCAGCGTCGGTATCGGAGCCGGCGGCGCTGACGAGGATGCGGTAGATCGGCGCGGTTCTGGTGTTGATGTCCACGCTTACGGCTGCGAGCCGCGCCAGGGAGTCCGCTGGGTGCGTCGCGTCGAACAGCGGGCGCACGTGACTGCGCTCGGCGACCGGAACCGGCTCGTCATCGCCGGCGATCGATGTGTCGATGAGGGCCTGGAGGATCCCTTTCTTCGACGAGAACAGCCGGTACAGCGTGGCTTGCGGGATCTCGGCCGCATCGCTGATCGCCTCGATCGTCGTCGCGCCGTATCCGCGCTCGACGAACAGCGTGCGGGCGGCATCGAGCACCGCCCGGCGCGCCAGCCGTGTTCGCGCCTGCGGCGCCCGAGAGGTGTCCCCAGCCATCGAAGAAGATCGCTACGTGCGTCGCTTCGCTTCCGCTCGCCTTACGTTGAGATCGACGGCCGCTCGGATCAGCGCGGTGAATGCCGCCTCGTCGAGCCCTGACCCCTCGACGATGTCGATCGCCCGCCTCGTGCCCGCATCGAGGCTGGCGTTGAACAGGCGGTCAGGGTCCTCGAGTGAGGCGCCGTGCATGAACGTGATCTTGACCTTGTCCTTGTAGATCTCGCCGGTGCAGAAGATGCCGTCGTGGGACCACGTGGGGACGCCGTCCGGATTCGACGCCTTGGCCCACTTCGCCTCCTCGGAGACCTCGGCGTCGGTCTCCTCGATGAGCACGCGGATCCTAGCCAGCGTGTGGTGGCGCCAGTCGGTGCTGGCCATATCAGCGGCTCGCGGCATCGGTCGGCAGGGCGGCGAAGTCGCGCTGCACTTTTCGGTACCACTTCAAGCCCGAGACGGGGCGCCGCCACCGGGCCTTCATGGCGCGCAGCGCCGGCTCGTGATCACGTCGGCCGGCCGCCACCGCTTCGCGGAGGTGACGGTCCTGGGCGTGGATGACCTCGTTCGCGTCCTCACCGGTGAGGGCGAGCTCACACGCTCCGCCGAGTTGGCTGCAGGTCATCGTCTTCATCACAGGCCTCCTTGGGTGCGCTTGCGTTATGGCAGTGATACTCCTATAACGAGAGTGTCACTGTCAATATGGGGAGCCCGGTAGGTCTCACCGCCGCCAGCCGATGCGGCAGGGCGCTCGCAGGGAGGCTGAGGCGCGCAGCTGGTGATGACGCGCCAGGGCGCCCGGCAGCGCTTCGAGCGCCTGGTCAAGCACTGATGCTGCGGGATGACCCCGTTGCGCGAGAACGGGGTTTGCCCGTTTCCCCACCGGGGTAGTGACGCTCGCGGTGCCTGGGGGGCACGCTGCATTCGTCGCGTCCGCGGGGGCTGAGCGGTGTCGATCGTCGAGCGGAACAATGTCACTCAGTCGGGGCGTCGAGAAGGACCGCCAATGGTGTTCGCCCACGGATACGGGTGCGATCAGAGGATGTGGCGGTTCGTCACTCCGGCCTTCGACGACAACTACCGGGTCGTCCTGTTCGACCATGTCGGCTGCGGGAAGTCTGATGCTCGTGCGTACAGCGCGGAGAAGTACGAGTCGCTCGACGGCTACGCCCGTGACGTGATCGAGATCTGCGACGAGCTCGCGTTGCGTGACATCGTGTTCGTCGGTCACTCCGTCAGCGCCATGATCGGGGTGCTCGCCGCGAACGAGCGGCCGGAGCTGTTCTCCTCGCTCGTGCTCGTCGGGCCGTCCCCCCGCTACGTCGACGACGACGGCTACCACGGCGGGTTCAGCCGTCACGATGTGGAGGAGCTGCTGGAGGCGATCGACACCAATTACGTCGGCTGGGCCCAAGCGATGGCGCCGGTCATCATGGGCAACGCGGAGCGACCCGAGCTCGGCGAAGAGCTGGCCACCAGCTTCTGCACGACCGACCCCGACATCGCTCGACGCTTTGCCCGCGCCACGTTCTTTGCCGACAACCGCACCGACGTGGCCCGCTGCTTCACTCCGTCGCTGGTGTTGCAGCTTTCCGACGACGTCATCGCCCCCCTGGCGGTCGGCGACTACTTGCAGCGCACGATGCCGAACGCGAAGCTCGTGGTCATGAACGCGACCGGGCATTGCCCGAACCTCTCCGCCCCGTTGGAGACCATCGACGCGATCAAGGCGTTTCTGGCGGCCCGCGTGTGATCGGCGCTGACCGATCCGAACCGGAGGCCTGGCCAGATCTCTCTGGCTACACCGAATCGGCCGAGGATCTGTACGAGAACGCGCCCTGCGGCTACGTCACCAACGAAGCCTCGGGCCACATCGGGCGGGTGAACCGGCGCTTCGTCGACCTCGTCGGGTACCGGGCGACCGAGCTCGTCGGCCGGCGCCGCTTCTCCGAGCTGCTCACCAAACCGGGCCGGGTGTTCTACGAGACCCACCTGCGGCCGCTGCTCGACAACGTCGGCGCCTTCACCGAGATGGCCCTCGATCTCGTGGCCGCCGACGGGACCCGCCGGCCCGTGCTCGTGAACGCCGCCACGCACGTCGACGATCTCGGCCGATCCATCTACCGCTTCGTGATCGTCGACGCACGGGAGCGGCGCGCCTACGAACAGGAGCTCCTCGCCGAACGCCGCAGCGCCGAACGGCTGGCCGAGCTGAGCGCGACGATCCTGCAGGCCGACAGCAGCGCCGCACTCGCGAACGCGGTCGCCGAGCTGGGGCCGGCGGTGTTCGCCGCACGGTTCGCTGCCGTGCTCTTTTCCGATGGCGGCGAGCTGCGCGACCCTGCGGCATCGGAGATGGTCGGCGACGCCGAGATCGCGTCGGCGCTCGCCGGGCGGGGCGAGGTCCTCGACGCCTACCGCTTCGGGCGGGCGTCCTTCGATGTCGCGTCCTGCGAGGTCGAATCATGCATCGAGGGCGAGGCCCGCCAAACGGTGTGGGCTGTCCCGCTGCGGGAAGCCAGGACCATCATCGGCGTTCTCGTCGCGGGCTACGACGGCGAGCGAGCTGCCCCCGCCCGGGCGCCACGGCTCATGGAGTTCGTTGCACTGCAACTGGCCGTCGCCGCGCACCGACTGACCCTGCAAGCCCAGCAACGAGCCATCTCGCTGCAGCTTCAACAAGCGCTGCTCCCGCGCACGATCAACAGCATCCCCTCCGTCGACGTGGCCGCCGGCTACCGCCCCGCCACAGCATCGGTCGAGGTCGGCGGCGATTGGCACGACACCTACGTGTTCGACGACGGACGCGTCGGCTGGGTCATCGGCGACGTGGTCGGCCACGGCATCGAAGCCGCTGCTGTGATGGGCTCGTTGCGCAGCGCCTTCGGCGCGCTCGCCCCGCTCGCGTCCGGACCGGCCGACGCGCTCGACAAGCTGCACGACTTCGCCCATACGTCCGGCTGCGACTTCTCCACCGCCTGCTGCGCCATGCTCGACCCCGTCACCGGCGAGCTGCGCTACGCCTACGCCGGCCACCCGCCGATCCTCCTTCTCGGCGCCGACGGCACGACGACCTTCCTCGACGGCGCCGCCGCCCCGCTCTACGGCCCGCGACACCGCCCCCGGACCGACCGCTCGGTGACCCTCGCCGCCGGCGACGCCGTTCTGCTCTACACCGACGGGCTCGTCGAACAAGGACGCCGCTGCATCAGCGACGGCCTCACACGCCTCGCCCGTTGCGCCGACCAGCTCCGCCAGCTCAGCGCAGACCGCTTCACCCACCAGCTCCTCGAAACTCTCGCTGCGGAAGGACCGTTCGGCGACGACGTCGCGCTGCTCTGCTGCCGGCTCGTCGCCCACGAACGCCTCTGCATCGGCCGACCGGCCGAGCCGACCGCGCTGCGAGACATCCGCCAAGCGCTGCGGTGGTGGTGCCGGCATCGATCCATCAGCGACGCCGACCAGCAGACGCTGCAACTCCTCGTCGGCGAGCTGGCCACCAACTCGATAGAACACGGCCACCGGGCCACCGACGCAGCAGGAGAGATCATGGTCGAGCTCACCCTCACCAACGACGACACCGTGCACGCACGCGTCGAGGACAATGGACGCTGGCACGACGCCCCGACCACGGGGCGCCGCGGGTGGGGGCTGCGGCTTCTGCGTCACATGGGCCACGACGTGCGGATCGACCGGACAGCCATCGGCACCAGGGTGAGCTTCACCGTGCCCGTGCGACGCGTCCCACCACGATGACCGCACCGCTCGCCGACCTCCGCCTCCACCACACCGCCATCGACGCCATCCGAGTCGAGATCGACGGCGAGATCGACCTCTCCAACGCCGACCAGCTCCGAGAACGCATCACCGCCGGCGTCGACGGCGCCCGGCGAGTCGTCCTCGACTGCACTGACGTCCGCTATATGGACAGCACCGGAGTCCGGCTCATCCACGACCTCGCCAACAACCTCACGACAAACGGCTTCGAGCTCGTCGTCACCGCGCCCGCTGCCAGCCCCGCCGGCCTGATCCTCGCGATCGCACCACCATCAGGAGTCGCCGTCGAGCTCAGTTGACGAAGCGGCGGGCGTCGTTCGAGATCGGCGGCGGGCGGATCGAAGCGGTCGACTCGGCTCGAGCTACGCGGGCGCCAGCAGTCCGGCGGCGCGGTCGGCGGCGGCGGGTCCGGCGGTTTGGCGGAGCAGGAGGAGGCCGTCGATCACGGCGATGGCGGCTTCAGCCTGGGTGCGGCCTCGTTCAGGGGGGCCTCCGATCAGCGCTGCCGCCCACTCGATCCAGGTCTCGACGAGCGTCGGCACGAGGGCGTGGTAGGGCTGTCGCTTGGCTGCAGCTAGGCCGAGCGCCTCGAAATACATCGCGAAGATGGGATCGGCTTCGGGCTGAGCCAGCATCGGCCAAGCGGTGCGGACGAGCCCGAGATAGTCGTCGGCCGCGACGCTGAACGCGGGTCCGAGCGTGTGTTGGAGCTGAGCACCTAATGCCGTGAGGACCTCGCCGACGAGGTCATCCTTCGAGGGGAAGTAGTACACGATTATCCGGTCGCTGATGGCGAGCCGCTTGGCGAGGCGACCGAAGGTGAGTTGGCTGAGGCCGTCGTCCATGGCGGCCTTCAAGGCGCCGCTCAGGATCGCGTCGCGGTCGTGCTTGTGACCCATGACCCTTGACTGTAGCAGACACTACAATTAAAGTTCACAGTGATCACTACAAAGGCTGCGCCATCCCGAGATTCACGACCCGAGCGCCTCGTGAGGAGACCCGACCATGGCATCGCTCACCGCTGACGCGGCATCGGACCTGTTCCGCAAGCCGCCCGACCGCCACATCGACGTCGGAAACGGCGCAGTCGCCTACCGAAAGGTCGGCGCCGGGCCCGACGTCGTTTTCAGTCACGGCTGGCCTGTCACGGCCGCGACGTTCCGGCGTCTGCTGCCCTATCTGACCGAGCATGTGTCCTGCCATCTGATCGATCTGCCAGGCGCCGGCGACTCCCACTTCGACCGAACGACCACCATCAGCGTCACGAGCCACGTCGCGGCCTTGCGCCGCGCTGTCGACGAGCTCGGGCTGACGAGCTTCGGGGTGATCGGGCACGACAGCGGCGGCATGATCGCCCGCTTGGCCTTCGCTGGCGATGCTCGGGTCCACGGGTGGGGCCTGATCGCCACCGAACAGCCCCCGAAGGCCAGCTGGCGCCTCTCGTCGTTCCTCGCCATCCGGGTCGTCCCGAGGTTCGAGAGGCTGCTCGGGTTCATCGTCGTCCGCCGACGACTCCGGAGAAACACGTTCATCCTCGGCGACGCTTTCGCCGACAAGAACCTCCTCGATGGCGAGTTCGAGGAGTTCTTCCTCCGGCCGCTGCACGACGACCCGGAACGACAGTGGGCCGCCGGCGAGTTCGGCCGCAACTTTGATCTCGGCCTGCTCGAGGAGCTCACGGCCTGCCACCGCAAGATCAACGTCCCCGTGCAGCTCGTCTGGGGCGCCGACGACCCGTTCTTTCCCGTCGAACGGACCCGCGCGATGATCGCCGAGTTCAGCGGTCCCGTCGACCTCGAGGTGATCAGCAACGCCAAGCTCTTCGTGCACGAAGAGTTCCCTGAGCGAACCGCCGACGCAATCCGTCGCACGATCCGAGGCTGACCGACCAGGATCAAGCAGAAGCCATCCGCTGCACGATCTCGACGCCAGCAGCGTCAGACGACGATCAGCTCCAGAGCGGGGTCCAGCAGTGCGAGGTCGTCAGGGTCGGAGGTCACGACGCGTTGGCCCGTTCGGCGGGCGCATACCACGACGTGGGCGTCGACGACATCGGAGGCGCCGCTGGCGGCCAGCAGGCGGCCGATGTCGACGGCGTCGACGCGGTCGAGCGGGACCACATGGCACGACGGTTGGCGGATCAGCCGGGAGAGGCGGGCCTGCCGTTCGGGTCGACGGACGGCTTGGGCGAGCGCCGACGCTGGGATCGTGACTCGGCTGTTCGTCTCGACCGCTCGGGCGAGGAGCACGATGACGCGGCGATCGTCGCGGTCAAGCGCAATGAGCCCGCCGGCGTCGAGGGTGATGCCTGGCATCAGGCCACGGAGCGTCGCCGGCGCATGGGCGACCCGAGCGCCGTGTCGGCCCACGCCCGTTCGTCGGCCGACATCGGTCCACCCGTGGCGTCGAGGGCTTGGGCGAGCATTGCTCCCCATCCCGCCACGTCGTCGAGGGCGACGCCCACGGCGTGCTGCACGAAGCCAGACACGCTCGCGGCGCGGCCTGCGCCGACCAGATTGCGGATCTGCTGCACCTGGTCTTCGTCCAACGTGATCGTGATCTTCCTCGACGCCATACCGTTTACCATACCGGTTCACGCGCAGAGCGCCGCCGAACGCCGAACCGCCCGAGCCGGGGCGCGGGCTGGGCGCCAGACTGGGCGGATGGCAGGACAGACCACCGCGGTGGCGGCTCTCGGCGTGGCGGTGGCGGCGCGCGTCCCGGTGCTGCTGTGGGGCGCGCCGGGTGCGGGCAAGACCGCTGCGATCCGGGCGATGGCGGCCCGGATGGGCTGGCCCTGCGAGGTGGTGATCGCCTCGATCCGGGAGCCGTCGGATTTCGCCGGCCTGCCGATCGTGGTCGAGGGCGGCGTCCGGTTCGCCCCGCCGGTATGGGCCCGGACCCTGGCCGAGGCCGGGCGCGGGCTGCTGTTCCTCGACGAGCTCTCCACCGCCCCGCCGGCCGTGCAGGCGGCGCTGCTGCGGGTGGTGCTCGAGCGGGTGGTGGGCGACCTCGCCCTGCCCGACGAGGTGGCGGTGGTGGCCGCGGCCAACCCGCCCGAGCAGGCGGCCGACGGGTGGGACCTGTCGGCCCCGCTGGCCAACCGCTTCTGCCACCTGGACTGGCACGTGGACCCCCGAGCCTTCGCCCAGGGCATCGCCGCCGGGTTCGACACGCCGCCCGCCCCGGCGCTGCCCGCCGACTGGGAGCGTCGCGTGCCCCAGGCCAACGCCCTGGTGTCGGCCTTCGCCGCGGTGCGCCCGGCGCTGGTGTCGGCCCCGCCGGAGGACCGCGCCGCGGCCGGCCGGGGCTGGCCGAGCCCCCGCACCTGGGAGATGGCGGCCCGCCTGTGGGCCGCCGCCGGTGAGGCGGGCGCCGACCACGAGGTCCGCTCCGCGCTGGTGCGCGGCGCGATCGGCGACGGGGCGGGGGTCGAGTTCCTGGCCTGGGTGGAGGAGATGGACCTGCCCGACCCGGAGGCGGTGCTGGCCGACCCGGCCGGCTTCGTGCTCCCCGAGCGAGGCGACCGGGCGTACGCGGTGCTGTCCTCGGTGGCCGGCGCGGTGGCCTCGGACAACACGCCCGAGCGCTGGCTGGCCGGCTGGAAGGTGCTCGGCCGGGCCGGGGAGGCGGCGCCCGACGTGGCCGCGATGGCGGCGCGCACCCTCGCCCGCTGCCGCCCCGAGGGGGTGAACCCACCCCCAGAGGTGCGGGCCTTCCTCCCCCTGCTCAAGGACGCGGGGATGCTCACGTGAGCGTCGATCGGCGCAAGCTCGCCGCCGCCCGCCTCGCCGCCGCCAACCGGTACCCCTACCTGGCGTCGGCGCTCTTCGCCACGCCGATCATCGACTCGCCCGGCATCGGCACGGTCGCCATCGACGAGTCGTGGCGGCTCTACGTGGACCCGGCCGTGGTGGCCGCGCTGTCGGTCGACCAGCTCGCCGGCATGCTCGTGCACCACGCCAGCCATCTGCTGCGCGACCACAGCGAACGGGCCAAAGCCGCCGGGGTCGACCAGGCGAACGCCGGGCACTGGCTCGACGCCGCCGACGCCGAGATCAACGACGACGCCGACCGCGGCAGCTTCGAGCTGCCCGAGGACCACGCGAAGACGCCCGAGGACCTCGGCTGTGAGCGGGGCCGGCTGGCCGAGGAGTACTTCCACCACACGCAGGAGGCGGAGCAGCAGAGCCGGGACGGCGACGAGGGCGACGACGCCCGCGAGGGCGGGGCGGGCGGCGAGGGCGAGAGCGGCGAGGCGGGCGGGCACGAGCACGACCACGAGCCCGGAGACCAGAACTGCGGCAGCGGCGCCGACGGCCAGCCCCGTGAGTGGGACGCCGAGGGCGGCGCCGACAAGCCGAAGGGCATCGAGCGCCACAGCCAGGACCTGCTCCGCCGCCAGACCGCCGAGGAGATACGCAACCACGCCCGCTCGGTGGGCGACGTGCCCGCCGGCCTGCTGCGCTGGGCCGAGCAGCTGCTGCGCCCTCAGGTCGACTGGCGCCGGGCGCTGGCCGCCGAGCTGCGCCAAGGGGTCGCCAACGCGGCAGGCAAGGTGGACTACACCTACCAGCGGCCTTCCCGCCGGGCGGGCGCCGCGCCCGACGTGGTGCTGCCCGCGCTGCGCCGGCCGGTTCCCGACGTGGCGGTGGTGTGCGACACCTCGGCCTCGATGGACGACGACCTCCTCGGTCGCGTGCTGGGCGAGGTGGAGGGGATCCTGCGCACGGTCGGCGTGAAAGGCCAGAGTGTGCGGGTGATCGCCTGCGACACCAAGGCGCAGGCGGCGCAGCGGGTCACCTCGGCCCGCCAGGTGCAGCTGCTCGGCGGCGGCGGGACCGACATGGGCGCCGGGATCGACGCGGCGATGCAGCTCAAGCCCCGTCCGGCGGTGGTGGTGGTGCTCACCGACGGGTACACGCCGTGGCCGGGCGCCGGCCCCAAGCACGCCCGGGTGATCGTGGGGCTGCTCGACCCGTCGGCGCCGGCGCCCCCCGGCTGGGCCCGCACCGTCGTGGTCGACGAAGAGGCGGCGTGAGCCGCGCCCGTTGGTATCGCGGCACGCCTCCGGCGTCGGTGGAGGTGGACTGCCAGGGTGAGAAGCATCGCGTCCGCTGGAAACGCGGGCGGCTCATCCTCGAAGCGCACGACGCGGCGGGTGAGGCGGCGCTGGCCGCGCTCGGCGGGGCGCCGTGCCCCTGCCTCGACGTGTTGACGGCCTGGCGGGAGGGCTACGCCAAGGTGCGGGCCGAGGGGTTCTCGCTGCAGCTCGTGCCCCCTCGGCGGGTGGCGATCTCCCCCGACCCCGGCCTGTCGGCGCCGCTCACCGAGCGTTTCGCGCTGGGGTGCGTGGTCCGCTGCCAGCGGGCCTGGGCCTCGCCGGACGGCGCCAAGCCGCCGGACCGTCAGCTCGTGTCGGTGGCGCACGTGCTCTCGCGGCGGTTCAAGGAGGCGGTGGGCGACAGCCTCGCCCCGAGCAAGGGCGCCCGGCCCGGGCTCGACGTGACGGTCAGCGTGCGGCTCAACCCGGCGGGCGAACCGGTCACCGCGGAGCTCGAAGGGAGCCGCCGGCGGCTCACGATCCGCGCCGGGCTGCCGCTCGGGTGGATGGTGAGCGTGTGGGGCCGTCAGGCGGCCGCGGTCGACGGCCGCCTCGTGCTCGAGGTGCTGGCGCAGCCCTCGATCGACCGGCTGGCCGTGCTGGCCATCACCTGGGGCGCCGGGCGGGGCGGGACGCTGGCGCCGCAGGTGGCCCCCGTCTGGCTGGTGCGAGACGGGGGCGCCGACGCAGACGGACGCTGGCGGGTCGACGAGGACGCTGCGCCCCCGCCCCTGCGGACCCAGGCGTGGTGGTCGATCAGGATGGGGCGCTGATCGACGCGATGCGGTAGACCCGACTGACCGTGTCGTGCACGATCTTGCGGACGGCGTCGTCGCTCAGCCCGTCGAACATCTTGGCCATCAGCTCCTGGGAGCGGGGCCACGTCGACGCCGTGTGCGGGTAGTCAGAGGACCACATGATGTTGTCCGGCCCGTACCAATCCATCATGCCCATCGCCACCGGCTCGTTCACGAACGTGGCGAACACCTGGCGCTTCATCTGCTCCGAGGGAAGCGAGCCCAGCTCGGGCAGGCTGCGGTCGGTGAAGCGCAGCCGCTTGTAGCACATGTCGACCCGGTTGAGGAAGTGAGGGATCCAGCCGACGTCGTTCTCGGCGGACACGATGCGCAGGCCGGGATGGCGTTCGAAGACGCCGCCCAGCGCCATGATCGCCAGCGTCTCCTGGATCTCGTGGTGCAGCGTGACGGCGGACAGGACGGCCTGGTTGAAGTTGATGCCGCTGCCTTTGCGTCCGGTGAGGATGTGGAGGGACAGCGGCATCTCGAGATCGGCCGCCGCCGCCCAGAACGGGTCGTAGTCGGCGTGACTGTACGGACGGTCGTCGGGCGTGCCGGCCCAGATCATCGCGCCCCGCAAGCCCTTGGCGGCGATGCGGGTGAGCTCGGCGACCGCGGCCGGGATGTCCTCCATCGTGATCAGGCCCTGGCCGATCAGACGCTCGGGGGCGTACGAGCAGTAGTCGGCCAGCCAGTCGTTGTACGCGGTGAACAGCGCGGCGCGCAGCCCGGCGTCGTCGAGGTGGTACAGCGGCATGCCCATCGAGGTGTACAGCACCTCGCCGACCACCCCGTCGCGGTCCTGGTCGGCGAGACGGGCCTGCGGGTCCCGGGCGCAGGCCGGCGCCGCGGCGAAGCCCTTCTTGGCGTGCTCGCCGAGCTCCCGGGAGCGCACTCCCGCCCCGAAGAAGCCCGCCACCGGGAACGGGCTGATGTTCTCGCAGGTGAAGAACTCGGCGTCGCGTCCGTCGAGGCCGCGCACGAGCTTCGGCGCCCGGTCCCGGTAGGTCGGCGCGACCCGTTCGGACCACATCTCGGGCGGCTCGATCATGTGCGAGTCGGCGGAGATGATGGGGATGTCGGTCAGGCTCATGGCGTGCCCCCCTGGCTCGTGCCCGTGCGTGACGCTCGGCGCCGAGCCTAGACGCGCCTGAGCCGGCCGGGCCGGCCTGGCCCCGCGTCGGCCCCGTCGGCGATCCTGGTGGGGATGGCCTGGTGCTGCGGGGTGCCGCCGGCGGCGATGGAGCTGAGCTGCGGCGGCGCGCGCCACCGGGTGCGATGGCGGCGGGGGCGGCTGCACCTCGAGGACCACCCCGACGCCGCGGGCGAGGCGGCGCTGGCCGCGCTCGGCGCGACGCCGCCGGCCTGCCTCGACCTGTTGGCCCTGTGGCGCCAAGCCACCGCGGACGGCGGGTTCGTGGCCGAATGGGCGGTGCAGGAGCAGCCCGACCCGCGGCGGCGCCGCGACCTGGCTGCGGCGCTCGCCCGGCTGCAGCGGGAGGGGGTGCAGGATTTCCTGCGCGAGCTCCCGCCCAGGCGGGCGTTGGCGATGGGCCGGGTGTTGGCGGCGTTCCCGCCGGCCATGCTCGACCGGGCGGCGCTGGCCGTGGCCGAACGGGCGCGACGCGGCCAGGCGGCGGAGCTCGTGCCCCACTTGGAGGCGGCGGTGCGGGTGCGGGCCCGCAGCGCGTTCGCCCGCAGCCTGATCGGCTGGCGGGATTACGCCCGGCCGGCGCCGCTCGTGCCGTTCACCTGCCGGGTCGGGGCCGGCGCCCCGTCGGCCGCCGGGCTCCTGCGTGGGCGGGCCAGCTGGGCGGAGGTCACGCTCCAGCCCACTTGGCTGCTCGACGTGTGGGCGCGCGGGCTGGCCGTGGTCGACGGGTGGTTCGTGACCTCCGCAGCGCCGGACGGCGCCGCCACCGTGGTCCGCTGGCGTCCGGCGGGACGCGACGCCGTCTGCGCCGAGCTGGCCGCCGCCGAGCTCAGCGCCAAGGGCCAGCTCGTGCTGCGCGTCCCGGCGGGCGCCGGCCGGCGCGGGTAGGCGCCGCACGGGCCGCGCCGCCCAGGACGCCGGCCGCCGCGCTCACAGCCCCCACTCGGTGCTGAGCAAGCCGAGCAGCTCGTCGGGCATCGCCTCGTCGCCCACCGTCAGGCGCTGCTCCCGGCCGGCGTCGTCGGTCACCGTGAGCGAGTACACGTAGCGGTCGCCCCCGGACGGGACCGTCGGCGGCTGCGGCGCCGACGCCGCGAGCAGACGGTCGAGCGCTCGGCGCTGGGCGCCGGTGAGCTCGGCGAGCGGGCGCACGCCGTTGGCGGCGCGTCCGTGGAGGCCGCCCGTCCGCTGGATGCGCAGCTCGCCGGCCATCGCCGCTCAGGTTAGCGCCACCCCCACCTCGGCCCAGGCGGCGCGCAGCGCTCCCGCGGGCCCGCTTCCCCGCTCCGCGGCACGTTCGACGGTCCGGGCGGCGAACTCCCCGTAGGTGGCGCCGGTGCTGAGGCGCCCGTCGGTGGTGGCGGCGTACCAGACGGGCAGGGCGAGCTCCCACGCCTTCCCGCCGAGCGCCCGGGCGAAGAGGGCGAACGCGCGGTTGGCCACGCCGCTCTGGTCGTGCACGTCGGCCGCGGGATCCAGCTCGCCGTAGGTGTCGGGCTGGGGCGCCAGGCAGTGCGCGGCCGAGGGCTGGAGCATGTCCCGCAGACAGATCCTGCCCGCCGCCCGGGCCCGCGGGCCCATGGCCCCGGCGCCGATCAGCCAGCCCTCGGCCCGGCCGGCGTCCCAGCCCGCCAGCCACTGGTTGAACACGGCGCCGAACACATCGCTCACGCTTTCGTTCAGGCCGCCGGACTCGCCCTCGTAGACCAGGCCGCTCTCGTGCTGGGTGACGCCGTGGGTCAGCTCGTGGCCGATGATGTCGGCCGAGCGGTGGAAGGCGGTGAAGATCTCCCCGTCGCCGTCGCCGTAGACCATCTGCGCGCCGTTCCAGAAGCAGTTGTCGAACCTGACCCGGTAGTGGACGCTCGAGACCAGGTCGCCGCCGGCGTCGTCGATGGAGCTCCGGCCGAGCACGTCGCGGAGGAACCGCTCGGCCCGGGTGGTGGTGTCGAACACCGTGCGGACGGCCTCGTCGGGCGAGGCGGCGGGGGCGGGCACGTACCTCCCTGGCAGCGAAGCTCGGTTCCGGCAGTCGTACACGTCGACCGAGGGCCCGTCTGCGGCGAAGAGGGCGTCGCCGGCGCGGGCCGCCCGCGTCCGCAGCGTCGTGACGCGGTACGCCTCGCGCAGCGAGCGCATCCGGCGGCTCTCGACCACCGTGTCGGCCAGGCTGCGCCGGGTCGCCGCGTCGAGCTGCGGGTCGCGGGCGTAGCGCTGCAGCACCTCGATGGGCACGATCGAGCACAGCGGCCGGCTCGTCGGCGGCGCAGCGTCGTCGCCTCGTTCGTTCATGTCGGAGCTTCCTTCCGTCCGGATCTCACTACCCGCGGCGGCTCGGGCGGTACCCGGCGCCCGCTCTGCCTACTCGGCGCCGCCTTGCCTACTCGGCAATGGCGGCGAGCACGGCCCGGAGCTCGACGGCGGTGTTGCCGGCGAGGATGGCGCCGCAGTGGGGGGCGGCGGCGGCCATTCCCCCGGCGAGCGGCGCCCACCCCTCGTGGGCGCTCCTCGGGTTCACCCACACGATCCGGTGCGCCACTCGGGCGAGGCGGGCCATCTCGCCGCCCAGCAGCGCGGGGTCGCCCTGCTCCCAGCCGTCGGAGAGGATCACGACCACCGCGCCCCTCGCCAGGCCGGGCCGCGCCCACTCGCGGTTGAACTGCGCCAGCGCGGCGCCGATCCGGGTGCCGCCCGACCAGTCCAGGGCGAGGCGGCCGGCGTGGGCGAGGGCCTCGTCGGGCCGCCTCGCCTTGAGCGCCGGCGTGAGCCGGGTGAGACGGGTCGCGAAGGTGAACACCTCCGCCGGCGCCCCGCCCGCCACCAGATGCAGCAGCATCAGGTAGGCGCGGGCGTAGGGGGCCATCGAGCCGGAGATGTCGAGCAGCAGCACGATCCGCCGGGGGCGGCGCCGGCGCCGTCGGCGGGCCAGGCGAACCGGTTCGCCGCCGAGGGCGCAGGCGAGGCGCAGGGTGGTGCGCAGGTCGAGCTCGCCGCGGCTGCCCGCGCTGCGCCGCCGGCGGCGGGTGCGCCGCGTCGGCGCCGTCAGGGCGAGCTGCGAGGCCAGCGAGGCGAGCTCGGCCAGTTCGCTCTCGTCGAGCAGCGCGAAGTCCTGTTGGGCGAGGCGCTCCGCGTTGCTGGCCGTGGCGAGCAGCGCCGGGCGGTCGGCGGCGGCGTCCTTCGACCCCTCCCGTCCGTCCGCGCCTTGGGCGAAGCCGGCCAACGGCGGGAGCGGCGGCCTCGCCTCGGGCCGCCCGGAGCCCGGGCGGCGGGCGCCGGCCGGGTGGGGCGCCGAGTGCGGAGCCGCGGCCGCGGGCAGGGCCGACTGCTGGTCACCGCGCCGCTCACCGTGGTCGACCGCTCCCCCGAACACCAGCTCGAACACCTGATCGAAGACCGCCCGCTGGGCGGGGTCGGCGACGAGCACGGCGCACGCGATCGGGCGCAGCTCGGCGACCGTGGCGGGTGCGGCGAGCGCCACCGCCGTCGCCAAGCGGCCGGCCCGCTCGACGCTCACCGCCGAACCGGCGGTCCGCAGCGCTCCGGCGAACGCGGCGGCGAACGCGGCGAGGTCAGCCGCCGACCAGGCGCTCGAGCCCTGCGGCACGGGCGGCCTCCTGATCCTCACGGTGCTTGAGCACCGCTCCAAGGGTGGCCCCCATGGCGGCCGCGTCGAGCGTGTCGAGACCGAGCACCGTCAGCGCGGCGACCCAGTTGATGGCCTCGGCCACCCCGGGCGGCTTCTGCAGATCGAGCTCACGCAGCCGGGCGACGGCACGCGCCGCGGTCTCGGCGAGGCCCAAACGCGCCTGCGGGCTGCGGCGGCGGATGATGCGAGCGGCGAGGGCGGGCTCGGGATGGTCGAGCCACCAGTAAAGGCAGCGGCGCTTGAGCGCGTCGTGCAGCTCCCGGGTGCGGTTCGAGGTGAGGACCACGATCGGGGGGTGCAGGGCGCGCACGGCGCCGAGCTCGGGGATCGTGACGCTCGACTCCGCCAGCAGCTCGAGCAGGAACGCCTCGAACTCGTCGTCGGCACGGTCGATCTCGTCGATGAGCAGCACTGCGGGGCGGGGGCCGGGATGCTCGAGCGCGGCGAGGAGGGGGCGGGCGAGGAGGTAGGCGCGGCTGAACAGGTCCGCCTCGGCGGCCGCTTCGACGGCCGCCTTGCCCGCGGCCTCGGCGAGGCGGATGGCGAGGAGCTGGCGCTGGTAGTTCCACTCGTAGAGCGCCTCGGCGGCCGAGATGCCCTCGTAGCACTGGAGGCGCAGGAGCGGCGTGTCGAGCGCCCGGGCGAGGGCCTTGGCCGCCTCGGTCTTGCCGGCGCCGGCCTCGCCCTCGAGCAGGATCGGCTGAGGCATGGCGACGGCGAGGAACAGCGCGGCGGCGAGGCCGTCGGGGGCGAGGTAGTCGACCTCGTCGAGCCGGGCCGCGAGCTGGGCCACCGTCGCCGGCATCCGTGGAGATTCTCCGGTGACGAAACCCGCACGCACCGACGAGCCCCCCACCGCCACCCCTGGAGATTCTCCGGTGACGAAACCGGCACGCACCGACGAGCCCCCCGCCACCACGCCTGGGGATTCTCCGGTGACGAAACCCGCCCACGCCGGCGAACCCCCCGCCTCCACCCCTGGAGATTCTCCGGTGACGAAACCGGCCGCCGAACCCGGGACAGCCCCCGCCACCACGCCTGGGGATTCTCCGGTGACGAAACCCGCCCGCACCGACGAGCCCCCCGCCACCACGCCTGGAGATTCTCCGGTGACGAACCCGGCCGCCGACCCCGGGACAGCCCCCGCCTCCACCCCCGGGGGTTCTCCGGTGACGAAACCCGCCCGCACCGGCGAGCCCCCCGCCACCACGCCTGGGGATTCTCCGGTGACGAAACCGGCCGGCGCACCGCCAGGCGAAACGTCACCGGAGAAGCCCGACGAACTTGCCAACGGCATCGCCGGCCCCGAACCCGCAGGGCCGTCCACACCCGGCGCACCGCCCGACGAAACGTCACCGGAGAAACCCGACGAACCCGCCGGCCCCGAACCCGCAGGGCCGGGCGAACCCGACGCACCGCCCGACGAAACGTCACCGGAGAAACCCGACGAACTTGCCAACGGCATCCCCGGCCCCGAACCGGCAGGGCCGGCCACACCCGGCGCACCGCCCGGCGAAACGTCACCGGAGAAACCCAACGAACTTGCCAACGGCGCCGGCGGCCCAGACCGGGCCGGCTCGGCGGGCTTGGCTGGTGCGGTCGGGCCGGGGCGGCTCGTCGTCACCGGCGGTACCGGTCGGGCTCGGCCAGGAACGCGTCGCGGCAGCCGGGGCCGCAGAACCAGACCGTGTCCGCCCCGTGCCGGGCGTGCAGCGAATGCGGGCCGGGCGCCACCGACATGGCGCACACCGGGTCCACCGCGACGGTCGGGGCCGCTTCCGGCGGTTCGGGGGCCGGCGCGTCGGCGGGCCCCCTGCGGTCGGCGCCCAGGGCGGGCCGCGGCCGCTCGGCGATGATCTGCGCCAGGATCGACACGGCGGTTTCCTGTGGTGTGCGGGCGCCGAGGTCGAGCCCTGCGGGGGTGCGGATGCGGCTGCGGGCGGAGCAGCACAGGTTCATCGCGTCGAGAACCGCCGCGCCCCGCCGGGCGCTGGCCACCAGCCCGATGTACGGCACGCCCGACTCCAGCGCCGCCCGCAGCGCCGCCTCCTCTCCGCGCCCGTGGGACGCGACGACGAGCGCGGCGGCATCGGCCGGGACGGGGCCGTCGAGCGCCACCGCCGCCAGCCCGAAGCCGGCCCGCTCACCCAGCGCGCTCAACGCCCGGGCGATCGGGCCCTCGCCCAGCACGCAGAGCAGCGGCGGCGGCAGCACCGGCTCGAGGAACAGCTCGATCGCCCCGCCCGACAGGCAGGGGTTGTGCGCGTTCGCCACGCCGGGCCGCTCCGGCTCGGCGTCGGGACTGATCCGCAGCAGCGTCGGCTCGCCCACGGCCAAGCGCTCCAACGCCGCCAGCCGCACGCTCGCCTCGGCGCACTGGCCGCCCACGAACCCGTCGAGCTCGCCGTCGCCGAGGACGAGCCCGACGTCGCCGGGCCGGGCGCTGGTGGGCGGCTCGACCCGCACCACGGTGGCCCGCACGAACGGGAGGCGGGCCGCCCGCAGCTCGGCGGCCCGCTCCTCGACGCTGCGCTGGCCGAGAGCCAGGCCGCTCATGTGAAGGCCAGGTCGGTGCGCGCCGGGCGGCCCTGCATCGCCAACCAGACCTGCGCCGGGGTGAGCGGCATGTCGGCGTGGCGGACCCCGATGGCGTCGAGCACCGCGTTGACCACCGCCGGCGGCGAGCCGACCGTGGCCGATTCGCCCACGCCCTTCACGCCGAGCGGATGGTGGGGCGACGGCGTGACCGTCTCGCCGAGCTCCCAGCTCGGGCACTCCAGCGCGGTGGGCAGCAGGTAGTCCATGAACGAGCCGCCGAGGTTGTTGCCCGCCTCGTCGAACGCGATCACCTGCATGAGCGCCATGCCGATGCCGTCGGCGAGACCGCCGTGCACCTGGCCCTCCACGATCGTCGGGTTGATGCGCGGCCCGCAGTCGTCGACGGCGATGAAGCGCCGCACCCGCACCTGGCCGGTGCCGGTGTCGACCTCGGCCACGCACAGGTAGGCGCCGAAGGGGTACGTGAGGTTGGGCGGGTCGTACACGCACTGGGCGTCGAGGTGGGCCTCGACGCCCTCGGGCAGCTCGAGGGTCGAGTGCGCGGCGAGGGCGATCTCCTGGATCGTCTTGACCGCGCCCGGGTCGCCGGCCACCGAGAACCGGCCCTTCTCCCACTCGAGGTCCTCCGGGGCGCACTCGAGCATCGCCGCGGCCACGATCCGGGCCTTGTCCCGCACCCGCCGGGTGGCGATCGCGGTCGCCGCGCCGGACACCGGCGTGGAACGTGAGCCGTAGGTGCCGAGGCCGAAGGGCGTCTGGTCGGTGTCGCCGTGCACGACCTCCACGTCCTCGGGCGGGATGCCGAGCTCCTCGGCCACGATCTGGGCGAAGGTGGTCTCGTGGCCCTGCCCCTGGGTCTGGCACGAGAGGCGCAGCACCGCCTTGCCGGTGGGGTGCACCCGCAGCTCGGCGCCGTCGCTCATGGCGAGGCCCAGGATGTCCATGTGCTTCTTGGGCCCGGCGCCGACCGACTCGGTGAAGAACGACAGGCCGAGGCCCAGCTGCACCCGATCGCCCCGAGCCCGCCTCTGCGCCTGCTCGGCCCGCAGCTCGTCGTAGCCGGCGAGGTCGAGGGCGAGGCGCAGCGCCCGGGGATAGTCGCCCGAGTCGTACTCGATGCCGGTCTTGGACAGGTAGGGGAACTGCTCGGGGCGCAGCAGGTTCTGCATGCGCAGCTCGGCGGGGTCGACGCCGAGCTCGCCGGCCAGGCAGTCGACCAGGCGCTCCACGAGGTACACGGCCTCGGTGACCCGGAACGAGCAGGCGTACGCCACCCCGCCCGGGGCCTTGTTGGTGTACACGCCGGTCACCTGACAGTAGGCGGCCTCGATGTCGTACGAGCCGGTGAACACGTGGAACAGCCCGGCCGGGAACTTGGTCGGCGAAGCCTGGGCGTTGAAGGCCCCGTGGTCGGCCAGCGTGTGCACCCGCAGGCCGAGGATCTTGCCGTCCCGGGTGGCGGCGATCTCGCCGCGCATGTGGTAATCCCTGGCGAACGCGGTGGACATGAGGTGCTCGGAGCGGTCCTCCATCCACTTGACCGGGCGGCCGGTGACGATCGATCCGACGATCGCGCACACGTAGCCGGGGTAGATGCCGACCTTGCCGCCGAAGCCGCCGCCGATGTCGGGGCTGATCACACGGATCTTGTGCTCGGGCAGACCGGCCACCAGCGCGTACACCGTCCGGTGGGCGTGCGGCGCCTGGGTGGTGAGCCAGATCGTGAGCTTGCCGGAGACCTTGTCCATGTCGGCCACGGCGCCGCAGGTCTCGAGCGGGCTCGGATGCACCCGGGGGTAGACCATCGACTGCTCGACGACCACGTCAGCCGCGGCGAACACGGCGTCGGAGGCGGCCTTGTCGCCGGCCTCCCAGTCGAAGATGTGGTTGTCGGCCTTGCCTTCGAGATCGCTGCGCACGACCGGCGCGCCGGGCTCGAGCGCGCGGCGGGCGTCGACCACCGCGGGCAGCACCTCGTAGTCGACCTCGATCAGCTCGAGCGCATCCCGGGCGACGTAGTGGCTCTCGGCCACCACGAAGGCCACCTCCTGACCCTGGAAGCGAACCTTGTCGGTGGCCAGCACCGCCTGGGTGTCGTACGACAGCGTCGGCATCCAGGCCAGCTTGAGCGTGTCGAGCAGGGCCCCGGTGATCACCGCCTTCACGCCGGGAAGCGCCTCGGCCCGGGAGGTGTCGATAGAGCGGATCAGCGCGTGCGCGTGGGGCGAGCGCAGGATCGCGCCGTGCAGCATGCCGGGCAGGTTCACGTCGTCGACGTAGTTGCCCTTGCCTCGCACGAAGCGCTGGTCCTCCTTGCGCTGCATCCGGCCGAAGCCGAGTGGGTTCTCGCTCATGCCCGCACCTCCACGGCCGTCTCGGCGGGCTGCGGCTCGGCGGCGGCGGCCTGCTCGTGCTCGGCGGCCCAGCGGATGGCCCGCACGATGTTCTCGTAGCCGGTGCACCGGCAGATCTGGCCCGAGATCTGCTCGCGGATCTCGGCCTCGCTCGGGTCGGGGTTGTGGTCGAGCAGCCAGCGCCCGGTCATGAGCATGCCGGGGGTGCAGAACCCGCACTGCAGGCCGTGGCACTCGATGAAGCCCTGCTGCACCGGGTCGAGCCGGCCGTTCTGCTCGAGGCCCTCCACGGTGCGCACCTCGCGCCCGTCGGCCATCACCGCCAGCACGGTGCAGCTCTTGACCGGCTCGCCGTCCATCCAGGCCACGCACGCCCCGCAGTTGGAGGTGTCGCAGCCCCAGTGGGTGCCGGTGAGGCCGTAGGTGTCGCGCAGGAAGTGCACGAGGAGCAGGCGGGGCTCGACCGCCCGGGTGATGGCCTCGCCGTTGACGGTGACCGTGATCGTGATCGTGTTCACGCCTCTCCCTTCGCACGGGCGACAGCGCGGTGCAGCGCCCGTCGCGTCAGCTCGCCGGCCAGGTGCCGCTTGTACTCCACAGGCCCCCGCTGGTCGGCGGAGGGCTGGCAGCGCTCGGCTGCGATGCGGGCGGCGGCGTCGAGCGCCTCGGGGCGGGCCGCCTGGCCCACCAGCGACGCGGCCGCCTCCGCGGCGCGCTGATGGGCGGCGCCCACCGCGGTGAGGCCGATCCCGGCCCACACGATGCGCTCGCCCTCGACCTGCACGATCGCCCCGGCGGCGGCCACGGCCCAGTCGCCGGCGCGCCGCTCGACCTTCTCGTAGGCGGAGCCGGCGCCGGGCCGGACGGGCACGCGGACCTCCACCAGGATCTCCCCGGGGGCGAGCCCCGTCTCGTAGGCGCCGTTGTGGAACTCCTCCCAGCTCACTCGGCGCTCCCCGGCGGCGGAGCGGGCCACGAGCTGCGCGCCGACCGCGGCGCACACCGCCGAGAGATCCTCGGAGGGGTCGGCCTGGCAGAGCGAGCCGCCGATCGTGCCCCGGTTGCGCACGATCGGGTCGGCGATCACCTTCTCGGCCTCACCGAAGATCGGCAGGTGCTCGCGCAGCAGCGCCGACTCGAGCAGCGCCCGATGCCGGGTCATGGCCCCGATCACGAGCGCCGCGCCGCTCTCGAGGCTGCTCTCGAGCCCCAGGGCATCGGCGGCGTCGAGTCGGATGTACTCGAGCTCGGTCAGGTCGTTGATGTCGATGAGCACGGGAGGCTGGGCCAGCCGCAGCTTCATCATCGGAAGCAGGCTGTGGCCGCCGGCCACCAGCCGGGCCTCAGGCCCATGACGTTCGAGCAGCGCCAGCGCGTGGTCCACGCTGGCGGCCCGCTCGTAGTCGAACGGCGCCGGTACTTGCACTCCACTCGGTCCCTTCGTCGGGGGGCGGATCGGCGCGAGAGTCGACTGCGCCACGCAGTGGCATCGGCGCCTCGCGGCCGCCGGGAGAGGGAGCGGAACTACCCAGCCCGGTGGGGGCCGCGGTAGACGAGCTCGCCGGCGAGGACCGTGGCCGCCACCTCGGCGTCGGGCGTGAGCAGGGTCAGATCGGCCCGGGCGCCGACGGCGAGGCGGCCTCGGTCGGCGGCGCCCACGAGTGCGGCCGGCGCGGCGGTGACCGCCGCCACCGCCGCCGCCAACCCGCAGCCCGTCCAGGCGATCGCGTT
>JBJXGF010000301.1:0-11227 GCA_046153015.1 Acidimicrobiales bacterium | reverse complement strand
CCGCCGGGCCGGGCGCGGCGGCCCCGCCGTGGGGCACCACCGCGGGGCGGGCGGCGGGCACGCCCAAGAGCCGGGTGACCGCCGCCGCCGCGTGGGCGCTCGGGGTGAGCACGAGCCGGGCCCGGCGGGCCGAGCGCGGCAGGAGGGCGGCGAGGTAGCGGCGCTTGGCGGCCGAGAACTGCTCGGGCCGTTCGAGCGGCTGCAGGTCGTGGATCGTGAGCGCGTACGGGGTGCGACAGCCCGGCGGGGCGACCCCGCCGGCGTGGTGCAGCAGCTCGATCCGACGGCGCCGGGCCTGGGCGGCCAGCCAGGTCGATTCGGCCGCGACCCGCAGCGCCTTTCGTCTCCCGTCGAGCTCGACCGCCACGGTCGGGAACGCCGCCGCGAGCCGCGGGTGGACGCGCGCCAGCTCACCCTGCGCGAACAGGGTCAGCTCGAGATCGGCCGGGTCGGCCTCGGCCAGGGCCAGCAGCGTGCGCACCGTGTACTCCTCGCTGCCGCCCACCACGCCGGGCGTGAGCCACAGCAGGTTCACCCCGACCCTCACACCAGCTCCCGGTAGGCGGCCGCCACCGTCGCCGCGGTGCGCTCCCAGGTGAAGCGGGCGGCCTGCGCGGGCCCGGCGGCGCGCAGGCGGGCGGCCACCGCCGGGTCGTCGAGGGCCTCGGCGAGCCCGGCGGCGATCGCCGCCGGTTCGTGGGGGTCCACCAGCAGCGCCGCTGCGCCTGCCGCCTCCTCGGTGGCGGCGCCGGCGGAGGTGACGACCGGGGCGGCCTGGGCCAGCGCCTCGAGCACGGGCAGGCCGAAGCCCTCGAGGAGGCTGGGGTAGCAGAACACGGCGGCGGCCGCGTAGAGCGCGTCGCGCTCGTCGGCCGGGCGCCAGCCGAGCAGGCGCACCTGGCCCTCCAGGCCGGCGAGCAGCGGGCGCACGTCGGGCCCCCAGCCGAGCGGCCCGACCAGCACGAGGTCGAGGTCGCGCCGGCCGAGCCGGCGGAACGCGTCGATCAGCGCCGGCAGGTTCTTGCGGGGCTCGATCGTGCCGACCGCCAGCACGAAGGGCCGGCAGAGGCGATGGCGGGCGAGCGTGGCGGCCACCAGCTCGGGCGGCGCCGGCCGCACCCGCACCCCGAGCGGCGCGTGGCGCAGGCGGGCCCGGTCGAGCCCGGCGGCCGCCGCCCGCTCGAGGGTGGCCCGGGAGGAGCACAGCACGAGGTCCGCCTCGGCGGCGATCAGCTCCAGCGCCTGGCGGAACAGCCGCCGCCCCTTCGCGCTGTACTGCTCCGGGTGGTCGAGGAACGCCAGGTCGTGCACGGTCGCCACGAGGGGCGCCCGGCGCGGCGGGATCGCCCAGCCGGTGGCGTGGATCACGTCGACCGGGCCGACGAAGCGCTCGAGCGCCGGGCGGCGCAGCACGTGCCACGCCTCGTAGAGGGCGAGGCGGGGCAGCGGCGCCGCCCGCACGGGGATCGGCAGGCGGAAGGCGGGCGCCGGCGGGTTGCGGTGGGCGGCGCTCACCCCGATCTGCTCGATGCCGGGGAGCAGGCTCAGCGCGGCGGCGGTCTCCACCGCCGCCGCTGCGGTGCCGCCGGGCACCCGGTGCCAGCACTGCTCCACGACCACCGCAGCCCGCAGCGCCACGGCCGGAGAGTCTTCCACGCCCCGCCCGGCGCCGGCGGCGCGCCGGGCGGGAGGATCTACCCGATCACGGAGCGGAAATACGCCGCCGTGCGGGTGAGGCCCTCACGCAGGGCGACCTCGGGCGTCCAGCCGAGCACCCGCTGGGCCAGCGAGATGTCGGGCTTGCGCTGACCGGGATCGTCGATCGGCAGCGGCTTGTACACGATGTCGGAGTCCGAGCCGGTCACCTCGATCACCAGCTTGGCCAGCTCGTTCATCGTGAACTCGCCCGGGTTGCCGATGTTCATCGGGCCCACGTAGTCCGAGTCGAGCAGCCCCACGATCCCGCGCACGAGATCGGCCACGTAGCAGAAGCTGCGGGTCTGCTCCCCGACGCCGTACACGGTGAGCGGCTGGCCCCGCAGCGCCTGCACCAGCAGGTTCGACACCACCCGCCCGTCGGCGGGCCGCATCCGTTCGCCGTAGGTGTTGAAGATCCGCACGATCCGCACGTCGACGTCGCGGGCGCGGTGGTACGCCATCGTGAGCGCCTCGGCGAAGCGCTTCGCCTCGTCGTACACCCCGCGGGGCCCGATCGGGTTCACGTGACCCCAGTAGGACTCCACCTGGGGATGCACCAGCGGGTCGCCGTACACCTCCGAGGTCGAGGCCAGGAAGAACTTCGCGTTCTTGGCGCGGGCCAGGCCGAGGCAGTTGTGGGTGCCGAGGCTGCCGACCTTCAGGGTCTGGATCGGCATCTCCAGGTAGTCCTTCGGCGAGGCCGGGCTGGCGAAGTGCAGCACCGAGTCGACCGGACCCGTGACGTCGAGGTGGGTGCTCACGTCGTGGTGGATGAAGCTGAACCGGTCCGAGGACCGGAGGTGCTCGATGTTGGCGAGGCTCCCGGTGAGGAGGCTGTCGACGGCGACGACCTCGTCGCCCCGGCCGTGAAGGAGATCGCAGAGATGCGAGCCGAGAAAGCCCGCCCCTCCCGTTACCACGATGCGCGCCATGCTGAGGCTCAGGCTCCTGTTCGGGTGCGGGGCGGGGCGCTCAGCTGCGGCCGATGCCGGCGTAGTCGAACCCGCGCCGGCGCAGCGCGGCCCGGTCGAGCAGGTTGCGGGCGTCGACCACCTTCGGCGTGGCCATCACCTCGGCCACCTTGTCCATGTCGAGCCAACGGAACTCGTCCCACTCGGTCAACACCACCAACACCTCGGCGCCCTCGCAGCAAGCGTAGGGGTCCGGGCTCACGTCGATGCCGTCGAGCTCTTTGATCGCGGGGTCGAAGGCCACGACCTCGGCGCCCTCCCGGACGAGGCGGCCGATGATCTCGAGCGCGGGGGACTCGCGGAGGTCGTCGGTGCGGGCCTTGAAGGTGAGGCCCCAGCAGGCGATCCGCACCCCCTTCACCGAGCCGCCGGCCATCTCCGCCACCTTCGAGGTGACCCGCTCGAACTGCTGGATGTTGACCTCGACCACGCCCTTCAGGAGGTCGAAGTCGTACCCGCCGTCCTCGGCGATGCGGATCATCGCCAACGTGTCCTTCGGGAAGCACGAGCCGCCCCACCCGGGGCCGGGCTTGAGGAACTCATGGCCGATGCGGCGGTCGTACCCCATGCCGAGCACCACGTCGTTCACGTCGGCGCCGACCGCCTCGCACACCGCCGCGACGGCGTTCACGAAGCTGAGCTTGGTGGCCAGGAACGCGTTGCAGGCGTACTTGATGGTCTCGGCGGAGGCCGGGTCGGTGACCATGAGCGGGGCGGGCACCCCCACGTAGAGCGCGGCGACCCGAACCGCGGCGGACTGGTCGTCGGCGCCGATCACCACCCGATCGGGGTGCAGGAAGTCCGACACGGCGGAGCCCTCGCGCAGGAACTCGGGGTTGGACACCACGTGCACGTCGGCCCGGTCGAGGGCGCGCTCCACCACCCGGGTGGAGCCGACCGGCACGGTCGACTTGTTCACCACCACCGCCTCGGAGGGCAGCACCGGGCCGATCTCGCGGGCGGCGGTCTCGATGTAGGAGAGGTCGGCGGCGCCGTCGGGGCCCTGCGGCGTCGGCACGCAGAGATAGTTGAACTCGCACTCCCGGGCGGCGTTGGCCGCCCCCAGGACGAACCGCAGCCGGCCCGACTTGACCCCCTCGTCGATGATCCGGTCGAGTCCCGGCTCGAGGATCGGGACCTCGCCCCGGTTCAGCCGGGCGATCTTGCGCTCGTCGATGTCGGCGCAGATCACCTCATGGCCGAGGTGAGCGAAGCAGGCCCCCGTTGTGAGCCCCACGTACCCGGTGCCGATCACCGCGATCTTTGCCATCCATCCTCACCTTCTGTCCGTTGACGCCGCAGTCAGCCCGGTTCGAGCCTGGCCGCCGACGCGCTCGCTCCCGGCCCGTGCGGCGACCGCCCAGTCGCCGATGTGCTGGCCGAGAGCCCTCGGGTGTGCGCCGCCGATCGTTTCGGCGCCGCCGAACGCGCAAGAAGCGGCCGTTTCGTCCGCCGACCCCACCTTTGTAGCGGCGATTCTCACCAGTTCACACTGGTCCGCGGGGCCCGCTTCCAAACTCGGCGGCGATTCCGGCGTCGGGCTCGACCGCTGAGCGCAGGTCAACCGCACTGCACGCCGGGCGGCGCGGTCGGCACCGACCCGATCACGGTGGTGGTCGGGCCGGTCTCCCCGGCAGGCCCCGTTCCGGGCGCTGCGGGCGCCGCGCCCGGCGCGCTCGGCGCGGTGGTTCCCGCCGAACCGGCCTCGAGCGGCGCCTCCCGCACGCCGGCCAGCGCCGCGCCGATGACCACCTCGAGCGAGCCCGACAGCTCCGCCGCCGGCTCGAGCACCACCGGACCGTCCAGGTAGGCGGCCACGAGCTGGGCCGAGCCCAGCCGGCGGAGGGGGTAGCGCACCCGGGTCTCGGCGCCGGCCGGGCGGCGGGCGTCGGCCACGGCGACCACCTCGAAGCCGACCCGGCGCAGCCCCTCGGAGATGCGCCGCCCCTCCCCTGCGAGCCCGGCGCCGTTGAGCACCCGCACCTGCACCGCCGCCGGGGAGGCCGGCGCGTCGACGCCCCGGAAGATGTCGAGGATGGGCTGCGCGTCGCGCTCTACGAGCTTGAGGGCGTCGGCGCCGGTGGAGGCGTCGAAGCCCACCGTCGGCAGGGAGTACGAGGCGAGGCTGGCGGGGTCGAAGTTGCGGAACCGGCGGGCCAGCGCGCCGATGTCGCCGGCGCTGAGGCTCTGGTCGACGGTGACGTTGCGCAGCCCCACGCCCACCAGCTGGTTGAGCGTCACCGGGTTGCGCACGCCCTTGGCCACCGCCCGGCGCAACGCCCGCTTGATGAAGTCCTGCTGGCGGCTGATCCGGCCGAGGTCCGAGGTGCCGTCGGTGCGCCAGCGGCCCCCCTCGAAGGTCTGGTAATGCCGGGCGCGGGCGTAGGCCAGGGCCTGCTCGCCGTCGAGGGTCACGCAGCCCGTCTCGAGGATCTCGAGCCCGGTCCACTCGTCGCGCGCCGGGGTGTCGAAGTACACCGGCACGCCGTCGATGGCCCGCACCAGGTCGCGGAAGCCGGCGAAGTCGACCTGCACGTAATGGTGGATCTCGATGCCGAAGTCGTCCAGCAGCGTCTGGATCAGCCGGTCGGGGCCGCCGGTGGACAGGGCGCTGTTGATCTTCGAGCTGCGCCCGGTGCCGGCGATCGGGACCCAGAGATCGCGCGGGAACGACAGCAGCTCGGCCTGGGTGGTCTGCGGGTGGATGCGCAGCACCATGATCGTGTCCGAGAGCAGCCCGTGCGCCGGCCGCGTGTAGCGGACCGGGTCGTTCGGGTCGAGGCCCTCGGCGCTGTCGACGCCCACCAGCAGGAAGTTCTCCGGGCCCGTGGCGGAGCTCTCGTCGTCGCCGCCCGAGAGCACGTGACCGAGCGACACCCGCTGCAGCTTCGACACCCGACTGTCGACATAGCCGAGCGACGCCGCCGCCGCCAGGCACGACAGCACCAGCAGCGCGTTGAAGCCGATCAGCAGGCGCTGGGGCCAGGTGCGGCGCAGCCGGGTCCCGTCGACGGCCACGGTCACGACGAGCCAGGCTACAGCAGCGCCCCCGCCGATCGGGGACGCGCCCGGCTACCGGCCCATCTCGGCCAGGGCCGCGCCGATCTCGTCGAGGATCACCGGGTCGTCGATCGTGGAGGGGACCTGGTGCTCCCGCCGGTCGGCGATCGCCCTCATCGTGGCCCGCAGGATCTTGCCCGAGCGGGTCTTCGGGAGCCGGGCCACGATCGTGGCCTCCCGGAAGCTGGCGACGGCGCCGATCCGGTCCCGGATGAGCTGCACCAGCTCCGCCTGCAGGCCGGCGCGGTCGCGCTCGACGCCGGCCTTGAGCACCACGAAGCCCACCGGCGCCTGGCCCTTCAGCTCGTCGGCCACGCCGATCACGGCGCACTCGGCCACGTCGGGGTGGGTGGCGATCACCTCCTCCATCGCCCCGGTGGAGAGGCGGTGGCCGGCGACGTTGATCACGTCGTCGACCCGGCCCATGACGAACAGGTAGCCGTCCTCGTCGATGTAGCCGCCGTCGCCGGTCACGTAGCAGCCGGGGAAGGCGGAGAGGTAGGACTCGACGAAGCGCTCGTCGTCGTTCCACAGCGTGGGCAGGCAGCCCGGCGGCAGCGGCAGCTCGATCACCACCGCGCCCTCCTCCCCCGGGCCGCGTTCGACCCGGGTGTCGGGGTCGAGGATCTTCACCCGGTAGCCCGGCGTCGCCTTGGTGGGTGAGCCGGCCTTGACCGGCAGCGGCTCGATCCCGAGGCAGTTCGCGGCGATCGGCCAACCGGTCTCGGTCTGCCACCAGTGGTCGATGACCGGCTTGCCGAGCAGGTCGGCGGCCCAGTGGTAGGTGTCGGGATCGAGCCGCTCCCCGGCGAGGAACAGGTAGCTGAACCCCGACAGGTCGTAGCGTCGGACGTGCTCGCCGGCCGGATCCTCCTTCTTCACCGCCCGGAAGGCGGTGGGCGCGGTGAAGAGGGTCTTCACGCGGTGCTCGTCGATCACCCGCCAGAACGCCCCCGGGTCAGGGGTGCCCACCGGCTTGCCCTCGTACAGCACGGTGGTGCAGCCGGTGAGGAGAGGGCCGTAGACGATGTAGCTGTGGCCCACCACCCAGCCGACGTCTGACGCGGCCCAGAACACCTCGCCGGCATGGGTGTCGTACACGTGGGGCAGCGACCAGCGCAGCGCCACCGCGTGGCCGCCGTTGTCCCGCACCACGCCCTTCGGCCGCCCGGTGGTGCCCGAGGTGTAGAGGATGTAGAGCGGGTCGCCCGCCGCCGCCGGCGTGCACGGCGCCGGCGCCGCCGCCGCGGTCAGCTCCCGCCAGTCGAGGTCCCGGCCCGGCGCCATCGTCGCCCGGGCGTCCTCCAGGGCCTCTCCGGTGGGCACGACCGCCCCCTCGCGCTGGAGGATCACGCAGTGCTGGGGCCGATGGCTCGCCGTCTCGATCGCCAGGTCGAGCAGCGGCTTGTAGGGGATGACCCGGCTCACCTCCACCCCGCAGCTCGCCGACACGACCACCTTCGGCTTGGCGTCGTCGATGCGCACGGCCAGCTCGTTCGGCGCGAAGCCGCCGAAGACCACCGAGTGGACCGCCCCCAGGCGGGCGCAGGCCAGCATGGCCACGACCGCCTCGGGAATCATCGGGAGGTAGAGGAGCACGGTGTCGCCCTTGCCCACCCCGAGCCCGGCCAGCGCGCCGGCGAAGCGGCTGACCGCCTCGAGCAGCTCGCGGTACGTGAAGCGCTGCACCACGCCGGTGACCGGGCTGTCGTAGATCAGCGCCGGCTGGTCGGCGCGGCCGGCGGCCACGTGACGGTCGAGCGCGTTGTAGCAGGTGTTGAGCACCCCGCCCTCGAACCACCGGGTGAAGGGCGGGCGGCTGCGGTCGAGGATGCGGGTCGGCGCCTCGTACCAGTCGATGGCGGCGGCCGCCTCCCCCCAGAAGCCCTCCGGGTCGTCGAGGCTGCGCTGGTAGAGCTCGGCGTAGGCGGCCATGGGGCCGGAGGATAGCCACCGGCGAGTTCGTGGCGGGTTGTTCGCGGCGCCTCGAGCATGTACCTGTCGTGCAACGTCCTGAGCTGGGCTTTCGCCCGCCTCCTCGGCCCCCCTACTGCGGGCGCCGCGACAAGCCCGCCACACTCAGCCCTGGGGGCGGAGGTGGACCACGTCGCCGGCGGCGACTTCGCGCACTGCGTCGCCGACCTGCACCAAGAGGTGGCCTTCGGGCGTCACGTCGAGCGCATGGCCTTCGAGCTGGCCGCCGTCGAGCTCGATGCGCACCTGTCGGCCGAGCGTGGCGGAGCGGCGCCGGTAGCGGGCGAGCAGGTCGGCCTGGCCGGCCTCGCCGCCGAGGGCCGCGTAGAGCGGCTCGAACCGGGTGAGCAGCTCGATCAGCAGCTCCTCACGGTCGACCTCGCGGCCGCACTCGCGGTTGAGGGCGGTGGCGATGCCGGCCAGCTCGGCCGGCAGCTCGCCCGGCCAGTTGGCGTTGAGGCCCATGCCGATCACCACGGCATCGATGCGGCCTCCCACCACCACCGACTCGGCGAGGATGCCGGCCAGCTTGCGCTCACCGACCAGCAGGTCGTTGGGCCACTTGAGCTGGGGGGCCACGCCGGCGGCGGCCTCGCACGCCTCGGCCGCGGCCACCGCCCAGGCCATGGTCAAGGTGTGGATCCGAGCCGGCGCCAGCGCCGGGCGCAGCAGCACCGACACCATGAGCGAGGCGCCGGGCACGTCCTGCCACGAACGGCCCCGCCGCCCCCGCCCCGCGGTCTGGTGCTCGGCGGCGCGCACCACGCCCTCGGCCTCGCCGGCCTGGGCCCGTTCGAGCAGGTCCCGGTTCGTCGAGCCGGTTTCGGTCACCCACTCCACGCGGCCGAACCGACGCCCTTCGAGCTGACGGGCGGCCCGCGAACCGGGAGCAGGTCTGGCGTCGGCGCCCCCCATGAGGCTAACCATATGGCGTGCTGCGCAAGGTTCTCATCGCCAACCGCGGCGAGATCGCCGTTCGGGTCATCCGCGCCTGCCGGGAGCTCGGCGTGCAGTCGGTGGCCGTGTACTCCGAGCTCGACCGCGCCTCGCTCCACGTGCGCCTCGCCGACGAGGCGTACGCCCTCGGGGGCAAGACGGCCGCCGAGAGCTACCTCAACACCGACGCCATTCTCGACGTGATCGAGCGCAGCGGCGCCGACGGCGTGCATCCCGGCTACGGCTTCTTCTCCGAGAACGCCGACTTCGCCCGGGCCATCACCGACCGGGGCGTGGCGTTCATCGGCCCGCCGCCGGCGGCGATCGAGTCGATGGGCGACAAGATCTCCGCCCGCCTCGCCGCCCAGGCCGCCGAGGTGGCCGGCGTGCCCGGCACGACCGTGTTCGTCGAGTCCGCCGACGAGGTGCGCGCGTTCGGCCTCGAGTTCGGCTACCCGGTGGCGGTCAAGGCCGCCTTCGGGGGCGGCGGCCGGGGCATGAAGGTGGTCGAGTCCGAGGACGGCATCGTCGCCGCGATGGAGTCCGCCCGGCGCGAGGCCAAGGCCTACTTCGGGCGCGACGAGCTGTACCTCGAGCGCTACCTCGCCCGGCCCCGCCACATCGAGATCCAGGTGATGGCCGACCAGCACGGCAACTGCCTGTACCTGGCCGAGCGGGACTGCTCCGCTCAGCGCCGCCACCAGACGCTCATCGAGGAGGCGCCGGCGCCCGGCCTGCCGGCCGAGACCCGCCGGGCGATGGGCGAGGCCGCCGTCAAAGTGGCCAAGCAGGTGGGCTACGTGAACGCCGGCACCTGCGAGTTCCTCTACGCCGACGGCGAGTTCTTCTTCCTCGAGATGAACACCCGTCTGCAGGTGGAGCACCCGGCCACCGAGCTCGTGACCGGCCTCGACCTGGTGGAGCTCCAGCTCCGGGTCGCCTCGGGCGAGCCCTTGCCGCTCACCCAGGAGCAGGTGGAGCTGCGCGGGCACGCCATCGAGGTGCGGATCAACGCCGAGGACCCGGCCGGGGGGCGCTTCCTGCCCAGCCCGGGCACGATCACCCGGCTCACGGTGCCCCAGGGCTACGGGGTCCGCTGGGACGGCGGGTACGAGGCCGGCGACGAGATCAGCCAGTTCTACGACAACCTGGTGGGCAAGCTCATCTGCTGGGGCAAGGACCGCCCCACCGCCATCGCCCGCACGCTCCGGGCGCTCTCGGAGATGCAGGTGCAGGGGGTGGCCACCACGATCCCGGCCGACGTGGCCATCCTGTCCCACCCCGACTTCGTGAACCTCGAGCACTCGACCCGCTGGGTGGAGACCACGCTCGACCTGAGCGGCGTGAAGGCCGACAAGGGCGCCCCGCCGCCGGTGGAGGACGGCGAGGCGCCGCGGGTCCGCCGGGAGCTCGATGTGGAGGTCAACGGCCGCAAGTTCTCCGTGAGCATGTGGGTGCCCGAGTCGGCCCCCGTCGCCGCAGGGGCGGGGGCGTCGGCCGGTGCGGCGAGGCCGCGGCGCGCCGCGCCGTCCAGCTCCGGGGGAGCGGCCGGCGGCAGCGGGCAGGTGGCGGTGCCCATGCAGGGCACGATCGTGAAGGTGCTGGTGGCCGTGGGCGACACGGTGGAGGCGGGCCAGTCCCTGGTGGTGCTCGAGGCGATGAAGATGGAGAACAACATCAACGCCGACAGGGCGGGCGAGGTGAAAGAGATCAAGGTCGCGCCGGGCGCGGCGGTGGGCGCCGGCGACGTGGTGGTGGTGATCGGGTAGGCGTGCGCCGCGGCGAGCTCGTCGCCGCCGCCGGCGCGGCGGCCCTCACGGCGTGGATCGTGAACCGCCGGGTGAGGGGCGAGTTCTGGTACGACGAGATGTGGCGGGCCGATCTCATCGGCGCTCGCGACTTCTTCGGCCGGTACCTTCGGGCCGGCGCCCCGCTGCCGCCCGGCTGGGTGCTGCCGTTCAAGGCGGCGGACGCGGCCGCCCCGGGCCGGCCCGGGGTGCTGCGGGCGAGGAACCTCCCCGCCAACGGCGCCGTCCTGGCCGGCGCCGCGGTGCTGCTGCGGGCCGTGGCCCCGCGCCGCAGCGCCTGGACGGCGGCGGGGGCGGTGCTGGCGCTGGCCGTGGCCCCAGAGATCACCGGCGTGGCGCAGTACCTCAACAACTACGTGCTCGAAGCGGCGTATGTGGCGTGGATGCTGGCCCTCGCCGTGCAGCTCGACGAGCACCCGCGGCTGGCGTGGCCGCTGCTCGGGCTGGTGGCCGCGGCGCCGCTGTTCCTGCTGTCGGGCCTGTTGGTCGTGCCGGCGGTGGCCGTGGTGCTGGCCAGGCGGCTGCCGGCCGCGCGCCGAGGCGCCCTGGCCGGCGCGGCGGCGGTGTGCGCCGGGCTCGCCGCCTGGGTGTACACGGCCCTGTACCGCCCGGTGGTGAGCGCCGACCTGGTCGACTGGTGGGCCGAGGAGACCCTGAGCGGCGGCCGGACCGGGTTGTCGGCCCTGCTGGCCAAGAGCCTGCGCCACCTGCACGCCGGCCTCTTCGACCCGGAGTCGGCCTTCGGCGGGGCGCCGCTGGCGGCGGCCGGCGTGGCGCTGG
>JBJXGF010000298.1:0-3347 GCA_046153015.1 Acidimicrobiales bacterium | reverse complement strand
CCGGCGGCCGAGCCGGCGCCGGCGCCGCGGGCTGCGCGTGCGCGGCCGGCGTGGGCGCCGCCGTGCCCCTCGTCCCGGTGGCCTCGAGCTCCACCAGCACCTCGCCCACCTGCACCCGCTCGCCGGCTTGCGCGGCGAGGCGGAGCACCCGTCCGGCGACGGGGGAGGGCAGCTCCACCTGCGCCTTGTCGGTCAGCACCTCGACGATCGGCTGGTCGCGCTCCACCGTGTCGCCCGCCGCCACAAGCCAGGCCACCACCTCGGCCTCGCTCAGCCCCTCGCCCACGTCGGGCAGGCGGAACTGCACGGCGCCGGCCGCGCCGCCCTGCGTCTCCCGCTCTCCGCCGCTCGGGCGGTTCGCTCCGCTCACGGCGCGGCCCCCAGCACCCGCCGGCACGCGGCCGCGATCCGCTCGACCGAGGGGATGTAGTCGTCCTCCAGCGCGCCGAGCGGGAACGGCGTGTCCGGCGCCGAGACCCGCGCGATCGGCGCTTCGAGGTCGTAGAAGCACTCCTCCATCAGGGTGGCGATGATCTCCGACGCGAAGCCGCCGGTCTCGGGCGCCTCCTGCACCACGACCGCCCGCCCGGTGCGGCACACCGCGGCGGCGAGGCCGTCGAGGTCGAGCGGGCAGAGCGTCCGCAGGTCGAGCACCCCGACCGAGGCGCCCTCCTCCGCCAGGCGCTCCGCGGCGCGGCGGGCCAGCTCCACCTGGTACGACCACGCGACGATCACGAGGTCGTCCCCCGGGCGCACCAGCCGGGCCGAGCCGAACGGCGTGAGGTGCTCGCCGAGGGGCACCGGGCCCTTGATCTGGCGGTACCCCCGCAGCGGCTCGAGGAACAGCACCGGGTCCTCGCTGCGGATGGCGGTGGTCAACAGGCCCTTGGCGTCGGCCGCGCTGGCCGGCAGCACCACGTGGAGGCCCGGGACGCTGGCCAGCTGCGGTTCGAGCGAATCGGCGTGCAGCTCCGGCGTGCGGACCCCGCCGCCGAACGGGCTGCGGATCACGAGCGGCGCGTGGTGGGCGCCGTTGGAGCGGAACCGCAGCCGGTTGGCCTGGCCGGCCACCTGGTGGAAGGCCTGGTACAGGAAGCCGAGGAACTGGATCTCGGCCACCGGACGCATGCCGGAGGCGGCGAGCCCGATGGCGGCCCCCACGATCACGGCCTCGGCGAGCGGCGTGTCGACCACCCGGGCGGCGCCGAAACGGGCCTGGAGGCCCTCGGTGGCGCGGAACACGCCCCCGTTGCGGCCCACGTCCTCGCCGAGCACCATCACCCGCTCGTCTCGCTCCATCTCCCGCGCGAGCGTGTGGTTGATCGCGGCGAGCATGGTCATCTCCTCCACGGCGCCGTCGGCCGACGCCGGGGAGGAGGGCTCGAGCAGGTCAGTCACCGCGGCCCTCCTCGGCGAGGAAGGCCCGCAAGGCGGCGCGCTGGCGGAGCTGGCGGGGGGTCGGCTCGGCGAAGACATGGTCGAAGAACGCGTCGGGCGCCAGCTCGGCCAGCGCCGCCTCGGCCCGTTCCACGGCGAGGTCCATGCGGGCCCTGGCGGCCGACTCCGCTTCGGCCTGGCGTTCGTCGTCCCACAGGCCGAGCTCGGTGAGCCGGGCCCGATACGTCACGAGCGGGTCGTTCGCCCGGGCCTCGGCCAGCTCGTCGGCGGGCACGTAGCGGGTCGGGTCGTCGGCGGTGGTGTGGGGGCCGAGGCGGTAGGTCACGGCCTCGATCAGCGTCGGGCCCTCGCCGGCCACCGCCCGGGCGCGGGCGGCGGAGACCGCCTCCCAGACCGCCACCGGGTCGCGTCCGTCGACTCGCAGGCCCGGGAACCCGAACGCGTCGGCCTTCTCGGCGAACGTGGCGGCCGCCGACTGGATCGACGCCGGCGTCGAGATCGCCCACTGGTTGTTGACGAGGAGGAAGATCACCGGGGCCTTGACCACACCGGCCAGGTTGCCGGCCTCGTAGAAGTCCCCCTCGCTCGAGGAGCCGTCGCCGAAGAACACCAGCGAGCACCCGCCGACGCCCTGGATCTGGTTCCCCCAGGCCATCCCCACTGCGTGGGGGAGCTGCGCGGCGAGCGAGATCTGGATGGGGAACACCCGGACCGACTCCGGGTAGCGGGCCCCCTGGGGGTGGCCGAACTGGTACAGCACGTGCCCGTCGATCACCTCGTCGCCGAAGTGGCCGAGCGCCACCCCCTCCCGGTACTGGGGGAACACCCAGTCGATCGCGGGGTCGAGGGCGAACGTGGCGCCGGCGCAGACGGCTTCATTGCCGTCGATGGGGGCCATCGTGCCGATGCGGCCCTGCCGTTGCAGGCTGAACAGCCGGCTCGAGTAGGTGCGCGCGGAGATCATGAGCCGCAGCATCGCAACGAGATCGTCGTCGCTTGGCTTGGCGACCGCAGCAGCCCGGGGTGCCGAGATGCGTGCGCTTCGCCGAGGTCCGCTGCGCCGTGGGTGGGCGACAGAGGTCATGCACCCAGTCTGACACCCGATCCTGCCGCGTAAACGGCCAGAGGTGTGAACGCTGGGGGAACGGCCGCCTCTTTCCCCACGCCTGAGCACGGCGAAGGCGGCCGAGCGAGCGCAGCGAGCCGGACGCTGATGGGGTCTGGGGGCGCAGCCCCCAGCAAGAAAACGGAGCAAAGCCTGAGCCACGGGCGGCCGGTCACCCGCCGCCCTGCGCCTCCCACCAGATCGCGGCCCGTTCCAGCTCGGGGAGCGCCTGCTCGCCGAGGGCGGCGTCGACCTCGGGGTCGCGTTCGGCGCCGAGGCACAACCGCCGGCGGGTGAACGCCACCACCGTCGCCCGGTCCCGCACGCGCCGGCGAGGGGTGGCCGGCGAGCGCTCGAGCCGGGCGGCGGGGAACCCCGCCTCGTGCACGACCGCCAAGGCCAGCTCGGCGGTCGGCCCGGCCGGGCGGGACAGGCCCCAGAAGCGCTCGAAGAGCGGCCCGAGCGGCGCCCACGGGTGGGTGAGCGTGAGCTCGAGCACCACCCGGCGCCGGGCGTGCGCGTCGAGGGCGATCACGAACGGCGCGAGCTCGGCCACGTTGTAGGCCACGTTGTGGCAGACCGCCACGTCGGCTCGCGGCGCGTCCGGCGCCGCCGCCGGCCACGAGCCGAGCACCGTCCGGTGCTCCACGCCGCGTCGGCGGGCGTCTTGGGCGAACAGCTCGAGCATGGCGGCCCGCTCGTCGACGCCGATCACGAGGCTCGCCGGCGGGGTGAGGGCGAACGCCGCGGCGCCGCCCCCGCAGCCCACGTCGAGCACCGAGCCGCCCGCCGGCAGCGCCTCGAGGGCGCGGGCGGTGGCCGCGGAGCGGGCCGCGCCCGGCGC
>JBJXGF010000289.1:0-5599 GCA_046153015.1 Acidimicrobiales bacterium | reverse complement strand
GCGCCGGGGTGCACCACCACGTAGGGCCGCGCCAGCTCGGCGCGAGGCGGGGGCGCCGCCATGGCCCAGGGGGCCAGGGCGAGGCGGCGGTCGTCGCCGGCGGGCAGGGGGTAGCCGAACGCCTCCGCCAGGGCCAGCGCCTGCTCCACCTCGTGCAGCTCGGGCTGGTAGGGGTGGCGCAGGTCGAGCAGGCTGCCCGGGTGGTCCACGCACACCGCGCCCACGCGGGCCACGCCGGCCATCTTGAGCAGCAGCGCCAACGGCAGCGGGCTCTGGTGGAACGAGGTGAGCACCAGCGCCTCGTCGAGGCGGGCCGAGGCCAAGGTGTTCACCAGGGCGCCGATCGCCGCCCGCGCTGGCGGCGGCGCGTGGTCGCCCGTCCATGGCGAGTCGAAGCACAGCACCCGGCTCACGCCGGGCAGCAGGGAGGCGCCGGCCGCGCCGGCCGGACCGGCCAGGAACACCACCTCGGCCGCGGCGGCCACGGCCCGCACGGCGGGGCCGGCGAGCAGCACGTCGCCGAGGTTGTCGAGCCGGGCGACGAGCACCCGGTGCGCCGGGGTGTTCATCTCGCCCGCAGCAGCCGCTCGACCGCGTCGAGCAGGTCGACGGCGAGCTCCGGCGCGGCGGCCACCTCGTCGGGGAGCGTGTGTGGGCCCGGCACCAGCACGGCGCGCATGCCCGCCGCCCGGCCGGCGGCCACGTCAGCGCCGATGTCGCCGACCATCGCGCAGCGGGCCGGGGCCGCGCCGAGCAGCGCCGCGGCCTGGAGCAGCAGGCCGGGCGCCGGTTTGCGGCATGCGCAGCAGGCGGCCTCGGCGTGGGGGCAGACGAGCACCGCGGCGAACGGTCCGAGCAGCTCGACCACCTGGGCGTTCACCGCCTGCACCTGGTCGTGGGTGAGCAGCCCGCGTCCGATGCCGCTCTGGTTGCTCACGATCGCCGCCCGGACGCCGGCCTCCCGGAGGCGGGCCAGCGCCGCCGCCGCGGTCGGCATCGGCGTGACGAGGTCGGGATCGCCGTTGTAGGCCACGTCGACCACGAGCGTGCCGTCCCGATCGAAGAGCACGGCGTCGAGCGGTCGGGGCGCGGCCATTCGAGCTCCTTTCGATCGCAGCGGTCTCGTCGGGACGCTGCGCACGGTTCCCGCGCCCGACGCCGGCCAAACCAGCCATGCCCGTCTGGGGCGGCGGACGAGCGGGGTACTGGCGGGCCATGACCGCATCCGAGAGCACCGACCAGGATCGAACCACCGACCACACCGCCGAACAGTCCGGCGAAGACAAGACCGCCGAGGGTCGGGACGTCTCGGCCGACGAGCTGCGGCCCAGCGGGCCGACCGAGACCCCGGTGGATCCGGACGCGCCGGGCCGCTCGGTGCTCGACGAGGACTCATGGGAGGCGGTGGAGCCGAACGAGCCGGCCTGAACGTCGGGTCACCCGCCTCAGGCGGCCACCATGGCGGCGTCGAACAGGAGGCACATCAGGTGCACCGCGACCTGCTGGGCCTCCTGCACAGCGGCGGTCGTGGCGGCCCGCAGCGCCGCCGCCGCCACCGGCTCGCCGGCCCGGACGGCCTCGGCGCAGCGCAGGGCGAGCGGGTTCGGCGCCGGCCCGGTGAGCGCCCACGCGGTGAGCCCCGCGTCGGCCGCGGCGGCGGCGGCGCGCAGGAGGTTCGGGCTGGCCCCCGAGGTGGAGATGGCGAGGAACACGTCCCCCGGCCGGCCATGCGCCGCGACCTGGCGGGCGAACACCGCGTCGTAACCGTAGTCGTTCCCGAGGGCGGTGAGCGCCGCGCTGTCGGCGCAGAGCGCCAGCGCGGCGAACGGGGGGCGCTCGGCGCGAAACCGCCCGACGAGCTCGGCGGAGAGGTGCTGCGCCAGCGCCGCGCTGCCCCCGTTGCCGGCCACGAGGAGCCGTCCGCCGCCGCTGAGCCGGTCCACGAGCACCTCGGTCCACGCCACCAGCGTCGGGGTGACCTCTTCGAGCGCGTCGAGCGCGGCGCGCGCGTCCCGCAGATGGCGCCGGACGCAGAGCGGGAGCGCGCCGGGAGCGGACAGCTCGCCGACAGACGGGTCGGCAACAGACGGGTCGGCAACAGACGGGTCAGCCACGGTCGGGTTCGCAACAGGCGGGTCAGCTACGGTCATTGCGCGTGTGCTTGCCCCCACGGCGGGGCCGTCTAACCGAACGCGGTCGCCCTCAGCGAGCGGCGACCGCCGCCTCGGGCAGCAGGACCACGGCGTCCACGCCGCCCGTCGGGGCGCGGCGCAGCTCCACCCGGCCGTTGTCGGCCTGGGCCAGGCTGCGGGCGAGGGGCAGGCCCAGCCCGCTGCCGCCGAGCGCCCGGGCCGGGTCCCGCTCGGTTGCCTCGCCCAGGCCCGGGCCGTCGTCGATCACGTGCAGCGCCACCAGGCCGACGTGCGCCTCCCGCTCGGCCCGCAGCGTGATCACCCCGCCGGGGGGTGAGGCGTCCACGGCGTTGGCCAGCAGGTTGTCGAGCACCTGGGTGACCCGCTCGGGGGTGGCCAGCACGGCCGCGGCCGCGTGGGCGTGGTCGAGGCGCAGGTGCAGGCCGTGCTCGGCGGCGAGCGGCGCCCACATCGCCGCCCGCTCTTCGAGCAGGCCCCCGGCGTCGAGGGCGGTGGCCGCCTCGGCGCCGGCGCCCTGCGCGCTGGCCAAGCCGAGCAGCTGATCGATGACGCCGGAGAGCCGGCCGAGCTCCTCGAGGGCCAGGCCGAGGTCGCGGCGGTCGCGGGTCTCGTCGGCGCCCAGACGGGCGTCGAGGGTCTCGAGCCGCAGGCGCACCGCGGTGAGCGGGGTGCGGAGCTGGTGGGACACGTGGCGGGCGAAGCTGCGCTGGCCGTCGACCAGGCGCTCCAGCCGGGCCGCCGACTGGTTCAGGGAACGGGCGAGCTGGCGCACCTCGGGCGGCCCGTCGTCGTCGGCGGCGCGCGCCTCGAGCTGGCCGCGGCCGAGCCGCCGGGCCGCGTCGTGCACCGCGGCGAGCGGTCCGGTCACCCACCGCGCGTACGCGAACGAGAGCGCCGCGGAGGCGGCCAAGGCCCCGGCGGCCACGGCGGCCATCGCCGCCCACTGGCGGCGCACGTGGGCGTCGAGCTGGGCGGTCGTATAGGTGAGGCGGACCGCGCCGTCGACCCGCCCGGCGGAGCCGACCGGGGTGGCCACGTACACCAGGCCGGCGCCGAGCGTGGTCGAGCGGCGCAGCCCGGACGCGACCCTGCCGGAGAGGGCTTCGCGGAACTCGGGGCGGTCGGCGAAGCTGCGGCCCGACGCCGCGCCCTGCGGCGGCGGGTCGGTGTCGATCAACGCCACGCCCTGCCGGTCCACGATCACCACGCGGGCGCCGGAGCGGTCCCGGTACAGCCGGGCGACGGCGGCGACGTCGACCGCGGCGTCGGCCTCGCCTTCGAGGGTCGACTCGACGAACGCGGACAGCGCGTGCGCGTCGTTGCGGACCCGGCTGATGAGCTGGTCGCGCTGCTGACGGCCGAGCGCCACGCCGAGCGGCGCCAGCAGCACGAGCAGCAGCGCGGCGGTGAGGGCGAGGCAGCCGAGCGCCAGCCGGCGGGTCACGGCCGTGCGGCGGCGGCCCGCAGGCGGTAGCCGACGCCCTTCACCGTCTCGATCAGCGCGCGGTCGCCGAGCTTGCGGCGCAGGCTGGCCACGTGCACGTCGAGGGTCTTGGTGGGGCCCCACCAGTGCGGATCCCACACGGTCTCGATGATCTCGGTGCGAGACCGCACCGCTCCCGGATCGGCGGCGAGCAGGGCGAGCAGGTCGAACTCCTTCGGGGTCAGCTCCACCTCCTCGCCGCCGACGCTGACCCGCCGGGTGCGGGTGTCGACGCTGAGATTCCCGACGCCGAGCACGGTCTCTGAGGCCGTCTTCTCCGAGGCCGCCTGCCCGCCGGGCGCCGGCGCCGCCCGGCGGCTCACGGCGCGGATGCGGGCCACCAGCTCTCGCAGCCCGAACGGCTTCACCATGTAGTCGTCGGCGCCCAGCTCGAGGCCGAGCACCCGGTCGGTCTCCTCCCCGCGGGCGGTGAGCACGATGATCGGCCTCGATCCGGCGGCGCGCAGCTGACGGCACACGTCGAGACCGTCCTGGTCGGGCAGGCCGAGGTCGAGCAGCACCAGGTCGGCGGGCGGCGCGGCGAGCGCCTCGGCGCCGGTCGTCACCCAGCTCACCTCGATGCCGTGCACGCCGAGGCCCTCCACCAGCGAGGACCCGACAGCCGGATCGTCCTCCACCACCAGCACTCGCACCCGGGCTCCTCGTCGGCCGCTCGTCGACACCGTTGCCGAAATCGCTGGATACAGGGTTGCACGCGCCGGGCGGCTGCGCCCGCGTCGGGCGCCTTTCCTAACCTTGCGCTCACCTTCGGCCCACTACGTTGCCGCGGTGGCGCGCTCCAGGACCGCTCTCGTCATCGGCGTCGCCGCTGCAGCCGCGGCCTTCACCGCGGCCGCCGTCGCCGCCCTCGGCCCGCTGGATCGGGCCGGCGAGGACCCCCGCGTGGGCCGGCTCGACAGCGCGTCGCTCACCGTTCTCGCCTCACCCGCGCTCGCTGCGCCGGCCACTGCGCCCCCCGCCGTCACAACCCCGGCGCCTGAGGCGCCGTCCCCCGCCACCAGCGCCGCTGGCGCCGGGGACGCCCCGCCCGACGCCGCGCTGGAAGAGGCGCCGGACACGGCGCCCGACCCAGCTCACGACGGCGGCGACGACCGCGGCGGGGACCGCCCCCGCAGCGATCGCGACGGCCGCAGCGGCCGGGGCGGCGGGGGCGGCGGGGGCGGCGACGACGACTAGCTCTTGCTGGGGGCGGCGCCCCCAGCGACAACACAGCCGCCCGCGCCGATTTTCACCTTCCTCCCACCTTGCGCTGACCGTGCGCTGACGCCGGTTCCGGCACGCTCGGCTCAGCCCTGGTGCAGTCGGAGGAACATCATGAAGCACAAGCAAGCCCTCGTCAGCGCGGCCGCGGTGGCCGCCGTTCTCGTGGGAGGGGCGGTGATGATCGGCGCCGCGCTCGAGGTGCCGACCGACCCGCCCCTCGATGCCGGGGCGGCCCCGGCGCCGGAGCTGAGCTCGTTCGCTGCCCCGCGCCCTGCGGCGGCGGCCGAGCCCGCCCCGCCGGACGCCGCCGCGCCGGGCCCGGCGAGCGACGGGTCGTCGCCGGGCGAACCGCCCTCCTCGACCACGGCCGCGATCCGCGGCCACGCCGACTCCGACGCCGCCCACGACGACAGCTTCGACGACTTCGACGACTTCGACGACTTCGACGACAGCGACGGCCGCCAGCGCCGCGACGACGGCGACCACCGCGGCGAGGACCGCAGCCAGGACGACAACCGCGGGCGCGAGGGCCATGGACGCGGCAGCGACGACTGAGCGGAGC
This sequence comes from Acidimicrobiales bacterium, assembly GCA_046153015.1. Taxonomy (GTDB): domain Bacteria; phylum Actinomycetota; class Acidimicrobiia; order Acidimicrobiales; family CAIXPF01; genus JBJXGF01. Next base: position 177 of record JBJXGF010000289.1, on the reverse strand, counting down.
GAACTCACTCGGACACGCACGACTGAGGCCCCTGCCCCTGCCCGAGCCGCGCGGCCGGCGCGGCCCTCGCGGGTTCTACGCGCCGCGGTTGCCGGCGGCGCCCTGGCGGCGGTGGCGGCGCTCACCGTTCGCCTCGCCGCCGAGCAACGAGCCGCCGATCAGCCCCTTACGCCCACG
>JBJXGF010000283.1:0-7231 GCA_046153015.1 Acidimicrobiales bacterium | reverse complement strand
GCCCCTTGGGGGCGGCCGGCGCAGGTCGGCCCGGTCAGGCCGGGCGCGGGCGGTAGCGGAAGTCGCAGTGGTCGGCGCCCTGCATGCGGGTCTGGGTGCGGGTGAACCTGACTCCCGGCGCCATCGCCTCGTAGGCCGCGGCGTCGCGGTTGCAGGAGAGCACGTAGCCGAGGTCGCCCGCGCCGAGCGCCTCGTACATCTCCACGAACTGGCAGTGGGTCACGTCGAAGCCGAACCGGTCCTCGTCGTCCTCGACGACCTCCACGGTGAGCGAGCCCTCCACGATCGGTCCGCTGCCCCGGATGCGCCGGCCGAGCTGCACCATCGTCTCGACCGGCGCTGCGGCGGCCTGGGCGCGGGCGATGCCGCGGATCGCCTCGGCCACCACCCGGTTCACCGCCTCCTCGCCGAACTCGGCCTGCAGGGCGCGGATCACCGGCACGAGCACCATCGCCTCGATGCGGCGGCGTTCGAGCAGCGGCAGATCCTCGACCGTGGGCCGCGCCTTTGCGGTCACGGCCCGCTCAGTCCCAGCTCTTGAGCACCGGCAGCACCTCGGACGCGAACAGGCGCATCGACGCCTGGGCCTCCTCGTAGGGGATGCCGCCGTAGCGGAACGCGGTGGTGTACTCGAAGCCCCCGAGCAGCTCGCGGCGTCGTTCGAGCGTGGCGAGGATCTGGTCGGGCGTGCCCCACGCCGTGGCCCGCATGAACATCTCGAGGAAGCCGCTCTCGCCGACACGGCGCAGCACCTCCGCGGCCTTGGCGTAGGCGGTGTAGCCCTCGGTGACCGCGAAGTGGTCGCCCATCACCTCGTAGTGCTCGAGCAGGCTGCCGAGGTAGGTCCCCATGTACCGGTGCGCCTTCTCCTTCGCCTCGTCGGCGTCGGGCAGGCAGAGGCAGAAGTCGGCGGTCATCACCGGGGGCGCGGGGCGGGCGTGGTGCTGCTGGAACAGCTCCCGGTAGCGTTCGATGCTCGGCAGGCGGTGCTCCCAGGCGCGGTCGGCGAACATCGTCATCCGGCCCCCGAAGCGGGCCGCCGCGTCGACCGAGTCGTCGCTCGAGGCCACCGCGTAGAACCGGTCCTCGAAGCTGCGCTCGGGCCGGGGCCGGATCTCGGTGCGGGGCTGGGGGAAGTACGGGCCGTCGCCCTCCACGAAGCCGGTCTTCAACGCCTCGACCACCATGGCCGTGCCCTCGTCGAATCGGCCGCGAGCCTCGTCCATCTCCACGCCGCGAAACGGCTCGTACTCCCGGCGGGAGAGGCCGCGGCCCACCCCGAAGCGAAGGCGGCCCTTCGAGAGGTGGTCGAGCAACGCAACCCGTTCGGCGACCCGCAGCGGGTCGTGCCACGGCATGATCACCGCGGCGGTGCCCACGTCGATGCGCTTCGTGACGCCGGCGAGGTAGGCCAACACCTCGGTGTTGTCGGGGCACATGGAGTACCCGAAGAAGTGGTGCTCGGCCGCCCACGCCACGTCGAAGCCCAGCTCGTCGGCGAGGAGGGCGAGGCCGAGCTCCTCCTCGTAGCACTGACCGTCGGTGGCGCCGGGCCAGCCGTCGGCGGCGAAGGGCATCAAGATGCCGACATCCATGGGTGTGGTCCTCCCCGAGCTGCGCCTCCCTGGGCGAAGGCGGCGACCGCCGAGCGTAATGGGGCTCAGGCGGCGCGGACCAGGAGCCGCTTGATCACCGACACGTGCAGGTCGAGCACCCACTCGGGCGGGGCGACCACGGCGAGGCGCGACAGCAGGCGGCGCTCGGCCAGCTCCCGGAACACGGCCCGCAGCTCCCACCGGGCGAGGTTGGCCCCCAGGCAGAAGTGGGGGCCGTGGCCGAAGGCGAGGTGGTAGTTGGGCTCACGGGTGAGGTCGAGCTCGTAGGGGCGCTCGAACATCGCGTCGTCCCGGTTGGCCGACGGGTACCAGATCCCGACCGTGTCGCCGGCCCGGATGGTCTGGCCGTGCAGCTCCACATCCCGGGTCGCGGTGCGGGCGAACTGGATCACCGGCGAGGTCCACCGCAGCAGCTCCTCGACCGCCGCCTCGACGCCGCCGGCGGGGTCCGCCTCGAGCAGCGCCGCCTGGTCGGGCCGCTCGGTGAGGGCGAGGATCCCCCTCGTGGTCACGTTGCGGGTGGTCTCGTTGCCCGCCAGGATCAGCAGGTTCAGGTAGCCGTGGAGCTGCTGCTGGGTGAGGCGGCGACCGTCGACCTCGCCGTTCACCAGCGCGCTGGCCACGTCGTCGCCGGGGCGGGCGCGCTTCTCGGCGATCAGCTCCTCGAAGTACTGGAAGTACTCGGTGCGCAGCCGCCGGCGCATGGTGGCGAGGTCCTCGCCGGGCAGGGCCCACTCGGTGGAGGTGGTGTTGAACACCGAGTCGGTCCAGCGGTGGATGTCCTTGTAGTCGTCCACCGGCACGCCCATCAGGTCGCAGATGGCGGCGAGCGGCAGCTTGACCGACAGGGCGTTCACCAGGTCGACCTCGCCCCCGCCGGCCAGCTCGGCCTCGAGCTCGCCCACGAAGCGCGCCGCCAGCGCCCGCAGCGTGGCCTCCATCTGCCGGCAACGGGCCGGGGTGAACGATCGGGCGGTGAGCAGCCGGAACGCCGTGTGGCGAGGGTGGTCCATGAACACCATGTCGAGCGGCTCGTCGGGATCCCAGCCGTAGAGCGCGTCGCGGCGCGCCTTGGAGGCCCACATGCGCTCCTCGTGCTCGATGCTGTGCAGGCGGAGGCGGGGGCCGCCGTTCACGAACGTGCGGGCGTCCCGCCCGATCGCGTGCACGTCGGCATAGCGGGTGACGGCCCAGAACGGCTCGATGCCAGGCCGGTCGTACCAGTAGACCGGCGCCTCGCGCCGCAGCAGGTCCCACTCCGCCCACGGGTAGCCCCGCTCCGCGTACTGGTCGAGCGACGTGATGTCGATCGTGTCGAGATCGGACCGGGTCAAGCTCACGCCGGGCGACGATACCGGAGCGGGCCGCACCCACGGCGCCCCGCCGGGCCGCCGGTTGGGTCCGACGAGCGAGAATGGCGGGTTGTTCGCGGCGAGCCAAGTATGTACCGAACGCGCAAGCTTGTGAGCTGGGCAAATGGCGTGACGAAACGACGCGCTACTCGGGCTGGCGCGAACAACCCGCCACAAACCCAGCGGGCGACGGCGTCGCCTATGGGCTTAGCTGACTCGGGCCCGAGGAGGACTAGGAGGTGGTTGGGTGAAAGCGCTTGTTCGGCGCCGGTACGGGCCTGCGGAGGAAGTCCTGTCGCTGGAGGATCTGGACCTTCCCGCGGTGGGCGACGACGAGGTGCTGGTGCGGGTGTGCGCCGCCGGCGTCGGCCCGAACGTGTGGCATGCGGTCACCGGGGCGCCGTACGTGGCGCGGCTCGGCTTCGGGCTGCGCACCCCGAAGGCGCTCGTTCCGCAGTCCGATCTGGCCGGCGTGGTTCAGGCCGCCGGCAGCCGAGCCGGCGGGTTCCGTCCGGGCGACGAGGTGTTCGGCACGAGCCCGGGGGCGCTCGCCGACTACGCCTGCGCCCGCGCCGATCGGCTGGCGCCCAAGCCCGCGAACCTCAGCGTCGAGCAGGCTGCGGCGGTCCCGGTGGCAGGCTGCGCCGCGCTGCACGCCCTGCGCGACGTCGGCCGGGTCCGGGAAGGCCAGCGGGTGCTGATCGTGGGCGCCTCGGGCGGCGTGGGGAGCTTCGCCGTCCAGATCGCCAAGGCGTTCGACGCGCACGTCACCGGCGTGTGCCGCACCGCCAACTTCGACCTCGTCCGGTCGCTCGGCGCCGACGAGCTGATCGACTACACCAAGAGCGATTTCACCGACGGCTCGCGCCGCTACGACCTGATCGTCGACCTGGCCGGACGGCGCCCGCTCCGACGGCTCCGCGGCGCGCTCGAGCGGCGGGGCACGCTCGTGATCGTCGGCGGCGAAGGTGGCGGCCGGTTCACCGGCGGCTTCGGCCGCGCCGTCCTGCGGGCGCCGCTGCTCTCGCTCGTCACCACGCAGCGGCTCCGGCCGTTGATCTCGGTCGAGCGCCAGGCCGACCTCCTCGATCTGAAGGAGCTGATCGAAGCGGGCAAGGTGACCTCGGTCGTGACCCGCACCTTCCCGCTGGCCGATGCCGCGCACGCGCTCAGCGACCGCGACGAAGGGCATGGGCTCGCCAAGACGGTCGTCACCATGCCCGGCCGGCCCTCGGAGGATCCGGGCTAGGTTCGGCCCTATGAGCATCGTGAGGTTGGGGGCAGGCAAGCGGCTGAGCGCGGCGGTGGTGCACGGCGGGGTCGCGTACCTGTCCGGGCACGTGGCGCAGGACCCGTCGGCCGACGTGGCCGGCCAGACCGAGCAGATCCTCGCCCAGATCGACGCCCGGCTGGCGGAGGCGGGCAGCGACAAGTCGAGGATCCTGTCGGCCAACGTCTGGCTGGCCGACATCGCCGGCTTCGACGACATGAACCGGGCGTGGGAGGCGTGGGTCGACCCGGCCAACGCACCGGCCCGGGCCACCGTGGAGGCGAAGCTGGCCGCGCCCCAGTACAAGGTCGAGATCGCGGTGATCGCCGCGGTCGGCGAGTGAGGGGGCGGCGACGGTGCAGGTGAAGGACCGAGTGGTCGTGGTCACCGGCGGGGCGAGCGGCATCGGCCGGGCGCTGTGCCGCCGGTTCGCGGCCGACGGGGCCGCCGGGGTGGCGGTGATCGACCAGAACGCGCAGGGCGCTGCGGTCGTGGCCGAGGAGATCGGCGGCTTCGCCCACGGCTGCGACCTCGGCGCCGAGGCCGAGGTGAACGCCATGGTGCAGGCCGTGCTCGACCGCTACGGGCGGATCGACGTGTTCTGCAACAACGCCGGCATCGCCACCGGCGCCGACCCGCTCAGCACGCCGATCGACGAGTGGCAGCGTCAGTGGGACGTGAACGTGATGGCCCACGTGTTCGCCGTGCGGGCCGTGCTGCCCGGCATGCTCGAACGGGGCGAGGGCTACCTGCTGCACACGGCCTCTATGGCGGGCATCCTCACCACCCACAACAACGCGGTGTACGCGGTCACCAAGCACGCGGTGGTCGGCCTCGCCGAGTGGATGGCGCTCACCTACCGTCACCGCGGGATCCGGACCTTCCTCCTCGCCCCGCTGGGGGTGCGGACCCCGATGCTGGGCGACACCGACAGCGACTGGGCCCGCGCCGCGGCCGGCCCGGTGAAGGAGCCCGAGGAGGTCGCCCAGCAGGTGACCGACGCGTTCGCGGAGGAGCGGTTCCTCATCGTGACCGACCCGATCGCGCTGGAGTGGATGCGCCGCAAGAACGAAGACCTCGACCGCTGGCTGCACGGGATGAACCGCCTGCAGCAGCGTCTCGAAGCCGGCGGCTGACGGGAGGGCCGCCCGCCCGGTACCGTGCACGGCTCGTGGCCGCCCGCCGATCCCCCTTCGTCGTCCTGGCGGTCGTGCTCGCCGGTGCGCTCGGCTTGGTGTGGTACGCCGGCCAGCCGATCACCGATCACGTGCCGCTGCGGGCCGGGTTGGAGAGCGGCGACCTGCGGGCCGTCGCCTACCGGTGCGCGGCGCCCTTCGGCGCCGCCCGCCCGGCGGAGCTGGCGCGGCCGGGCACGTTCGACGAGACCCGCCTGGCCCGCCCGCCCTGCAATCAGGTGCGGGCCCGGCGGCGTCTGCTGGTGCTGATCGACGCGGCCGTGCTCGCCGCGCTGGCCGTGGGCGCCGTGCTGCTCGTCCGGCGGCTCAGAGCCGAGCCATCACCTCGGCCGCCCAACGGTCGATGAAGCGCTCGGGCGCCTCCACGAAGCTGGTGACGAGGAACTGGCGGGCGCCGGCCTCGGCGGCTCGCTCCACCTGACGGAGGCAGTCGTCGGCGGGCCCGGCGAACGCGAACCGCTCGGCCAGGTAGTCGGTGAGCCCGAAGGTGTCGGTGAGGGCGGCGTTGGCCGCGCCGATCACCTCGTGCTGGTGGGACTGGTAGCCGCGCTGCAGGCCCCGCACTGCGTCGTGCAGCTCGGACGGCAGCGCCTTGCCGGCGAGCGTGAAGCGGAACGCGTGGTTGGCGCTCGCCGCCAACGCCATCTTGATCGGCCCGATCGCCGCCTCGCGGGTCTCGGCCAGATTGGTCTTGGCCAGGAACCACACGTCGAGGTCCTCGACGCGCCGGCCGGCCTCGGCCGCGCCGGCGGCCAGGTGCTCGAGCGAGAGCTTGACCACCTCGGGCGAGAGCCCGAGGCCGACCACCACGCCGTCGGCCACGCGTCCGGCCAGGCGGAGGGTGCGGGGGCCCTCGGCGGCGAGGTAGATCGGGATGCGCCGCCGGGCCCGGCGCACGTGCCACACCTGGCCCTCGCGCACGACCGCCTCGCCGGTGGTGAGCGTGCGGATCGTCTCGATCGAGTCCTCCAGCCCGGCCAACCTGGAGGGCGGGGCGCCCATCGTGTAGAGCGCGCTGTCCCCCGAGCCGATGCCGAGCACCGCCCGGCCGCCCGACACCTCGTCCACGCTCGACATGCCGCTGGCGGTGACCACGAGATGCCGCGAGACGGGGTTGGTCACCTGCGGCCCGAACGGGATGCGTTCGGTGGAGAGCGCGGCCACCGTGAGCGCCACGTAGAGCTCACGAAACACCGACTGGGAGTCGGCCACGCCGAGCATGGCGTAGCCGGCCTGCTCCACCTGGCGGCACCGGTCCCCGAAGGTCGTCAGATCCTCGGGCAGCATGATGATCCCGAATCGCACGTCGCTCATCGCCCGGCGACGCTACCTCGCCTCACGCGGGCCGGGGCCGGGCGGCGGTCAGCGTCGCTCCACCAGCAGGTCGCGCGGCCCGAGCTCCAGCGCCGGCGGCGCCAGCCCGCAGACGTGGGCCAGCGCGGCGAGCACGAGGTCCGACACCAGGCGGTCCTCCTCGGCGCGGCCCCGGGCGCCCTTGTCGAGGGTGAGCTCGTAGCCGCGGCCGCCGGCAGCGCCGAGGACCGCCACGTGCGCCCGGTGCTCGCCCTTCTTCGGCCGGTCGGTGGCCAGCGCGGCGGTGGCGCCGAGCCCGAACCGCGCGGCGCCGGGCTCGGCGAGGGCGCCCGCCCGGGCCAGTGCGGCGGCGGCCAGGCCGGCGGCGGCGCCGGCCGCGAGCATCGTGTGCAGGTCGAGACGGATGAAGCGCAGCCGCTCGGCCAGGAACGCGGCGATGGCGGCACCCATATGGATGGTCGGCCCCTCGCGACCGCCGACCAG
>JBJXGF010000272.1:0-18085 GCA_046153015.1 Acidimicrobiales bacterium | reverse complement strand
GCGCCGGGCCGGTCCCCGAACGCCCAGGTGTCCACCATGCGCCCGCCGATGGACACCGACGTCGGCGCCGCGATCACCGTCGCCGAGACCGTCGAGGCACCCGCTCGGCGACGCAGCGCGTCACGCTGCTCGACCGCGGGGTCGGTCGCTGACACCACCGCTGCGCCCGGGCCCTTGCTCGATCCACCGCAGGCCGCCAACACCAGCGCACCCCCGCCGGCGATCAGCACCTCACGACGAGACAGCACTCGCATCGACTCATCCTCCAACTCGCGTCGTGTCGGCCAACGGGGTGGACGAACCCGGTCGGGACACGATGCCCGGCCGATGTGGAGACCGTGTGGAGACGCTGCGCATCCGGTCTGTCGATTCCCCCCGACCGCTTCTATGGGGCCGAGCCTGGTCGTACGATCGCCTGGCAGACGCAACGATCGAGAGGCGCCGAAATGCACGACGGCTACTGGCACAACGGCGGCGGGAACTGGTGGTGGATCCCGATGACCCTCATGATGATCGCGTTCTGGGGCGGGCTCGCCTGGGTCATCGTCACCCTCGTCCGCCACGGCGCACACCCGACGACCGCAGCAACACCTGCCCCGCCGCACCTGACGCCGCCATCGCCGCCGAGCGACCCGCGCCAGCTCCTCGCCGAACGACTTGCCCGCGGCGACATCGAGATCGACGACTACCGGGCCCGCCTCGACGCGCTCGACCAGTCCCCGCCGCGCAGCTGAACACCGAGGGATTCACCGAACCGTGCCGATGACCTGGCAGCGATGCGGATCGCGACAGTCGGCCGGATCCAGCCCCGAGGCCCGATCGGCGAGCTCGCGCAGACGCCGACGAGTCTCGCCCAATGCCGCGATGCGCCCGTCGAGCTCGTCGAGATGGCGCCGGAGCAGCGACGCGGTGTGCTCACAGGTCCCCGAGCCGCTGTCCTTCATCTCCAGCACGCTCGCGATCTCGGCCAACGTCAGTCCGGCGAGCTGCGCGTCCCGGATGAACGCCAGCCGCTCCACAGTGTCCGGGTCGTAGTCGCGGTAGCCCGAGGTGGTCCGGGCCGGCGCCGGCAGCAGACCCCGCTTCTCGTAGAAGCGCAGCGCCTTCGTCGTCATCCCCGCTGCGTCAGCCAGCTCCCCGATCCTCACGCTTCGATCCTACCGCTTGACCTTCCCCTGCAGGGGAAGGTTTACGTCGTCGCGTCGAAGGGACCACCTGCGAGGAAGGCCCGATGCCGCCGGCCACCACCCACCACCACACCGCCCACAGCACGACGAACGCCACGACGGCCATCACGTGCGGCCGGCTGCCGCGCCGGCCACACACCAGGCGCTCACCCCGTAGGCGACGGGGGGCGCGGCGGCCACGGAGTGCACGACCACACCGGCCACGCCGAGCTGTTCCGTCGTCTGTTCTGGTGGAACCTCCTGCTCGCCATCCCGGTGGTCGTTTTCTCGGAGATGGTGCAGGACTGGTTCGGCTACCGCCTCGACTTCCCCGGCGCGCCAATCTTGTCTCGCCTGTCCTCGGGACCGTCGTGTTCGTGGTCGGTGGCCGCCGTTCCTCACCGGTGGGCTCGCCGAGATCCGCGGCCGCCAACCGGGGATGATGCTGCGCATCGCCGTCGCCATCACCGTCGCGTTCGGCGCGTCGATCGCCTCGAGCCTGGGCATCGGCGATCTCGACTTCTGGTGAGCTCGCCGCGCTCATCGTCGTCATGCTGCTCGGCCACTGGCAGGAGATGTGCGCGCCATCGGCCAAGCCTCCAGCGCCCGCGCTCGCCGAACTCCTGCCCGACAGCGCCGAGCACATCCACGGCGACCATGTCGAGACCGTCGCGATCGCGGATCTCCGCCTCGGCGACGTCCTTCTCGTCCGACCCGGCGGCCGCGTCCCCGCCGACGGCGCGATCGTCGACGGGAGTGCGGACCTCGACACCACCCCCGTCAGAACGTGATGGTCTTGTCGGCCCACAGCGTCCAGTCGGTCACTTCGTCGAGGCTGGAGCGATGCGCGTCGCCGATGATCATCTCGTCGGTGATCCCGCGGGCGTCCATGCAGGAACCGCACAGGCCGACCTCGACACCATGGCGGACAGCGGTCGCGATCATCCGGTCGAGGTGGTAGTAGCCGTTCGGCGCCTGCTGCCCGGCGACTGCGCACCCGACCGCATCCCCGAAGCAGAACACCTTCACCTCCACCCCGTCGCGCTTGGCGAGGTTGCCGGCGAGACGCAGCCCGTTGTAGGCGCGCTCATCGCCGTAGGCAGGGCCTTGCAGGATCACGAGCACCTTCATGACGCCACCTCGAACTCGACGGGCCGTGCAGCGCGGCGCCACTCGGGAAAGCCGTCGGCGAGGCGGCGGGCCGAGCGACCACGGCGGCGCAGTAAGCGCACGGCGTCGTCGGCCATCACGCAATAGGGGCCGCGGCAGTAGGCGACCACTTCGACGTCACGGGGCAGCGTCTTCAAGCTCTCGGCCAGCTGTTCGATCGGGATCGAGCGGGCGCTGGGGATGTGCCCGGCTGCATACTCGGCTGGCGGGCGCACATCGAGCACGATCACGTCGCCGGCGGCGATGCCTTCTGCGAGCTCGGCCTGGCTGATCTCTTGCAGCCGCGATCGGTCACCGAGATAGGCCGCAGCGAGCGCGTCGAGCTCTGCGTGATGCGCGGCGGCGACATCGCGCAAGGCCGACCACAGCTCGACGACACGATCGGAGGCGAGCCGGTAGTAGATCCGGGTGCCTTCGCGGCGAGTGCTGACTACGCCGGCCGTGGCGAGCGTGCGGAGGTGGAAGGAGGTGTTGGCGATGCTGTGGCCGATCTCGTCCGCGAGTTCCTCGACGTGACGCTCCCCTTGGGCGAGGACGTCGATCAGCTCTGCCCGTCGGCCGTTCGCCAGCGCCTTGGCGACCTCGGCAAAGCCATCGAACAGCGCATCCTTCGCGACCCGGTCACCCATCGGCGCTCACCTCCACCCTCGATCCTTCTTCAAGTACTCACTTGACAATCTAGCCGAGCATCCACCATTCTTCAAGTGATCGCTTGAGAAGTTGGGAGGCGCCCGATGCGTGTGCACGAGTTTGTCGACGAAGGCCTGGGGCATTCGTCGTATGTGATCGAGCTGAGTGACGGCACCGCCGCGATCGTCGACCCGCCCCGCTTCCCGGTGGCGCAGGAAGCGCTGATCGCGCGGTCGGGCTGGCGGCTGCGGTGGACCGTCGACACCCATTCGCACGCCGACTACGTCACCGGCAGCCCAGGACTGGTCGCTCGCCGCGGCGTGACGTTCGTCGCGCCGGCCGCGTCGAGGCTCGAGACACCGCACCGGGCGGTGAGCGACGGCGATCAGGTGCGGCTGGCACCCAGCGTCACGTTGACAGCGATGGCGACCCCAGGTCACACGCCGGATCACCACGCCTACGTGCTTGAGCTCGACGGGGCGCCAACGGCGCTGTTCACCGGCGGGTCGTTGATGGTCGACACGGTCGGGCGGACCGATCTGTGCGGCCCGGATCTCGCGGTCCCGCTCGCGCACGAGATGTTCCACTCGCTGCACCGCTTCGAGGCGCTTCCCGACGACCTCGCCGTCTACCCGACCCATGGGGCCGGGTCGTTCTGCTCCGCTCCCGGCGCCGCTGAGCGCACCAGCAGCCTCGGCCGCGAACGCGCCACCAACTCGCTGCTCGCCACTGTCGATGAGGGAGCGTTCGTCGAGCGGCTGGTCGAGGGTTTCGGCACGTTCCCGACCTACTTCGGTCGACTCCCCGAAGTGAACCGACGCGGCCCGACTCGCTTCGATACGCTCCCAACCCTTCCGCGCCTCGACCCCGGTGAGGTGGCCCGCCGTGTTGCCGAGGGGGCGATCGTCGTTGATGCGCGACCGTTCGCGTCCTTCGGTGGCGGCCACCTGCCCGCGTCGATGTCGAACACGCTGCGGCCCGTGTTCGGTTCCTGGCTCGGATGGCTCGTCCCGGCCGACACTCCCATCGTGTTCGTCCTCGACCCCGGTCAGGATCGCGACGAGCTCGTCCGCCAATGCCTCGACGTCGGCCACGAACACCTCGTCGGCGAGCTCGACGGCGGCATCACGAGCTGGGCCGGGACTGGCCGTCCGCTCGCGACGATCCCGGTCGTGGGCGCCGACCAGCTCGCCGGGCCGGTGATCGATGCGCGTCAGGCCAACGAGTACCACAGCGGCCACATCCCCAACGCCCGCAACATCGAGCTCGCTGCGCTCGCCTCCGCTGACCTCGACACCGAGGAGACGGTGACGATCATGTGCGGGCACGGCGAACGAGCGATGACCGGCGCCAGCATCCTCGCCGCCCGCGGCATCACGGCGCGAGTGCTCGACGGCGGGCCCGACACCTGGGCCAGCGTCACTGGCCGCGCGCTGGAGACCAGCTCATGAGCATCACCAGGCACGACGGACAGATCCGGTTGGGGTTGCGCGAGAACCTTGCCCAGTTCTCGCTGCTCGTCGGCGTCAACGCGCTCGTGGGCGGCATGATCGGCCAGGAACGCACCGTCTTGCCGCTGCTCGCCACCGACGAGTTCGGCCTCGACAAGTACACCGCCACCCTCACCTTCATCGCCGCGTTCGGCGTCGTCAAAGCCGCCACCAACTTCTTCGCCGGCACCCTCTCGGACCGCTACGGCCGTAAACCCGTCCTCGTCGCCGGCTGGCTCATCGGCATACCCGTGCCGCCGCTGTTGATGTGGGCGCCCACCTGGAACTGGGTGGTGTTCGCCAACGTCCTGCTCGGTGTCAACCAAGGCCTCACCTGGTCGACCACCGTCATCATGAAGATCGACCTCGTCGGTCCTGCCCGACGCGGGTTGGCGATGGGACTCAACGAGGCCGCCGGCTACGTTGCCGTCGCCGTTACCGCGCTCGCGACTGGGTGGATCGCCGCCGAGCACGGGCTACGCCCCGAACCGTTCTATCTCGGCCTCGCCTACGCCGCCCTCGGGCTCGGCCTGTCCACCTTTGCCGTGCGCGAGACCCACGCCCACTCCCACCACGAGGCCGCCACCCACACACCGACCGCGGACTCACACCGTCACGGGCTCACGACGGGCGAGATCTTCAGGCTCACCTCCTTCCGCGACAAGGCGCTTTCGTCGTGCTCACAGGCCGGGCTGGTCAACAACCTCAACGACGGCCTCGCCTGGGGGCTGTTCCCCATCTTCTTCGCCGCGGCGGGCCTCTCCGTCGGGCGCATCGGCATCCTCGCCGCGCTCTACCCGGGCTCATGGGGCCTCGGCCAGCTCTACACCGGAGGGCTCTCTGACCGCGTCGGCCGCAAACCCCTCATCGCCGGAGGCATGCTCACCCAAGCCGCCGCCCTCGCCTGGATGGCCGCGACCACCGGCTTCGCTGCATGGGCCGCCGGGGCGGTCGTCTTGGGCATCGGCACCGCCATGGTCTACCCCACCCTCCTCGCCGCCATCGGCGACGTCGCCCACCCCACCTGGCGCGCCCGCTCCGTCGGCATCTATCGCCTCTGGCGCGACGGCGGCTTCGCCGTCGGCGCCCTCCTCGCCGGCATCCTCGCCGATCTCGTATCCATCGAAGCCGCCATCTACGCCGTCGCCGCCCTCACCGCCGCGTCCGGTGCGGTCGTACTCGTCCGCATGCACGAAACACACCCGTCCAGCCCAACCTGACCCGCATCACCCTATTATACGGACTCAGTCAGGTATTATTCAGGGATGCCACGACGGAGCCCGCCAGACCGATACTCCAAGCTGCTCGACGCCGCCGCAGCCGCATTCGTCGAGCACGGGTACCAACGCACCCAGATGGACGACATCGCCGAACGGCTCGGCGTATCGAAGGGGACCGTCTACCGCGCCGTCGATTCCAAGGAGGCGCTCTTCGCCGCCGTCATCAACTGGGCCGACACTCCGGAGCTCATCCCACCCATGGGCCTCGGCACAACCAGCGGCGTCGCTGCAGTTGCGACCGAGCTCACAGGCGAACTCGCCGCGGCCATCGCCAGGCTCGAACTCACCACGATCGTCGCAGACCGCAAACGGCTCCGTTCCGCCGAAGGGTTCAGCGCGGAGATCGAACGTGTCACCGTCGGCCTCCACCGGCTGATGCACGCCCGCCGCACGGCCATCATGGTGCTCGACCGCTGTTCCGCCGAGTTGCCTGAGCTCGCCGCCATCTGGTTCGGCGAAGGCCGCTACGCCGTGGTCGACCTGTGGCAGAACTACCTGGCGCTCCGAGCGAACCACATCACGACCCGCGTCGACCCGACGGTCCTCGCCCGCACCATCGTCGAGGTCGTCACCACGTGGGCCGTCAAGATCCCGTGGGACCCGGCGCCACGTCCCTACCCCAACGACACCGCTCCGGCCTGCGCCACGATGGTCAGCCAACTCGTCGCAACCGACCGACGATGAGCGCCGCATCGCCCTCCCGACCCGGCATCGTGGGCCGATTCCGCTCGCGCCAATCCGGCCACCCCTCAGGGCTCGTCGGACGGCTCTTCGGACGCGCCATGGTCAAGGACACCGCCGACGCCAACGACCGCGCCCTCGAACTCCTCGATCTCACCCAACCCAGCACCGTTCTCGAGATCGGCTTCGGCCAGGGCCGCAGCGCGGCGATCCTGCTCGGTCACGGCCACCATCTCCTCGGGGTCGACCCATCCCCCACCATGGTCAAGCAGGCAACCGCCCGCAACCGTGCCGCCTGCCGCGACGGACGCGCCATCCTGCGACGCGGGGACGGCATCACCATCCCGTTCCCCAGCCACTCCGCCGACGCCGCCCTCACCGTCCACACCCTCTACTTCATGCCCGACCCGCTTGCCACGCTCACCGACGTCTCCCGCGTCCTCCGACCCGGCGGCTGCGTCGTCGTGGCCTGCCGCACCAGCGACGCACCGCTTCCCGCCTGGATGGACCCTGACATCTACCGCGTCCCCACTGCCCGCCAACTCATCGACATGCTCCACTCGGCCGGACTCCAGCGCGTCGACCACCGCGTCATCGACGACGCCACCCATCCACTGCACCTCTTCGCTGCGCACACAGCCCGCTGCGCCGCAACCCGAGACCCGACATGAACATGCCGCCACAGGCCGCCGACCTGAGGTTCCGACCCCAACCAGTTGCCCGTCACGTGCGCACGACCGACGTCGCCGGACGCAACCGCCACTCTCGTCTGCGTCGCCCATCCGGTGCGGCGCCCGCTCCATTGCGACCTGGCTCCGCGCCCCACCTGCCCGATGCGGCGACGACACATTGATCGGCGCCACGACCGGCTCACTCCGGCGTCAAGCCCCTGCCGAGCAACCGAAGCGGTGAACCTTCACGCGGCTGGCGGCCGGTATCGGCTCCCTGCCCGACCCTCGATCGGGGCCTGACACCGGCGCCGGTCGTGACGGGAGCAGCAGCCATGGAAGCGCAGCTCAGGGCCGCGCTCCCGCCGGAGGGCGGGACCCATCCATGGAGGTTCTGATGGACACCACCCCGCACGTATCCCTTCGCCTGATCGAGACCGCCGACCGTCTCGCGCACGGCTGGCCGATCGGTTCGAGCTTCGTCGAGGAGTTCTGGCTCCCGGTCATGGGCCCGTCCTGTGTCGCCGTGCTGCGCTGGATCGACCGGCGCGCCGACCACCTCGGCCGGGCCACCACGGTCGACCTCGCGGAGCTGGCCCTGGCGATCGGTCTCGGCGCCTCCACGTCGAAACACTCCCCGATTGTCCGCACGCTGGACCGTCTCGTGCGTTTCGACGCCGCCCGCATCGACACCATCGACGGCGCCGCACCGGTGCTGTCGGTGTTCACCCATCTGCTCGCGGTGCCCGCTCGGCTCGTCGCCCGCCTGCCTTACCGGCTCCAGGTCGAGCACCGCCGCGCCGTGACCGCCCTCGCCGGCAAGGCGTGAACCGAGGCGATCACCGTGAACTACTCCGACCTCGCCTCCCACATCACCGTTCGGCTCATCGCCTGCATCGAAGCCGGCGCCGACACCTGGTCCATGCCTTGGCACACCAACCCCGGCCTCCTCGATGTGCGCAACGCCGCCACCGGCCTACCGTCGCGCATCGGTGCGCATGGCCTTGGCACAACTCCTCGACTACCTCCGCTTCGAGCCGCCCACATGGCGCGGCGGGGTCCTCCTCCCGCACCCGCCCTCCGACGACCTCGTCGAGCTCATCCGCACGAGCGGCCACGACGTCGCATGGCCCACCGCACTCGCCACCTTCAAGCTCACCGAGCCGCGCGACCACGGCCCCGAGCGGCGTCAGCCACCACGCTCCGAGCCCACCACGTAGCCGGTTCTCCACCCCCTCTGCCACGAACGGAAAACGCTCAGGAACGGAAAACGCTCAGACACAGCTGGAGATCCTGCGGATCTCCGACCGGGAGATGGCGACAGCGCTGCGGCGCGGCATTGTTGAGTGGTCGTGCTTGTCAACGTGACCGCCGCCTGCAACCACGTCGCGCCGCAAGCGCGTCCACGTCGATGGTGGACGATGTGATAGCGAGCCCGGGGCAATCGGGAGACTCCGTCCCGGCCCGATTGGCGCCACCTCCCGGCAGCGTCCCGGCATCTCCTACTCGCCATGGGAGGTGGGATCCGTTGTCACGTCATAGCTCTGGCGGGGTCCCTACGTACGGCATGGACAACAACACCGCCAGGCGAACAGTCACAGTCGAGGAGGCCACCGGATGCTCGGTTGCTCGCGGCCACGGCCATGCCCCAGCCTCCGCCGCAGTCGGCGCGTTGCCGCGACCAGCCGTGCATCAGCCGTGCATCAGCCGTGCATCAGCCGCCGAGCGTGATTGGGTCAACACCTTCGCCGTGCACGGGAACGCCGACCATCCATTGGGCCACAAGTTGACGCTGACCTCGCCGACGGGTCGTTCAGACGCCAACCGGCCGGTCACGACGGAGCAAATCTGTTACTCCATTCCGAACGAAACGGCCCGAACACCTCAACGCGATCGTCAACGCGATCCTCAACGACACCAGCGAACTGATCTGAACGACGCCGTTGAGGCCTCAACCATGCGCCCTGCTGGCCAACGGCGACCTCAACGCGCCCTCGGCGGTCTCGATGGGCCGGCCGTCCAGACGCACCACGTTCATTGACTCCGCCACCCGGGCCCTTGTGTCGCGTCCGGTCCGTCGCGTGCGCTTATCCCCATCGACCAACTCAAACCTGGAGGAATCCCTTTGTCTGCCAAGCTCACCTACACCGTTACCGAGGCCGCCCAGCTGCTCGGCATCTCCCGCACAAGCGCCTACGACTGCGTGCGGCGAGGCGAGATCCCCGCCCTTGTCCTCGGCCGGCGCATCGTGATCACCCGCAACGCCCTCGAACACCTGCTCGGCCCACTCCCCATGGCCGCCACGCACGTCGACCGCGACCACTCGTGACGGATCCCACCACACCCCCCAGCTCGCGCCCGTGCGACCTCAACGACGACAAGGCCAACACGCCCGAAATGAGGCTCACAGACTTGCCGGTTCCCCAAGGGGAACCGGCTGACGACAACACCACCACCCAGCCACCGCCACGCCGCACCTATCTCGCCAACGCCAGACGCACAATCGAAGCCTCCAACGCAAGCGCCGACCCCATCCGCTACCGGCAGCGCTGGCTCGCCGATCTCCTCGCCCGCGCCGAAGCCGCCGAGCAATGGGCGCAGTCCCAAGAAGCGTCGCTTCAGGCAGCCATCGACGCCATGCAACGCCGGGAGACCGCCGCACGTGTCGCCCGTCAACACGAACAAGCGATACAACGCTTGCGTGCCGCCGAAGATGCCGAACAGCGACGGCTGCGGCGCAATGCCCGCCAACGCGCGAGCTACGCCCGCAGACGCGACCAAGGACGCGCCGATCCCGAGGGCCGTACCGGGCTCCACGCGATCGCGATCGTCGTCGACCCCGCTTCCTACGCCGCGGTCAAAGCCGAGGGCTACAAGCGGCGGACATCAATCCCAGTCGTTCTCGGCGAGATCCTGACCGCGGCCAGGCTCCCGGACCGTGCCACTCCGGAGTCCGGTCCCCGATGGCAGCGCACAGGACAAGGACGACGCGCCAACCAACACGCCCGGATCGCCATCGATGACGACGCCTGGCATCAACTTCACCTCGACGCCATCAACTCCCACTACACCACTGGCCGCTGGGTCGGCCTCCTGATCGAACACTGGGCGCAACCCAACTGAGCCCCGCCCTTTAGGGTCCAGCAAGCCGCTGCTGACCACAGCCTCGGCGAGGGCCCGTGTGTGTGTCGGCTTCGCATCTCACAGAAAATCTCACGAACTCGTCGCGACACGCCAACAATGGGCGCGACGGGACGAACTCGCTGCGGACAGAACACCTGCTCAAGGTGTCGCAAGGCGTCTCCACGGACGGCTGTCAAGGCCCTCTTAATCCGCAGGTTCTCGGTTCGAATCCGAGGGGGCGCACCACACATGGGCAGGTCAGGACCGCAGTGGACGCCCGGATCAGTGCATCACCTGGCAGAAAGTTTGGCGCCAGCGGCGCGTTAGACCGGCTGATAGACACCCCGATAGACTGCGCCGGTGGGGCCGGCCGCGGACTCGTTTGAGTCCAAGATCGACCGGTCGGGGTGCCACCACCTCTGGACGGGCAGCAAGTCCGCCCGCGGTGCCGGGCAGGTACGAATTGGCGGCAAGCTGCACACGGCGGCGAGGATCGCTTGGGAACGTGCCCACGGGGCCGTGCCGGAAGGCGCCAAGGTCCTGTCCTGCCCCGCTGAGCCCGCCTGTGTTCGCGTCGAGCATCTCCACCTGAAGCACGAGAAAGCGAAGGACATCGGGCGCCGCTCAACCCGCGGCAGCGGCTCAATGAGCCAACTCGGACCGGACACCTGGAAACTCACCGTCGACGCCGGCCGCGATGGGGACGGTCGAAGGCGGCGGGTCTACCGCACCGCGAGAGGCACCCGAGCAGACGCAACCCGGGCACTCGCCGCCCTGGTCACGGAATCAGGCGAAAACCCGGCCGCGCCCGCGAACGCTTCGAGAAACTTGACCGTCAACGAACTGGCTGAGTGGTACCTCGCGTTCGCCCGAGACGAACGCGGGCTCGAACATTCCACGTTGGTCGGCTATCGCGAGGTCTACGACAACTGGCTGCGAGACCACATCGGGCACATGAAAGCGGCCGGGCTCGACGGCGCCGCCCTTGACAACGCGTTCGGCCGCATGCGCCGAGGCGGGATGTCCGACAGCCGCATGAACAACGCCCGGGCGTTGATCAGCGGGGCCTACAAGTGGGGCCAACGCCACCACAAAGTCCCCGTCAACCCCGTCGACCGTTTCGAGCTGCCCACCAGCTCCAGCGCCCCCAAACCAACCGCCACCCCCGAACTCGACGAGCTGTTGCGGCTGCTCAACGGCGCCGAGGACCACGATCCCGAACTCGCCCCGGTCCTCAAGCTCGGCGCCACCACCGGCATGCGCCGCGGCGAACTCTCAGGTTTGCGCCGAGACCGCCTCCGCCTCGACCGACGCGAACTGGTGGTGGACACCGCCATCAACGACGCCGGCGGGATCGTCGTCGAGAAACCCACCAAGACCAAACGCAATCGCACCGTCAGCCTCGACCCCGTCACGATCAGCCTGTTGCGCCAGCACCTCGCGGACATGGACCAGCGCGCCGCGATCTGCGCTGTCACCGTGCCCGAAGACGGCTTCGTGTTCAGCCTCGACCCCACCTGCCGCACACCGATGCGCCCGGAGCTGATGACCCGGCGCATGCGCCAGCTCCGCAAGGCCCTGGGCATCCGCCCCGGAGAGTTCGACGCCACCATCCTCGCGTTGCGCAAGTGGACCAGCACCGAACTCATGGACGCCGGATTCAACCCCTCCACGGTCAGCGGCCGCCAAGGCCACACCGTGCAAGTCATGCTGGCCCACTACTCCACCCGCCGCCGCTCCGCCGACCAAGCCGCCGCCCAACACCTCGGCAACAAAGTCCACGGCCCCCAGCAAGACCCCCACAGCACATGATCCATGGTGCGGCGCCAGCCCCATCCAAGCCGCACCCACTCACCCCGAACAAGTGGCGCCGACCCCATAGCCGGGCTCAGCGATGCGCCTACAAGCCGGCGTGGCTCGGCCAGGATCAGCGAGCCAGAACAGTGGCCAATCCTGTGATTGGAAGGTCATTGTCATGTGATTCAGAGTGGTATATGGTTGTGCTATGGTGACGGTGAGCAGGCCCGAGCTGCGGGCACATGATCATGCGATGCGGGTCCCGTTCGCAACAGCAGCGAAAGAGCTGCGAGATCTGCTGACACCTCGGCTTGTCGCCTACATCAGCGGGGTTCGCGAGACACGAGCCGTTCACCAGTGGGCCGACGGGACCCGAGAAGCCAAATCCGGCGAAGTCGAGGACCGCATTCGCTTCGCGTTACAAGTCGCGATGCTGCTCAACGAGCACGACGCACCACGCGTCGTCCAAGCCTGGTTCCAAGGACTGAACCCACACCTCGAGGACCGCTCACCCGCAAGACTCCTTCGCGAAGGCGAACTCGACGAAGTCGGCCCCGTCGTGCTCGCCGCGGCCCGAGCCTTCCTCGGCGGCGGGTGAAACAGGCCGCCGCACCCACGCAGGTCTTCCGACTCGGGCGACGCCCCGACCCTTGGGCGTGGCCGGACTGGGCCTACGCCGAGGCCGACGGCACGTTCGGCAACCGCTACGACGACCCACAGGGCATCTACCGTGTGCTCTACGCCTCAACGCAACGAACTGGAACCTTCGTCGAGTGTCTCGCCTACTACCGTGCCGATATCCACATCCTCGCGGAAATCGCAGCCATCATCGACGAGGAAGGGGACGCGGAACCTCCTGCCCCCGGCACCGTCCCAGTCGAATGGGTGGACCAACGCTGCGTCGGACGGGCCGGACTTTCCGGGGACTACGCCGATGTCGGTTGGACCTATTCCGTCGGCGAGAGATCCGGGATGCAATCGACGCTGGCTGCTTTCGGAGTTCCGCCAATACCCCGTCGTGGTCGTGACCTGTCTGAGCTGCGCGCCCGTCCCGGGGTTTAACTAACGTGATTGATATCGAGGGCACCCAGATCGGGTCTCATGCGGAGAAAGAACAGCCGACACCAACCTAAAAGCAGGGTCCGGGTTTTACCCCGCTGCTGACATAACTCGACGCCACCCGCGAACCGTTAACGTGCGCAGCCAACAACACCCCATCGACCAACCGCCCTGAGCCAAGACCCCCAGCCCCGCCGTGCCCTCAAAGACCACACCCCACCAACACCCGTCCTGGGCATCGCCGGATAGCACGCAGCGATCACTCCTGACGTGGCCGAGCCGATGTTGGGCGACTGCAGCCGCTCGTTACCAGGCGACGCTGATCAATCGCCTCCGACCAGCGCAACCCGCAAGCCGAGCATCTGCGCAGTAACGAGCAGTTCCTCGGATGCGGACACGACGCGCTCACAGCGGGTGCGGATGGCCGCCGCGAGTGGCCACGCATGGTCGCTCGGAAGGAAGAACTCCTCGGCGAGTTGGAGTGCTTCCTCGATCAGCTCGTCGTCAATTGGCACGAATGCGATCGCTGCCATGAGTTCCGCCCAAACCGCGGCACGGTCCGCAGAGAACTCCGCCAGCGCAGTTCGTCGAACAATCGCTGGGGTGTCGACCTTGCAGGTCGCCAACGCAACAATTGCGGTGGCGCCCTCCAGCTCGTAGCCAGCGGCCTCGTCACCAGCGACGAGAGCTGCCAGCGCCTGTGCGTCCCAGAACGTACGACTCAACTGGCAGCGCGGCCCCGTTGAAGAGCCGCCTTTGCCCGCTCGGGCAGAGGCGCGTACGCGTTCTTCGCTAGTGCACGAAGTCGACGAAGCTCTTGCAGGTTGGGCGTAACGGCGGCCAGCGCCGCACGGATCCTTGCCCGTTCCTCTGCTGTGATCTCATGGACCTGCACGACAACCAGCTTACCGCGCCACTTCCGCAGCGCCCGAACCATCCTCACGGCCACTCAATCCCAACGGCGGGGCTGGGGCAAGGGCGGCGTCCAGCGCTCCGCTCCACTGCACTCAAGTCCATGTGGCCGTGGATCTCCGGAGGTGTTGACAGAGAAACGGCCGGCGCACCCCGCGAGGCGCGCCAAGCACACGACGGCGACAACTAAAGACCGTCCTCGTAGCCTCATGGGCAACTGCCGCACGAGGCTCGCAAACCGACCTGCGGATTACGGCCCGGCGTCTTGGCGCCCAACTTGGCGCCAAACTCCACGGACTGGGTCGCTCCAAACCGCACTAGGCGGACGACCGTCTGTACAGAAACCCAAAGAAACCCACTAAACCGCACGGTATGGACAGTTCATTCGGGACTCTTAATCCGCAGGTTCTCGGTTCGAATCCGAGGGGGCGCACCACAAGAAGCAGGTCACAGGGGGTGTAGCTGCCGCCAAACCGGGCAGGGCGGTGGTCTTGGCGCCTAACTTGGCGCCAAAGTCGGTAGGCCCGTCGGACCTCGTGGACAGTGCTGAAGCGGGGCCAACAGCACTGTGTTCGGGTCGAGCTGCTCATACCTCCGCTAAGCGCATCGGAGCAGCAAAACTCGACAACGTCCCCGACATTTTTTCCGCCTGCAGCGAGACCCACGAGATGACCCGCACCCGACGCCCCGGCCGAAGCTGCCCATCACGGCGGGAGGACGAGGTCCGTTTCGCAGATCGCTCATAACCTCCGCTAAGCACATCGGACCGGTCAGGTTCGACAACCGATCCGGCAAAATCTCTACGCACGGGCCAACTAGATGGTGGTGAGGACACGCCTCGGCGGGGTCGCCCGGTGGGGAGCCGGTTGCGCGGTCGGACAATCAGTGCGTCATCCACGAAGCTGGGAGAAGGCGCAAGAACCGTTGCCATGCCATGGCTGCGTGGACGCCGACGCCGTTGTCAACAGCGCCGCTGGCGGGTGCGTCAGGTACCGAACCAGCCGCGATCACGCGGTCGGCGGGCGCTACTCGCCTGCGACATGCCCGGATCCGCCGTTTGGCAGGCAGTCCGCCCCATTCCGCCGCCGTGAGGTTGCGCACTGCTCCTCGCAGCACGCCGTCTCTCTCCACACTGCAGGGTCAATGTCGATGACCACGGTCGCCGCTTCCGGGCCGTTCAAACCGTCCACTCATGCTCAACCAACGTGTCGCTCAACAGCCGGCGGCCGTTCTAGGTTGGGTTAGGCGAGCAAACCACCCACCAGCCGTTGCGCATATAGACGATCCGCTATGGGATGCGGTGGATGTCGACAGAGTCAGGTGCCGTGATTCGCGAGGCTCGACGCCGCTCGGGATTGTCCCAGGCGGAACTGGCGCGACGCGCCCACGTGTCGCAACCAGTGATCAGCGCCTACGAAAGCGGACGGAGAGAACCCGGTCTCTCGATGCCGAGCAGCGAGGTGCGACAAACGTGCGCGTGTTCGGCAGCGTCGCCCGCGGCGAAGAAGCCGACAGCAGCGACATCGACTTCCTCGTCGACCTCAACGGACACGTCGGGCTCCTCAGCCTGATCGGCCTCGAATCAGACATCGCGGAACTTGTTGGTCGTCCCGTCGACGTCGTGCCTGCCGCCAACCTCAAAGACGCCGTCGCCGCCCAAGCCCTTTCCGAAGCAATACCACTGGAGCTGTGAGAACGGACGCCCAACGACTCGCCGACGTGCTCTCCGCCGCCGAGGCCATTCGCTCCCACCTGACACGCGGCACCCTCGCTGATGGTCTCGTCTTCGACGCCGTGACGTCTACGCCCGCCCCGCCGACCTCGCCACCGCACTGATGCTCGGCGAAGCGGTCCTGCTACCCGCACCAGCGCCCGTACCGGATGGCGCTCTGCCGGCTGGGCCCGCGGGCGTTGGAGAGCCCACCGCCTCCGTGAACGGGGAGGCCAGGCTGGTACTCCGCCCAGAGCAGATCCAGCCCGACTCCGCCTCAACCATCACAGCCGTGGTGAAAGCGCTGGACTTCCGAGGCCACGATGCCATCGTCGGGTTGGACCAAGGCCATCTCGTTGTCCAAGCCCGCTGGTCCAGCATCCGTGTGCGCCCCGTCGGTGAGACCGTCGGCATCACGGTTGTCCAGTTCGGGGTGTTGATGCCAGCAGCCGGCGGCGACGCCGACAGGTGACGACCGCTCTGCTCGACACTGCTTGAAAGGCGATTCGCCGCGGCTCGGCTGGTCACTGCGAAAAGAGCCTGACCCCAGGGCTATGCAGGACTTCACCGATGAACCGCGGAGATCAGTTGAGTCCCTTCACAGCCCGGTGTTTCGCCAAGCAAGAGCCCGGCGCCGAAACATCGATCCAACGTTGTCAGGCGGGGGCGCTCGTCCCGCGACGGGAACCAATACTTCATGTGTCAGGTTGGTTTATCCAAGCCGGGCCGCTGGATTGGAAGGGGTTACCGATGGCTGGACGGGAGAACTCCCAGGCGCACCTCGTCCCGCGGCTGATGCGGCTCACATCGGCGCGGCTGGTCAGTCCCACCGCGGATCTCCGCCCACTGGGGGTGTCGTGTCATTAGATCAGTCCTTCGTACTGAACTCGCGCTCCCTCAGGTAGAGCAGCACTGCGTGGACGCGACGGTTGTCGCTCGGGTTGGCCGTCAAACTGAGCTTGCGAAAGATGGCCGCGACGTGGGCCTCGACGGTCTTCGTACCGACGATCAACCGATCAGCGATGGCGCGGTCCTTGAGACCTGCTGCAACAAGTTCTAAAACTGCTCGCTCGCGGGGGGACAGCTGCGCCAACCCCTTGCGTTGGGTTTGCTCGGTCACGAGTTCAGCGACCAAGCCGGGATCGACCACGGTCCCGCCGGCAACGAGGCGATCGAGCGCTTCGATCAGCTCAGCCTCATCAGTGACACGTTCCTTCAGGAGGTAGCCGGTCCCGCCTTCGTTCGATTCGACGAGTCGCAGCGCAAGGGTGATGTCGACAAACTGGCTGAGCAGCAAAACCGCAACCCCGGGCGCCTCCCGCCGGATCCGCTGCGCAGCCCGGACGCCTTCGTCGGTGTGCGTCGGCGGCATTCGGATGTCCACGATGGCGACATCGGGCTGCAACGCCATCACCGCGGCATGAAGGTCAACGGCATTGTCGACATCAGCGACCACGTCAACCCCGTTCTTTTGCAGCAGCCCCGCGATGCCGCGCCGCACGAGGGGGGCGTCGTCTGCGATCACGACACGCACGGCGTCTCCAAGACCAGGCGTACGCCATGGGAACTGGGCTGGAACGAAACCCTTGAGCGCGACGCCAGGGCCAGTTCCTCCAGCAGCGCGATCGCCACCGGTGATGGCAGCCGTTCGAGCAGCATCGACATGGTTGCAAGCTGGCGGCCAGCCCGAACCCTCACGGTCAGCTCCGAGCGTGCCGGAGCGTCAAGCATGACCTCCTCGGCGACGCGCTCGATGAGCACCCCGGCCCGTTCGTCCTCAATATCGTCGGCGTCCAGAGCAATGCGGACCCGAGCCCGGCGTGCCACTCGCTCAAGGATCGTGGTGAGCGAATCTGAGGCGTCGCCCCCATCGCCGGGAACTCGCAGCCGTCGAACCATCTCCCGCAACAGCTCGGTGGCCCTGGCCACGTGCTCAGCCGCGTCCTTCCGGAGCTCGCCGCCGTCGGTGAGCCGCGCCCGTGCGATGAGAAGCTCTTCGCGGGGCCGATCCGTCAACCGCCGCCTCAGCGCCTCCTCGAAACTGCGCATGCGGCGCGTGAGGTGGTCGTGTTCATCGCGGAGGCGGTAGAGCCGTTGTGCCGCCATGGCCTGCTCTCGGCCCTCCAGGAACAGCGAAACGTGGAGCTCGCAGACCTCAGCGAGTCGCTTCGGATCCGCGGTCGTCGCCAGCATCGCCACCGGCTGACTGTCGACCAGCACCCGGGTCAAGCGAACCAGCTCGCGCCGCGCCAGCGCCGCATCATCGGGTCCGCTGGGGTGCTCTGAGGTTTCCGGACAGGGTGGGTAGGGTGCCTGGTTGAAGGGGTGGTCATGGGCCGTAAGAAGTATTCGGCGGAGTTCAAGGAGCAGGCTGTTCGGAGGGTGATTGATGGGCCTC
>JBJXGF010000241.1:0-2553 GCA_046153015.1 Acidimicrobiales bacterium | reverse complement strand
GCACCTGCGCCTCGGTCACCTCCCCGGCCGGCGCCAGCCGGGGCGGGTCGAGCGTGAGCGACCGCACGTGGCGGGCGGCGCCGATGTCGTAGCGGGCCTGCCATTCGCCGCCCGAGGCCACGAGCGGGGTCACGAGCGAGCTGGCGTCGGGCGCGTCGTCCCCGTCGGTCCGCCACGACACCCGCACCAGCTCGGCCAGCGGCGCGCCGGCCCGCACGGTGAGCTCGAGGCGCGCTTCTGCGGTCTCCCGAACCTCCACCTCGACGCCGCCTTCCGCGTCTCGGGCCACGGCCTGGGGGAGCGGGCCGGCCGCCCCCGCGGTGGGCGTGAGCACACGTTCGAGGCGGGCGTCGCCGGGGGGATCCGCCAGCGCGTAGCGAACGGCGCGGCGCCAGGCGTCGTCGTCGAGCTCGATGGCGGCGCCCAGGGGGGCGGCGGCGGCGATGGCGGCCTCGACGGTCACGGTGTCGGTTACGGCGTCCGGATCGCGTTCGGGCGCCTCACCCGGTTCGGCCTCGGGCTGGCCGCTCGCCTCGTGCGCCGCCGCCGGGCCGGTGCGTGGGTCAAACGACATCGCCATCCCCTTGGAGGTAGCCCTTCAGTTCGCTGCGGAGCCGGTTCATCCGCGATTTCACGGTGCCGACGGGCACGTCGAGGAGCCCGGCGATCTCCTCGATGGTCCGGCCCTCGTAGTAGTGCAGGCGCACGAGCCGGCGCTTGTCCGCGCTGAGCCGGCTCAACGCCTCGAGCGCGGCGCGTCGGGTGACGATCCGCTCGTCGTCGGCGGTCTCGCCGCTCGCCCTCGGCAGCCCGCCGGCCAGCTCGGGGCCGAGCTCCGCCTCGTCGGCGAGGGCGCGGCGGCGCAGCCGTCGGGCCACCCGGAACGCGATCACGTAGGCCCACGTGCCGAACGCCGAGCTGGCCCGGAAGCTCGGCAGGGAGCGCCAGATCTCGGCCAACGCCTCCTGCACGCAGTCCTCGAGGAGGCGGCGGTCGCGGTCGCAGCCTTTCGCGCAAGCGGCGACAATCGTGCTGCGGTTGCGCTCGACGAGCGCGACAAAGGCGGGCTTGTGGCCCGCCGCCGCCTGCGCCGCCAGGTTCGCTTCGGTTTCCTCGTCCACGCCCGCATGCCCTTTGGTCGCAGCGCCGGGCCGACGCCGCGAAGCCTTAGCAGGTTGGTGGCGAGCCGGCGCCGTTCGGTTCCCCCGGCCTCCCCGGCCCGCCACGCGTTCGCACTCGTTGCAGCGAGCGCGCCGGTCTGCTTGCCTGGGCGCTCTTGGATCCAGCCAGGGCAGGGTCGGGGCGGGCGAGGCAGGCGGTGCTCGACGCGCTCGCGTCGTCCTCTGGGCGTGACGCGGCCGCCGCGCTCTCGGGTCCGCTCGGGTTGTGGGCGGCGTGCCGGGAGGCGGCCCGCGCCGGCGACGAGGAGCACCTGCGGCGCCTGGCGCGCTCACCGCTGTTCGACCTGCTCGACGACGAGCTGCCGGCCGGGCGCGGCGCCCCGCCATCGGCCCGGGCGACGGGCCTCCTGCTCACCGCGCAGCTGGCGCTCACCCCGAGCGGTCCGGCGGCGGCGGCGCTGGCGGAGGAAGCGGCCGCCGTGCTCGGCGCCACGCTGGGCGCCCCACGCGGGAAGGTCGCGCCGCGGCCCCACCCGGGCGAGGTGGCGCGTGACGACCTGCTGGCCGACGTGGCCGGCGCGCCGGTCGACGTGGCGGGGCCGGCGTCGGCCCGGGCGTCGGTGCTCACCACCCGCCACGTCGACGCCGACGTGGCCGTGCTCGCCGCGGTGCGGCGCGCCGGCCCGCCGGGGGTGTACGTGGACCTCGCCGCCAGCCCGCTCGTGCGCTGGGACGCCGAGTTCGCCGAAGCCCTCGAGGCGGCGTGGTGGGCGGCCGGCGACGCTCGCCTGTCGGTGCGATGGTCGCTCGTCTGGGAATCGACCGGCTGTCCGGTGGAGCTCGTGGCGGGGCGCTCGGTGGGCCTGGGCGCCGCGGCCGCCTTCGGTCAGCTCACCGGCGCCCTCGCGGCGGCCGCGCCGGGCTGGCTGTTCACCGGCGGGATCGACGAGAGCGGCTTCGCCGTCGGCCTCCTCGGCTCGGCGGGCGACGTGGCCGTGTACCGCCAGAAGCTGGCCGCCGCCGGCGCCCGGACCGTGTGGCTCCCCTCCGCCGACGCCGCCGCAGTGGCGCAGCTCGTCGAGCGGGTGCGCAGCGCGGTGGAGCTGCGGCCCATCGGGCGCATCGGCGAGCTGGCGCGGCCAGCAGCCGCCGAGGCGCCCGCGGCCCGCCCCGAGTGCCCGTACCGTGGCCTGCGGCCGTTCGGGGAGGGCGACGCGGAGGTCTTCTTCGGCCGCGAACGGCTGATCGCGCACCTGCTGCGCGAGCTCGAGGGCAGCGGCTTCATCGCCGTGGTCGGCCCGTCGGGGGTGGGCAAGTCCTCGCTCGTGCGGGCGGGTCTGGCCCCGCGGCTCGAGGCCCGGGGCGGGTGGCGGCTCACGGTGCTCACCCCGGGCGAGGCGCCGCGCGCCGAGCTGGCCCCGGCGCACGGCGC
>JBJXGF010000240.1:0-27210 GCA_046153015.1 Acidimicrobiales bacterium | reverse complement strand
CGACCCCGGCGCCCGGGCGCTCGCCCTGGCGTTCACGCTGGCCGAGGCGGCGGGCGAGGCCCCGAAGGGCTTCGCGCTCGTCCACGCGGCGATCGCCGGCGAGCGGGCCGAGCTCACCCTCGCCCGCGCCGGGGGCCCCACCGTGCGGGTGAGCGCCGGCTGGCGGCGGGCCGGCTCGGCGTGGAGCGCGCAGGCGGCCAGCGACCACGCAGTGCTGCGCCTCGAGCTGAGCCCTCATCCGCACCTTGAGGCGAACGGCGCCGACCTGGCCCACCCGGCGGGGACCGGCCTCGCCCCCATCGTCGAGTACGGCTACGTGGGCCAGCTGCGCGCAGTGGTCAACGAGCTGGCCGGGGGCGGCTTGCCGGGCCGCGTGCCCGCGCTCGACGCCCGCCGGGCGGCGCGCGTGGCGGCGCTGGTGGAGGCGGCCCGAGGGGGCGACGGCGAACCCCGCGCCTGACGGCGACCGGGGTGCGGCAGGGCCCAGCAGGCCGCCCGGCCAGCCGGGAGGGATCAGCCGGCCGGGCGACCTGCGACCGAGCACTTCGAGACTGGTATCGGGCGGCGGAGAGGCCCCCTTGAGCGTTTGGGCAGATCTACCTTCGTTGGTAATCTCACGTTTCCGGCACGGCCTTCTAGGGGGAGCGCGACGTGGCAGACGCGAAGGTGTATGCACCCGACCGGATCAGGAATGTGGTCCTGGTCGGCCACGGCGGGTCCGGCAAGACCACCCTGGTCGAAGGCATGCTGTTCCGCAGCGGGGCGATCAACCGGCTGGGCCGGGTGGAAGACGGCACCACGGTCACCGATCACGACCCCGAGGAGAAGGCGCGGGGCGTGTCGCTCAACATGGGCGTGGCCTACGTGGAGTGGCGCGACCACAAGATCAACGTGATCGACACGCCGGGCTTCCCCGACTTCATCGGCGAGGTGGTCGCCGCCCTGCGCGTGGCCGACCTGGCCCTGTTCGTGGTCAGCGCGGTGGAGGGCGTGGAGGTGCAGACCGAGCTGATCTGGCGCATGGCCGCCGAGCGGGGCATCCCCCGCTTCGTGTTCGTGAACAAGCTCGACCGGGAGCGGGCCGACTACGACGCGGCGCTCGAGTCCCTGCGGGACAAGTTCGGCGCCGGGGTGGCCCCGCTGATGATCCCGATCGGCGCCGAGGCGGACTTCAAGGGCGTGGCCGACCTGCTCTCGGGCAAGGCATGGACTTACGAGGGCGGCAAGCCGAAGGAGACCACCCCGCCGGCCGACGTGCAGGACGCGATCGACGCGCAGCGCGACGGCCTCATCGAGGGCATCGTGTCCGCCGACGACGACTTGCTGGAGAAGTACCTCGAGGGCGAGGACATCCCGGCCGACGCCCTGGCCCGCACGCTGGCCAAAGGCCTCGCCGAGGGCGCCGTGTTCCCGGTGGTGCCGGGCGCGGCGGGCGGCGCCGCGGCCATCGACCACCTGCTCGACCTGCTGGTCGACATCGGGCCGTCGCCGTTGGCCCGCCCGGGCGAGACGGTCAGGGCCGGCGACGCCGAGGTGGTCGTGGCCCCCGACCCCGCCGGCGAGCCGCTGGCCTTCGTGTTCAAGAACATCGCCGACCCCTACGTGGGCAACGTGTCGCTCTTCAAGGTGCTCTCGGGCTCGGTCAAGGTCGACGACCACCTCCACAACAGCCGCTCCGGCGCCGACGAGCGCCTCCACGGCATCGCCCTCATGCGCGGCGCCGAGCAGGCGGCGGTGGCCGAGGTCAAGGTGGGCGACATCGCCGCGGTGGCCAAGCTGGCCCACACCCTCTCGGGCGACACGCTGGCCCCGAAGGGCAAGCCGGTGGCGGTGAGCCCGATCGAGTACCCGGCGCCGGTGCTGAGCACGGCCATCGTGGCCGACGCCCAGGCCGACGAGGACAAGCTCGGCAACGCCCTCTCCCGGCTCATCCACGAAGACCCGACGCTGCACACCGAGCGCAACGACGAGACGCACCAGACGCTGCTGTCGGGCCTGGGCGAGACCCACCTGCGCATCGCCATCGACAAGCTGGCCCGCAAGTTCGGCGTGCACGTCCACACCGAGGACGTGAAGATCGCCTACCGGGAGACGATCCTCGGCTCGGCCGAGGCCGAGGGGAAGCACAAGAAGCAGTCGGGTGGCCGCGGGCAGTTCGGGGTGTGCTACCTGCGGGTGGCGCCGCTGCCCCGCGGCGAGGGGTTCCAGTTCCACGACGAGATCGTGGGCGGCGCCATCCCACGCCAGTTCATCCCGGCGGTGGAGAAGGGCGTCTCGGAGACCATGGAGCAGGGCGGTGCGCTGGGCTTCCCGGTGGTCGACGTGTCGGTGGCCTGTTTCGACGGCAAGTACCACTCGGTCGACTCCGACGAGATGAGCTTCAAGATCGCCGGCCGAGTGGGTTTCCGCGACGCCTGCGCGAAGGCGCAGCCGGTGCTGCTCGAGCCGATCTCCCGGCTCGAGGTCACGGTGCCGCTCGACCACCAGGGCGACGTGATGGGCGACCTCAACGCCCGCCGCGGCCGGGTCCAGGGCACCGAGGCGGCCGGCAACGGTGAGCAGACGATCGTGGCGCTCGTGCCCACCTCGGAGATCCTGCGCTACGCGATCGACCTGCGCTCGATCTCGG
This sequence comes from Acidimicrobiales bacterium, assembly GCA_046153015.1. GTDB lineage: Bacteria > Actinomycetota > Acidimicrobiia > Acidimicrobiales > CAIXPF01 > JBJXGF01. Next base: position 24,581 of record JBJXGF010000240.1, on the reverse strand, counting down.
GCGGCCGGGGCCGCTTCCGGGCCGCGCACGACCACTACGACGTCGTGCCCCAGCACCTTTCCGACAAGATCGTCTCCGAGCTCGCCGCGGCCAAGGCCTGACGCGCTCGGCCTGACGGGCCCGGCTCAGCGCCCGGCGATGCCGGCGAGCACCCCGCCCACCGTCACGAGCACCAGCGCGGCCACGGCCAGGACGGCGGTCCAGTAGACCAACGGTGAGCGCCGCCGCAGAGGCGGCAGCTCATCGGGGCCGCTCGGTTCGCGCTTGGGGGTGACGCGTCGAGGCATGCCTCAGAGCGTAGGCGCGCGCCCGCTGCTCGGGCCGCGCGAGGGCGTCGTTGCACTTCTGTGACGGGCGGGCGGGGCTCGTGTCGAAGGCCGCGCAGCCTCGTTACCCTTGCCTCTGCTGTTGCGCGGATGGCGCGGCGGCGCTCGACGCCAGCGGCGGGCCAGGCGTCATCCAACGGCGGAACACGAGGGCAGCAGGCAGTGGCAGAGTTGCGCGCGCACGCGCCCTGGGCGACGGACCCGGGGCAAACAACGAGCCCGGGGCGGGCATGGCGGGCCTCCGAGATCGGCCTCGAGGCCGAGGTCGTCGAGCTGCGGCATCCGCTGGCCTCGCCTCCCCCGCCCTCGGCGTACATCACCTGGATCAAGCCGGCCATCGACCGGGTCATAGCCGCCGCGCTGCTGCTGGCCACCCTGCCGGTGCTGCTGATGGTGCTGGGCCTGGTGCGGGTCAACCTCGGCCCCGGCGTGATCTTCCGGCAGCGCCGGGTCGGCCGGCACGGTGAGGTGTTCACGATCTACAAGGTGCGCACGATGCGCCACCCGCGGCCCGGCGAGCGGGGCGAACCCGGCCGGCCTCACAAGTCGAGCGACGATCCCCGCCACACGCCGCTCGGGCGGGTGCTGCGCCGCTGGAGCCTGGACGAGCTGCCGCAGTTGTGGAACGTGCTGAAGGGCGACATGAGCCTGATCGGCCCCCGGCCCGAGCTGGTGGAGATCGTCGAGCGCCACCGCCTCTGGAAGCACCCCCGCCACCACGTGAAGCCGGGCATCACCGGGGTGTGGCAGGTGTCGCCGTTCCGCACCCGGCTGCTCCACGAGAGCGTCGACGTGGATCTCGACTACCTCCGCCGGGTAACGCTCGGCCACGACGTGACGATCCTGGCCCGCACCTTGGGCTCGGTCGTGCGCCGCACCGGGGCCTGAGGCCCCGGTCGAGGGCCGGCCGGGCGGACCCGGCCGGCCAACCGCTCAGAGCAGCCGGGGCGGGCGGCGCAGCACCTGCGCCACGAAGCGCGGGTTGTTCTTGAGGTAGCGCCGCCACAGCCGGCGAGGCTCGACCGCCAGCCGGAACGCCCACTCGAGGCCCACCCGCTGGAGCGCCGCCGGCGCCTGGCGGAGGTTGCCGGCGTGGATGTCGAACGCGGCGCCCACGCCGAGCAGCGCCGGCGCGTCGAGCAGCTCGCGGTGCTCGGCCATCCACCGCTCCTGCTTGGGCGTGGAGAGGCCCACCCACACGAGGTCGGCCCCGGCCTCGTTGATGCGGGCCGCGATCTCGCCCGACTCTTCGGGCGTGAGCGGCCGGTAGGGCGGCGAGTAGGCGCCCGCCACCGCGAGGCCGGGGAACCGCTCGCTCAGGCGCTCGGCCAGCGTCTCGGCCACGCCGGGCGCGCCGCCGTAGAAGAACGAGCGCCAACCGGCCTCGGCGGCCCGCTCGCACACGGCGAGCATCAGGTCGGGCCCGTACACGCGGGTGGCCTCGGTCACGCCGGCGTACCGGCCGGCCCACACCATCGGCATGCCGTCGGGTGTGGTGAGGCCGGAGCGGTTGTGGATCACGGCCAGCTCGGGGTCGGCCTGGCATTCCATCACCCCGTGCACCCCGGTGACGCACACGTAGCGGCGCTCCCGCTCCTCGATCCAGCGGGCGATCTCTCCGACCGCCTGGCTCATCGAGATGGCGTTGACGTGGACGCCGAGCACGTCGACGCGGGGCAAGGTGCTGGGCAGCGGACGCGGCAACGAGCCGGGCGCATGGCCCGGCTCGTTGCCCTCGCCCGCCGACCCGCGAGGTTCGGCGGGGACGTTCATGAGGCGATGTGCTTCTCGATCCAGCGGTAGGTCGGCTCGAGCCCGGTGCGCAGGCTCGTGGCCGGCTCCCAGCCGAGCACCTCGCGCAGGCGGCTGTTGTCGGAGTTGCGGCCCCGCACACCCTGGGGGCCCTCCACGTGCTCGATGCCGATGTTCTGCTTGCCCGAGATGTCGATCACCATCTGGGCGAGCTCGTTGATCGACACCATCTCCTCGCTGCCGAGGTTCAGCGGGTCCCGATGATCGGAGCGCATGAGGCGGTAGATCCCCTCGACGCAGTCGTCGATGTAGCAGAACGAACGGGTCTGCTCGCCGTCACCCCACACCTCGATCGACTCGCCGTCGTTGGCCAGCGCCACCTTGCGGCACATGGCCGCCGGCGCCTTCTCCCGACCGCCGTCATAGGTGCCGTTGGGGCCGTAGATGTTGTGGAACCGCACCGTGCGGGTCTCGAGGCCGAACTCGTCGATGTAGTACTCGCAGAGCTTCTCGGTCACCAGCTTTTCCCAGCCGTACGCATCCTGGGGCTGGGCGGGGTAGGCGTCTTCCTCTTTCAAGGGAGTGACGTTCGTTTCGGTTTGACGGTATTCTGGGTATACGCACGCCGACGACGTATAGAGATACCGCGAAACGCCGTTGACCCGCGCCGCGTCGAGCGTGTGCAGGTTGATCAGCGCGTTGTTGCGCAGGATCGTGGCGTGATACTTCGAGATGAAGCCCATGCCGCCCATGTCGGCCGCCAGCGCGTACACCTCCTCGACCCCGCCGTGCAGGGCCTCGAGGCAGTTGTCCCAACGGCGCAGGTCGAGCAGGAGGAACTCATCGGCGTCGGTCGGCTGGTACTCCGGTTCCTTGATGTCGACCCCGCGAACCCAATAGCCTCGTTCTTTCAAGAACGTGACCAGGTGACTTCCGATGAAGCCGCCTGCACCGGTAACCAACACTCGCGTCATGTGACTCCGTCCTCGGAGACTCGCCGATTGCAGCTCACGCAGTCCGCCTGCGCGCAAAGCGCAGCAAGAAGCCTAGCGGCGGGCCGGAGCTTCACCGCCGGCGCGTAGGGATTCGCTCCAACCTTTTCGGATCGCGCATATACAGCTACTCAGAGTGTTGACCGGCCTGGCGCCGAGCCTGCCAGAGCACGCCGCGGACGCCGGGGGCCACGGCGGCCACGCAGCCCCGCTCCACCGTGACCTGCGCCTGCGGGGCGGCGAACTCGTTGCTCACGCCGAGGCTGGCGCCCGCCGCCAGCACCGCGTCGCGCAGCGGGAAGAGCAGCCCCTCGGTGCTCACCCCGGCGGCGCTGCCGTGCAGCGCCAGGAGCGAGACCAGCTCGCCCGGCTCGCCGAGCAGGGTCCGGCGGTCGTGCACGATCACCACCCGCGCCGGGCCCATCACCGCGTCGAGCTCCAGCCCGGCATAACGCGGCGCGCCGAGCAGCAGCAGATTGGCGAACAGGTGGTCGAGCCGGCCGCCGTGGCCGCCGACCACGGTCACCACCCGGGCGCCGAGCGCAGCGGCGGCGTCGAGGGCGAGGGCGAGGTCGGTCTGGTCCTTGTCCGCCGGGTGGCGCTCAACTACGGCGCCGGCCGCCGAGGCGGCCTCCACGAGGCGGGGCGGGGCCGAGTCGAGGTCCCCGACCACCAGGTCCACGGCGCGGCCGTGTGCGAGGGCGTGGGTGAGGCCCGAGTCGGCCGCGATCACGAAGGCGTCGGCCGCCAGCGCCTCCAGCGCCCCCGGCGGGGTCTCCTCCCCGCCGGCGAAGATCAGCACGGGCCGGGTGGTGTCCACGGGCGGATGGTAGTGATCTCAGCCGCCAGGTCCGCCGGGCTGCGGGCGGCGGATGGCGAGGGTCGGGTTGCGGGCCGCCAGCGCGTCGAGCAGGCCGTCGAAGTTCTCGAGCTCCCGGGGTATCGCCAGCACGGACCGGTCGCGGAACACGAGCCGCACCGGCGCCAGGCCGAATCCGGCCCCGATCTCGACCGAGGCCAGCTCGGCGATGGGCCGGCTGGTCGACGCGGCGGCGCTGGCGACGGTCAGCGAGCCGCCCTCGATCCGCACCGTGCGGGGGGTGCGGCGGATGCGCCGCACGCCGAGCGCCGCGCCCGCCGCCGAGGCCACGGCCAACGCCAGCGCGAGGAACGCGGCGGGCCCGCCCGCCGAGCGGTCGAGGGCGAGGTACACAAGCAGGAACCAGGCGGGCAGCAGCCCGGCGGCGACCAGGCCGCAGCCCAGCCGCTGGCCGAACTCCTCGCTGGCTCGCCACTCGCCCTGCATGCGCCGCTCAGTCTCGCCGACCTGGGCGGCGGCGGCGCGGCGCGGTAGCGTGCCCGCCTATGTCCGGTGCTACGGGGCGCTCTGGGCCCAGGCCCTGCCTCGCCGACCCGCTCGGGCCCGCGTGAGCCTGGCCCCGCCGCCGGATACGAACCGACCGGCGACCAACCCGGCGCAACTCGGCGCGGCGGGCGCGGCAGGGTCGGCCGGGTCGGCCGGCCGAGGCGCCGGCGGCGCCCAGCCCTCGCTCGACGACGTGCTCGCCGAGTTCGGGCCCTCGATTTACCGCGTAGCGTTATCCATTGTTCGCGATACACAGCTCGCCGAGGACGTCGTGCAGGAGACGCTGCTGCGCGTGTGGCAGCACCTCGACGGCTTCCGCGGCGATTCGCCGCTGCGGAACTGGGTGCTGCGCATCGCGCACAACACCGCGGTGTCGGCGCTGCGGCGCCGGCGCGACCAGAGCATGGACCCCACCGACATGACACTCGAGCCGAGCCGCAGCGTGAGCGCCGACGTGGAGCGCAGCGTGCAGGGGCGCGTGATGGTGGGCGCAGTGTGGAAGGCGCTGGAGGGCCTCGACGAGACGACCCGGGCCATCGTGGTGCTGCGGGAGCTGGAGGGCATGCCCTACGAGGACATCGCCGCCGCGCTCGAGCTGCCGCTGCCCACCGTGCGCACCCGGCTCTTCCGGGCCCGCCGGGCCCTGTCGGCCACGCTGGCGGAGTGGTCGCCATGACCGCCCCGAGCGACCGCAAGCTGCTCGACTGGCTCGACGACGAGCCCGACAAGCTCGAGCGTTACCTGGCGCAGCACCCCGAGGAGGCGGATCGCCTCGAAACGCTCGTGCCGCCCCCGGCGGCGCTGCACGAGTCCCTCCAGCACGCCCTCGAGACCCCGGTCGGCCTGCTCGAACGCCTGCGGGAGGCCATGCGGCCCGACCCGGCCATGCGGGAGGCGGCCACGGTGGTCGGCGACCTCTTCTCGCTGCCCTGGGAAACGGCGCGAACCCTGTTCGGCGAGCACGGGGACCTGTAGCGCCGGGTCCGGCGGGCTGCGCCTGCTAGGAATACCGCTCGATGCGCGCTCTCATCACGGCCGCGGTGTCGATCGTGGTCGGCCTCGGCGGGGGGGCCCTGCTCGCGCCGCTGGTGCGTCGCCTGCTCAGCCGCCCGTCGCTGCCCGAGGCCGTGCGCGCGGTGGCCAACGCGGCCGCCAGCTTCGTGTTCTGGATCGTGGTCGCCGCCGGCGTCGTGGTGGCCATGGGCAGCTCCGCAACGGCCGAGCTGCAGACGATCCCGACCAAGGTCATCACGTACTTCCCCAAGGTCATCACCGCCGGGGTCCTGCTGCTCGGCGGGAAGGTCGCGGCGGAGATGGTGTCGCTGGCCGTTGGCCGCACGGTCATCAAGGCCACCGGAGAACCCCGCCCTGCGCTCACGCGGGCGGTGCGGACCATAGTCACCGCAGCGGCGGTGCTGCTGGCTGTGGGCCAGCTCGGCATCGACACCACGATCGTCAACATGGTGCTGGCCGGGCTGGTGTTCGGCGCGGCGCTCGCGTCGGCGCTGCTCATCGGACTCGGGGGCCGCAACGTGGCCCGCGAGCTGGCCGCCGGGCGCTATCTGCGCCGCCTCGTGCGCCCGGGCGACCGGCTCGCCGTCGACACCTTCGCCGGCGTGGTCCGCGCCGTGCACCCGGTGACCGTGGAGCTCGAGCTGGCCGACGGCCAGGTCGTGCACCTCCCCCACGAGCGCATCCTCAACGGCGCCCCCCACATCGTGCGGGCCGAGACCGCCCCCAGCTGAGGGGGCCGGTACGCTCGCCGGCCATGAGGCGCACGATCTTCGAGCCCGAGCACGAGCTGTTCCGCGAGAGCTTCGCCAGCTTCGTCGACAAGGAGATGAAGCCGCACCTGGAGAGCTGGGAGCGCGACGGCATCGCCCCCCGGGAGCTGTACACCAAGGCCGGCGCCAACGGCTTTCTCTGCATGAGCGTGCCCGAGGAGTACGGCGGCGGCGGGGTCGCCGACTTCCGCTACAACCAGATCATCAACGAAGAGGTGCAGGCCGCCGGCATGGTCGGCGCCGGCAACGGGATCTGCCTCCACAACGACATCAACCTGCCCTACATCCAGAAGCTGGCGACGCCCGAGCAGAAGCAGCGCTGGCTGCCGGGCATGTGCTCGGGCGAGCTCATCTCGGCCATCGCCATGACCGAGCCCGCCGTCGGCTCGGATCTCGCCGGCATGAAGACCACCGCCCTGCGCGACGGCGACCGCTACATCGTGAACGGCTCGAAGACCTTCATCACCAACGGCATCAACTCCGACATTGTGATCGTGGCCTGCAAGACCGACCCGGCCGCCAAGCACAAGGGCATGAGCCTGCTGGTGCTCGAGCGGGGCATGCCCGGCTTCGAACGGGGCCGCAACCTCGACAAGCTCGGCCAGCACAGCCAGGACACCGCCGAGCTGTTCTTCGCCGACGTGGAGGTGCCGGTCGAGAACCTCCTCGGCGAGGAGGGCAAGGGCTTCCTCCACCTGGTCGACAACCTGCCCCAGGAGCGGCTCTCGATCGCGGTCGCCGGGGTGGCCGCGGCCAAGGCGGCGCTCGGCTGGACGGCCGAATACTGCAAGGAGCGCCACGCGTTCGGCCAACCGATCGGCAGCTTCCAGAACTCCCGCTTCCGCCTCGCCGAGATGAAGACCGAGGTCGAGATCGGCCAGGTGTTCGTCGACCGCTGCGTGAGCGCCCTCAACGCGGGCGAGCTCAGCGCCGACGACGCAGCGATGGCCAAGTGGTGGTGCACCGAGCTGCAAAAGCGGGTGGTCGACACCTGCGTGCAGCTCCACGGCGGCTACGGCTACATGACCGAGTACCCCATCACCCGCGCCTACGCCGATGCCCGCATCGCCACGATCTACGGCGGCACCACCGAGATCATGAAAGAGATCATCGGGCGATCGCTGGGTTTCTGAGAAAAGTCCAGCTCAGAGCCAATTTTTGTAGGTAGCGACAGCCCGCCTAGCCACGCTCCATCGCGCGTCTATCGCGCGCGAGATCTCGCTGGCGCGCGAGGAGGTGGTCGGCGACGGCGTCGTTCGCCCGCTGCTTGGCGACGCTGCCGGCCTGCGCGTAGAGCCCTCGCGTCATGCGGATGTCCTCGTGGCCCATGAGCTCCTGCGAGACCTTCACGTCGATCGCCTCGGCCACGAGGACCGACGCGTAGAGCCGCCGCAGGTCGTGGAAGCCCAACTCCCCCAGGCCGACCTCGCGCCGGGCGCGATCCCACACCTTCTCGTGCCACCAGAAGTAGCGCAGAGGCCCGCCCATCGGCGCACGAAAGACATATCGGTCGGCGTCGGCCGCGGTGAGGCCCACGAGCCCAAGGTGATCGGCGATGACCCGGGAGAGCGGGTCGGGCGGGGGCAAGCTGACGCCGCCCAGCGGCGGACTTCGGCGGGCCGGTGTGGATGACCCCGGAGGCCTCCCCCACCGTCTCTCGAACCAGGAGCTGCCCGCGGAGCAGGTCGAGAGCGCCCACTCGCAACCCTGCGACCTCGCCCCAGCGAAGCCCGAGGATCGCCCCGAGCCAGACCATGGCCCGGAACTCCGGGCGGGTCGCGGCCGCGAGCGCCGCCAGCTCGGCCGTGTCGGGCAGCCGACGCCGAACCGGCTCGCCCCGGGGCAGCTTGATGCCGCGGCACGGCGAGCGTGCGATGCGATCGGCCATCACGGCCGCGGCCAAGGCGGTGCGCAAGATGGCGAACCTGTGCTGCACCGTCGATGGCTTCGCGTCGGTCGACCAGGCATTGACGAGCCGCTGGATATCGAGCGGGGTGATCGACGACAGGGCCCGATCGCCGAGCGGGTTCGTGCGCGGGATACCACTCCGTGATCCACTCGGCGAGCGTCCGCCGCCCAGCCCGAGAATCGACCCACGCGCCGGCGTCCCTCGCCGTCAGCTCCGACCGCACGAAGGCCTCCGCTTCACGCCGGGTGCGGAAGGTGCGGGTGCACACCTTGCCCGCCGGATCGCGTAGACGCGCATCCCAGCCCACTCCACGCTTGCCGTCCCGCCGTTGAACGCTCACCCGTCAAGCTTCGCGCTAGCGGTCGGCTCGACGCCGCAGCACGAGATCATGCACCGCCTCCACGGGGATCCGCGCTGCACGGCCGATGTGGATCACCTCGAGCTCGCCGGTGCTGATCAACTGGTAGACGCTCGTGCGCCCGAGCGCCAGCATCCTCGCCGCTTCGGCGATGGTCACGAGGACCGGATCGAAGGCGGCGCTCATCTCGCCAGGGCTCGGCTCATGCGGGGAGTTGAATCGCATCGTCATCGGTGGCTCCAGCGGGGTTACCGCCCCTCCCAGCGACAAGATCGGACCCTATGAGCCGAGCATTGGCTACGGCGCCAGCCTCGGTGGGAGCAACGCAGCGCGAGGCGTCGGCCACCAGCTCGAGCCCCAACGCCTGGGGCAGCTCCCGCATCCCCATCGACCCGCGCCTGCGCGCCCACACGATCGCATCCGCCCCCGGATCCAGCGGCTCGCCGCTGCGCTTCAAGCCCTCGCTAAGCGCGTGCGCCAGCGCGCTTTCGACACAGCCGGCCTAACCGACTGTCCGCCCCACGACCGGCGCCGAGTGGAGCCGCGATCCTGGAGCGCACCATGGCCGAGGGCGCTCTGAGCTCGTTTGCGCACATCGGCCAAGCGCCGCCCGCGCCCGCGGGTACGGTCCCCGACGTGATGGCCTTCGCCACCGGTGACCTCTACGAGCGCAGCATGGAGACGCGGGCCGGCGCCGTAGACGTGCTCGCCGAGGTCGTCGTTGATGGCACGCGGATCGAGCTACGTGACATTGCGGTGTATCCGCGGAATGCTGGGAGGCTTCAGGTGTCCACCGCAGAGCTGCTCGGCTGGGCCCGCCTGGCACTCGCAGAGCTCGCCGCCGCCGGCTTCGAGGAACTCCACGTCACCGGAACCCGCCTGTCAGGCGCCCGGCGGGGGCGTAGAGTGGATGTGCGGATCCGGCTTCGGACGGAGCGGTCATGAGCCAGACGTTCACCACACCCCAGGCAGCGATCAGCCACGAGGAATGGGAGCGCGTCCTGGTCCAGCTCCGTGCCGATGGCTTCTCGCCGATCGAGTCGATCAAGATCACCCGAGCCGTGCTCCGCGTCCCGCTGGCCGAGGCCAAGCGGATCGTGCACTTCTCCATAGCCTGGGCCGACGCTCGCTCCGAGTTCGAGCAGATCCAGGCATCCGTCGCGTCCACGGCCAACAACCTCTGACGCTCTCGGTTCTCTTAGCGGCATACCGAGCAGTTTCTGCCACCAAACACGGCGGGCCGTACGCCGGTGCTCGGTGCAGGACCACCCCTGACTCCTGCCGTCGCCGCTCACCCAGAAGGCTCCTTGGAGCCTGTTGCCCAACGCACACACGCCAGGCCCACCGTCGTTCCGGCCGCCACCAGACGCCGCTCCGGATGCGGATCCTCACCGGCCGGGAACTCGAATCTGACCAACAGCTCGGCGACGAGCCCAACACGCTCAGCCTCTGCGAGCGCCAGCACGGCGCTGCGGAACTCGTCTGACGCAGCAGCCATGGCCGACGCTATCTCAGCAACGGCCCGCCACCGGCGCGCTGACGGCTCCAGGTCGAGCACGCATGTGCCGCCGCGCCCCGACGCAGACATCCAGCCGCACGGCAACGGCCGTACGAGCTCCCACCCACGCCTCCGCACGCTTCTGCTGGTCTGGCCGCACTCGCCAAACAAGCGCCATGAGCTGGGGAGTTGATCGAAGTTGCGAACGGGGGTGACACGGCCATGAGCGACGCAACCTTCCACCGACCGCACAGTGCCTCGCACCGGTGGGCTGGAGGACGCAACCGAGGCGGCCGCCCGTTTCCTGCGAGCGGCCAGTGGCCAGCGACGCAGCGCAACGCCCTCTTGGCGCGCACGGCTGCCCAGGCGAGACGCCCGTCATACAGACGAGCGTCCTCGCAACATTCCATCCACAGACACCGCGGACCGACCGCGACATGCGATCGCTGGCAGAGCCCAGCCAGCCGGCGTCGATGAGACCGCCCCCACCTGTCAGCTTGCACCTGGCATGCCGCGCGCTGCTCGCGTCGCCAGCCCGATGTCAACCTTGCGTCGGCCTGCCGCCCCCGAGGCGCTCGAGTCGGATCACAACTTCAAGATCGACGAGCTCGACTCCATCCAGCAGCGACGCGGTGGAGCCCGCAACGAGGATCTGCCCGCCGTGGCCTGCGGCCATCACCCGCGCCGCTCGGTTCAAGGCCGGCCAAGAGTAGTCATAGCCACGGAGCTCGGCCCTGCCCGTCCCGATCCCGATCCGCGCCGGCAACGCCGACCGGCGCTGCGCATCGACCGCCGCTGCTACGGCGTCAGCCGCAACCGAGAACGCCGCGCAGACCCCATTCCCCGTGTGCTTGAACACCAGCCCCGATGGGCTTCCACCGACGAGCGGAGCACCTCGTCATGCGTTGCCAGAGCCGCCCGCATCGCTTCTGGATCAGACTCATCGAGCTGGCGCACGACACCCTCCACATCCGTGAACAAGAAGGTCACCGTCCCCGACGGGCGAACCACTCCCAGAGAATACGTGAAGCCCCAAAAGACACCGCCCTACTCCGTCGGCCGATCGTGCCCTAGCGACCGTCACTGCTGTCGGCACGCTCGGCGACGACGGCGAGCACAGCGGCTCGGATCCACGCACGGTTTGCTGGTTCTGCCCTACGAGCCGGCAGTGTTGCCGCCGGTCGCGGACTTCTCCCCAGACTTGCTGAATCTCCCCACGCTGAGCATCCACCCCCGGGGTGGGGCTCCTCCCGAGGCTGCCTCAGAAAGGTTGACACGCGCCTGAAGCGCTGGAGGTGGTCGTGGCTGCTGAGATGCGCGGTCCCGGTGGACGCGCCCGAGCGCTGAAGCCCAGTCGGGCGGTATGCTTTCTGTGTGCCGAGGGGGATCTCGCACGCTGGGACTGGGGGGTAGACCGTGACCACAGTCGAGATGTCGGTCGCGTCTGTCGACGCTCTGCGCAGCCAGGTTGCCGGCCTGGTCACAGGGCCCGCCGACGCAGGCTACGAGGAGGCCCGGCGGGTCTGGAACGGCAACGTCGATCGCCGGCCAGCGGTGATCGTCCGCTGCACCGGCGTCGCGGATGTACAGCGCGCCGTCACGTTCGCAAACGAGCACGAGCTGTTGATCTCGGTCCGAGGCGGCGGACATAGCGCGCCTGGCTACGGCACCAACGACGGCGGCATCGTGATCGACCTGTCCGCTATGAAGGGCATCCGCGTCGACCCCGCCGCGCGTACCGTGCGCGCGCAAGGCGGCGTGCTGTGGGGTGAGCTGGACCGGGAGTCGCAGGCGTTCGGGCTGGCGACGACAGGCGGCACCGTGTCGAATACCGGCATCGGCGGTTTGACGCTCGGCGGAGGGCTTGGTTGGCTCATGGGCAAGCACGGGCTCAGTGTCGACAACCTGCTGTCGGCCGACATTGTCACCGCCGACGGTGCGTTTCGGACGGTGAGCGAAACGGAGCACCCCGACCTGTTCTGGGCGCTCCGAGGCGGCGGCGGGAACTTCGGTGTGGTCACGTCACTGGAGTACCGGCTCCACCCTGTCGACGTCGTCCTCGGAGGTATGGTCGTCTACGGCCTGGACCAAGCGCCGGACGTGCTGCGCTTCTACCGCGACGTGTGCCAGACGCTGCCCGACGAGGCCGAGCTGTACCTCGCAATCCTCACCGATCCCGAGGCGGGCGTGCCCATCGTCGCCTTGCTGGCCGGCTATAACGGACCTATCGAGGTCGGCCAGTCGGTGCTCGCACCGGTCCGGGCCTTTGGGCGGCCCGTTGCGGACGTGATTGGGCCCATGCCGTACGCCGTCCGCCAGACGTTGCTCGACGAACCGAATGCGATTCACGGCCTGCACCGGTACTGGCGCGCGGCGTTCACCGAACGCATCTCGGATGAACTGATCGACGTTGTCATAGATCAGGCGAGGCGTTTCACGTCACCGCTCAGCGCGCTGCTGTTCTTCAACGTGCACGGCGCTGCAACGCGGGTGGCGGAAGACGCGACCGCGTTCGCGGCGCGCAAGGCGCAGTGGGACTTCGACGTGATCGCTCAATGGGCCGATGACGGTCGCCCCGAGCGTCACATCGGTTGGCTGCGGGGCGCGTGGCAGCAGGTCGAGCCGCACTTGCAGGGCTCCGCGTATATCAACCACATCGCGGCCGACGACTCACCCGAGAAGATCCGAGCGTCCTACGGGGCCAACCTGCAGCGGCTGCAGTCGATCAAGGCCCAGTACGACCGCGACAACCGGTTCCAGCTCAACGCCAACATCCAACCAGCCTGACCTCAGGCGCTTCGCTGTAATGAGCGCGCCTGCAGCTGCGCCGCCGCAGCCTCGTCATCGGCTCAGGAAAGGCTAGGTAGGGCATGCCACAGAGGTGGGCATTGCACCAACATCGACCTGCCGCGCGCGCTTCGTCCTGCCCAGAGCCGCCGGCCCGGACCCATCACTTACAACGGACCGCAGACGCGCGCCGGCTCCCCCGGGAGTCCGAGGGCCGCTATTCCCCGGTGTTCTCGGGAACGGGGTGGGAGCAATGCCCCCTGGTCCCGCAGCCGACGCTCGGGGCTCTGAGGGCGATCACCCGAACCGGCCGACGCCAATCTCGCGGTCGATCCGAGTGACGTAGGCCGGCGAGACGAGAGCCTGTCTCACCTGTCAGCAGAATCGGCGCAGGCCGCCGGCGAATGACAAGGCCGCACGGACACGTCGCATGCGTGCTCAGGCGCGCTTCATCGCGCGTTTATCGCGCGCGCTGTCGATCGCTGGTGATCGCCCGATGTGCGCGCATAGCCCTTGAACTGGTATTTCGCGCCGCGACGTTCGCCGAAAACCGCATTCAGCTCATGAAAGAGATCATCGGGCGCGGCATGGGGTTCTGAGGTCTGCCCTGGTAGGTCGCCGCAGACCGCTTGTCGCGTGGCGCCGTAGTGGCCATGACGACTGAGCCGCTGCGCAACGTCAAAGATCGTCTGTCCGAGTTCGTGGACCGGGTTCAGCGCGAGCACGACCGGGTCACCATCACGCGCAACGGCGTGCCCGCAGCGGTGCTCATCAGCCTTCAAGACCTGGAGGCGCTCGAGGAGACGGTCGAGATCCTCGGCAACCGCAAGGCGGTGCGAGAGCTCCGTGAGGCCGAGGAGGCCGTCGCCCGGGGCGACGTCGTACGAGGCGCCGACGCCGTGCGGCGCCTCCGTGGCGCCTGAGGCCGAGCCGTACGAGCTCGTCGTGGCCGGGCCAGCCGCGAGAGCCATCGCCGAGCGCCTTCCCCAGGCCGTCGCCGCCGCCGTCATCGACCTGATCACCGGTCCGTTGCTCACTGACCAGAAGCTCGTCGGCAAGCAGCTGCGCCATGAGCTCGCCGGCATCTCGTCGGCGCGACGTTGGACGTTCCGGGTCCTTTACCGCATCGACGACGAGCGCCGCGAGGTCGTCGTGCTCCGGATCGACCACCGCCGCGACGTGTACCGGTCGGGGTGAGGGCGGCGTCGCGTGCCTGCGGGCGTCGAACCGGACGGTGGGGCGGGTGCGTACCCGGTCGCATGGAGACCAACTACGTGCTGCGGGGTGGACGTTCGGGCCGGGAGCGGCTGCGCGTGCTGGCCGCGGCGCTCAACCCGCTCACGAGCCAGCTCCTCGACCGGATTGGCGCGGCGCCGGACGCCCGCTGCCTCGACGTCGGCTGCGGCGGGGGCGACGTGACCACGCTGCTGGCCGAGCGGGCGCCGGCGGGCTCGGTCGTCGGGGTCGACGCCGACGCCGACGTGCTCGACATCGCCCGCCACGAGAGCCACGCGCTCGGCCTCGCCAACGTGCGCTACGAGCAGGCCGACGCCGCCGCCCTCGACGGGCCGGGCGGGTACGACCTCGTGTACGCCCGCTGTCTCCTCTCCCACCTGCCCGACCATCGGGGCGGCCTCGCCAACCTGATCGACCAGTGCCGCCCGGGCGGGGTGGTGGCGGTGGAGGACATCGAGATCGCAGGAGCAGTCTGCTGGCCGCCGTGCCCGGCTTTCGACGAGGTGGTGGAGCTGTTCGTGCTGGCCATGCGCGCTCGCGGCGGCGAGCCGGCGCTGGGCCCCCGCCTGCCGACGCTGCTGCACGAGGCCGGCCTGCTGCACGTGCAGGCCGCGGTGAGCCAGCCGGGAGGATTGCGGGGCCCGGCCAAGCAGATCCAGCTGTTGACGCTGCTCAACTCGCACCACAACAGCGTCGCCCTCGGCTTGACCACGCCGGCCAGGGTCGAGCAGTTGATCGACGAGCTGTCCGCGCACGTGGAGCGGGAAGACACCTTCATCACCACCGCCCGGGTCGTTCAGGCCTGGGGCGTGAAGCCGGGCTGAACGGCGGACGCGGCGGGCGGGCAGGGCCAGCTCACCGGCGCGGTTCGCGCACCTCGGCGGTACGCAGCGGCAGTCCGCGGCGAGCGAGCAGCATGCCGCAACCCGCCCAAGCCAGAACTTCGAGGACCAAGCGGGCGATCACCACGCCGTCAGCGACCACGTAGGCGCCGGTCACCAGCACGGCGGCAAGCGCGATCCCGAGAACCGTCGAGCGGGCGCGGGCGGATCGAGGGCCGATCAGCAGTCCAGCGAGCAGTGCGAGTCCGAGCATGGCGTTTCGCCTCCTGAATAGGGGATCCGATGCCAGACCGAGGGGCGAGCGGGGTGCTGGATACGTTGCGGAGTCAGGGTTGGTTCACGTGGGCAAGCGCTCGAAGCTCGGACCGTTGCGGTCGGCGTCGCCCCAGTACTCGGGCAGGCGCAGGTAGCCCACCCGGGGCAGCTCCACCGCCGCGGCGAGGCCCTGCGCCGCCTTCAAGCGCTGCACGGTGCGGATGTGGGCCAGCACCTCGTAGAAGACCATCCACAGGGACGCCTCGAGCGTGTACCGGATGAACCCGGGGCGGTCGGGGTCGGCCCCCGCGCCGCGCGGCAGCACCTGGATCACGTACTGCCAGAACCACGTGCCCCGCACGCTGGTCACGTTGGCCCGCAGCGCGTCGATCGGCTGCTCGGCGACCACCCGCTCCAGCCACGACAGGCCGAGCTCGAAGAGGTCGAGCAGCTCGCCGAGGTCGTGGTGGCGGGCCTCGTCGAGCAGGCGGTCGGCCGTGGCGTCGGGCCCCAGGTGGGCGGCCCGCCACGAGATCGGCTCGGGCTCGTTGCCGTCGGGCCACAGGAGCGGCGCGCAGCGGCGGTGCGAGAACACCAGCGCGTCCCACGCCACGTGGGACACCTGCCGGCGAATCGACCACCACATCCACTCCCGGGTGGGGTCGGTGGAGCAGAAGTCGAGCTCGGAGTCGCCGAGGCCGGCGACCTCGGCGCTCATCCACTCGGCGAGTCGGGCGTAGGGCGGCATGAGCCCAGCCGCGAGCGAGCTGGGCATCTCCACCACGGCGGGGTCGACCTGGGCCACGGCCCGACGCTAGGCCGGCCGGCGCCCACCCCGCGCCGAGGCGCCAAGCTCGGGTCATGCCTGAACTCGAGCGTGAGGTCGAGCCCGATCAGGCCGGCTTCGACCCCGCCCGCCTCGACCGCATCGGCCCGCACTTCCGCCGCTCCGTCGACGCCGGCCTGCTGCCCGGCTGGTCGCTGCTGGTGAGCCGGGGCGGGGAGATCGTGCATCTCGACTGCTGCGGTCGGCGCGACCTCGAGTCGGGCGCCCCGTTCGAGCTGGACACGGTGGTGCGGCTCTACTCGATGACCAAGCCGGTCACGTCGGTGGCGGCGATGATGCTCTACGAGGAGGGGGCC
Organism: Acidimicrobiales bacterium; assembly: GCA_046153015.1. Classification (GTDB taxonomy): domain Bacteria; phylum Actinomycetota; class Acidimicrobiia; order Acidimicrobiales; family CAIXPF01; genus JBJXGF01. The sequence goes on along the minus strand of JBJXGF010000240.1, from coordinate 8,333 downwards.
TTCGAGCTGCGGGATCCGGTGAGCCGCTTCATCCCCTCCTTCGCCGAGCAGCGGGTGTACCGGTCGGGGTCGGCGCTGAACCCGGGGACCGACCGGGCGGTGGAGCCCGTGCGGATCTGGCACCTGCTCACCCACACCGCCGGGCTCACCTACGGGTTCCATCACGCCAGCGCCGTCGACGAGATGTACCGGCGGGCCGGCTACGAGATGGGGGCGCCGGCGGGCGTGGACCTGGCCACCGCGTGCGACACGTGGGCCGGCCTGCCGCTGCTGTTCGAGCCCGGGTCGGAGTGGAACTACTCGGTGGCCACCGACGTGCTCGGACGGGTGGTGGAAGCGGCGTCAGGCCAGAGCCTCGACCGGTTCTTCGCCGAACGGATCTTCGAGCCGCTCGGCATGCACGACACCGCCTTCTGGGCCAGTGAGGAGCAGGCCGACCGGCTGGCCGCGCTCTACTCCCCCGCGCCCGGCGACCAGCGAGCGGTGCGCAACATCGCCATGGGCGCCCGTGGGACCGCGGCGCCGGCGTTCCTGTCCGGCGGCGGGGGCCTGGTGGGAACGCTCGCCGACTACCACCGCTTCACCCAGCTGCTGCTGCGGGGCGGCGAGCTCGACGGCGTCCGGCTCCTCGGCTCGCGCACGCTCGACTACATGACCCGCAACCACCTGCCCGCCAACGCCGACCTGACCGAGTTCGGGCGGCCGATCTTCTCCGAGGTGGCCTACGACGGGATCGGGTTCGGGCTCGGCTTCTCGGTGGTGATCGACGCGGCGCGGGCGAAGGTCCTGTGCTCGGAGGGCGAGTTCGCGTGGGGCGGCGCCGCCTCGACCGCGTTCTGGGTCGACCCCGCCGAGGAGATCACCGCGGTCTTCCTCACCCAGCTCCTGCCGTCGTCGACTCACCCGATCCGCACGCAGCTCCGCCAGCTCGTCTACCAGGCCCTCGTGGACTGATGTGGAGCGCTCGTCGGGGGTTCGTGCCGAGCCCGCGAGCCACTGGCGAGGTGGAGGTCTCCTGACGGTGACAGCAGGGCATCGGATCGTGGCGCACACGGCCGACACGACCATCGAAGCGTGGGCGCCGGATCGGGCGGGCTGCGTCGCCGAGGCGGTGCGCGGGTTGATCGACGGCTTCGTCGACGTCCCAGCCGCCACGGCCCGTGGCTCGGTCCCGGTTGAGTTCGCCGACGACGACAACGCGGACTTGCTGGTCAGCGCACTGGAGGAGGTGTTGTTCCTGCTAGAGGTGGCCGGGCAGGTCGTCGTCGGCATCGAACTGGCCGACGTCGCATCCGACGGGATTGTTGGGTTTGTCGACGTCGCTCCGGTCGGGGCCGTCCGCCAGATCGGCCCGGCGCCGAAGGCGGTCACTCGCCACGAGCTGCGCCTGCAACCCAACGGCTCCGGCGGCTGGACGGCGCGGGTCACCGTCGACGTGTAGGCATCAGGTGAACGGGCTGGAGGCGAACGCATGGAGCGGATAGAGCTGATCGAGGAGTCGCCGTGGCGGTGGAGGATCGCCCGCCGCGGGCCGATGCGGGTTCCGGGCGTCGTGTTCACGAATCGCCGCCAGCTGGACCAGGGCGATCTCGACGAGTCGTCGCGCCAAGTGATGAACGTGGCGGCGCTGCCGGGAATCGTCGGCGCCTCCTACGCCATGCCGGACGTGCATTGGGGATACGGGTTTCCCATCGGGGGCGTGGCGGCGACCGACGTGGAGGCGGGCGGTGTGGTGTCGCCGGGCGGCGTCGGCTTTGACATCTCCTGCGGCGTGAGGCTCTTGCGCTCGCAGCTGTCGGCAGAGCAGGCGGCCGGGTCGATCACGGCGGTGATGGACGCGCTCGACCGGCGGATCCCCAGCGGCATGGGCCCAGGAGGAGTGTGGGCGATGCCCAATCGGGCCGCGTTGGAGGGGCTGCTGGTTGAGGGCGCGCCGGCTGCGCTCGAAGCCGGCTTCGGGCGCGCCGACGACCTGGATCGGTGCGAGGACCGCGGGATGCTCGCCGGCGCGGATCCCGCTGCGGTGTCCGACCGGGCGTTGAGCCGAGGCCTCACGCAGGTGGGCAGCCTCGGCTCGGGGAACCACTTCTTGGAGGTCCAAGCCGTGGAGCACATCCACGACTCGGCCGCCGCAGCGGCGCTAGGCCTGTCGGCGGGCATGGTGTGTGTGATGATCCACTGCGGCTCCCGCGGGCTGGGCCACCAGGTCTGCTCCGACCATGTACGGGCCATGGGCCGCGCCATGACCGGATACGGGATCACGATGCCCGATCCGCAGCTTGCCTGCGTTCCCGTCCGCAGTCCCGAGGGCCAGGCGTACTTGGCGGCGATGGCCGCAGCCGCCAACTACGGGCGAGCCAACCGCCACATCCTCACCCACGCCACCCGTCAAGCCTTCACCGATGCGCTGGGGTCCGGCAGCGGTGACCTCGAGGTCGTCTATGACGTCTCGCACAACCTAGCCAAGCTGGAACGGCACACCGTCGAAGGACGCGAACGCCTGCTGTGCGTGCACCGTAAGGGCGCCACCCGCGCCTTTCCGCCGCACCATCCTGAGCTGCCGCTGGTCTACGCCGACACCGGGCAGCCGGTGCTGGTGCCCGGTTCGATGGGCGCCGGTTCGTGGGTGCTCGCCGGCGTCGCCGGCAATCCAGCGTTCGCGTCGAGCTGCCACGGGGCCGGCCGAGCGATGAGCCGCCACGCCGCTTCGCGCCGGATTCGCGGGCGAACGCTTCGCGAGCAGCTCGAGGCGAGCGGCGTCGTGGTCCGATGCCGTTCTGACCGTGGGCTCGCCGAGGAGGCGCCGTTCGCCTACAAGGACGTTGACGACGTGGTCGCCGTGTGCGAGCAGGCCGGGTTGGCCCGTCGCGTAGCCCGACTCCGCCCCCTCGGCGTCCTCAAAGGGTGAACGCCATCGGTCGGCGGCGGCGACGGCTGATCGGGCGCTCGCCAGGTCGAGTCAAGCGTCCAAAGCGAGCGGGCCGTCTGGCTCTGCCCACGGCGAGCACCCGAGGGGACGCTCTGGCCATGCCTGATGGAGTGGTGCTGTGGTTTGATGCGGCGGACGGCGTGGGACGCATTGTCGCCGGCGGCCGGGAGTACCCGGTTGAGGCCCGGGAGATGTCGCCGCCCAGCCGCGTGAGCGGCGCTCGTGTGCACTTCGACATCGACCGGCACGGGCCTGCGGCGCGCAACGTCGAGCTGCGGCGAGGGACGCGCACCAGCCCGCGCCAGGGCCGCTTCGGCGACCTGAGCGGCGCCCATTCACCGGCGGCCCGCGGACCGTTCGCCTCCGCCCACCCGGAGTTGGCGCCCGGTCTGGTGACCCAGCCGGTGCGGGTGGCTCGGGCGTGGGCGAACGCCATCGCCCGACGCGACGTCGCCGGTGCGGCGTTCCTCTATGCGCCGGACGCGACGCTGCACACGCCGGCCGGCTCGTCGACGGGCCGCCGTCAGGTGATCGCCGCGCTCGAAGCCGCCGACTTGCCCGTCGGCCCCCCGGAGGTCCGCGCCGAGGACCGCTGGATCGGCCTGGTTTGGACTCACGGCGACGACGAGACCGCGACCTGGCTCGTGGTGGACCGCGGCGAGATCGTGGAGCAGTGGCTCCCGGGCGCCGAGCCCCCCGGCGAGGCGATCGCGGCGCCCGGCGAGCCCTTTCCCCTGGAGACGGCGACCCGCGGCCCGGTGCCTGACGAGGCGCTCCTCTACGCCCGCAGCCGGGTGCTGGCGTTCGCTCAGCAAACGGCGGAGCCGATCCTGTTCGCCCGGGTCAAGCTGGGCCTTGCAATGGACCCGGCCCGGACCAAGCGCGCCGAGGCCCAGGCGACGCTCGACGTGAACGGGCGCCCATTGCGGGCTCACGTCGCGGCGCACACCCTGCACGAAGCGGTCGATCTCCTCGAGCGCCGGCTGCGAGACCGCCTCGGCCATCGGGCCGACCGTGAAGTGCGCCGACCAGACGCGCTGGCGCCAGAGCCAGGTGAGTGGCGTCACGGCAACCTCGCCGCCATCCGCCCGAACTGGTACCCGCGCCCCGTGGACGAGCGAGAAATCGTACGCCACAAGCCGCTCGCGCCCGAGCCGCTCACCGTGGAGGAGGCGGCGTTCGATCTCGAGCAGCTCGACTACGAGTTCTACCTGTTCCGAGAGCTCGCCAGCGGCGAGGACAGTCTGCTGGCGCGAACCGAGCGTGGGCTCACGTTGCACCAGGCCGAGCCCAGGCCCGAGCTCGTCCATCTCGGCGCCGCGCCGGTCTCGATCGACGCGCATGGCGCACCCGAGCTGGGCGTCGAAGAGGCTGTCGAACGCCTCAACTCCGACGAGGAGCCGCACGTGTTCTTCGTCGACCGCCGAGCCGGGCGAGGCAGCGTGCTGTATCGCCGCTACGACGGGCACTACGGCCTCATCACCTTGGAGCCGGCTGCGGAAGGCGCCACGCAGGGTTGAGCGTCGAGGGGCTGCCGCGGCGCCCGCCGACGATTGGCCAGACACCGAGAGGTCGCGCCGACTGCCTTCGTGGCGCCCTCGCCAAGCAGGTATCGGGCGCCACTGACGAACGGAGAGGCGTAGTCGCCATGGCACGTGCATCAGAGCGTTTCCAGGTCAGTCTCGCAGCTGATCCTGCCCACAGAGCCTGCCGGCAGGCCATCGCCACGCTGGGCTGGCAACTGGACGCCGTGCAGCCGGATCGGCTGCTCGTCTGGCGGAGTTTCGGGTTTCTCAATGCTGAGAGCACCCGGGTCGAGATCGGTCTGTCTTACCAGGGGCAGGACGAGACCGCGATCTCGCTCGACGGGCGAATGCCCCTTGGGATCGGGCGAGGGGATCGGCGGGCGTTGTTGGGATGGATGAACGCAATCCGCAATGCGATCGAGGTGGCGGCTGAGCAACAGCGGAAGTGAGAACGTCCCCGGAACTGGCGCACATGAACACGGCGCAAGATCACGTCAAATGCGGCTGGCTGCTCGGACGAGCGTCTGCGACTGCCGCAAGACGTCGCAATAGGCGAGCCAGATTGAGGGAGATCCACGTGAACGGGCGCGAGGACCAAGCCGTCATGCATCAACCGGAGGCTCACGCCCCTGGGGATGTGCGCCCGGCGCCGAGACCGCTGCCGTCGGTCGCTTCGACGGCAGCGTCGGCGGCCGTCGCCGCCGACCCTGAGATCGCCCGGCTGAGCGACGCTGAGCTGATCGCCGGGATCGCCCAGCTGCGTGAGGCGCGCGGCGCGGTCATCCTCGCCCACAACTACCAGCGGGCTGAGATCCAGGATCTCGCCGACCATGTCGGCGATTCGCTCGAGCTCGCCCGCCGCGCCGCTGACGCCCCCGCTGAAACGGTGGTGCTGTGCGGGGTTTACTTCATGGCCGAAACCGCGGCGATCCTCTGTCCGGACAAGCGCGTCCTGATCCCCGAGCCCGAGGCCGGTTGTTCGTTGGCGGCCGCAGTCGAGGTGGAGGAGCTGCGGCGTTGGAAGGCCGCCAACCCCGACGCGCTCATCGTCGCCTACATCAACACCCCGGCGGCTGTGAAGGCCGAGGCCGACTACTGCGTCACGTCGGCCAACGCGGTCCAGACCGTCAGATCGATGCCGGCGGACCGCGAGGTGCTGTTCTTGCCCGATCTCCACTTGGGTGTGCACATCGAACGCGCTGCGGGCAGGCCGTTGCGGCTGTGGCAGGCGGAATGCCACGTGCACGCCAAGTTGGGCTTCGATGACGTGACCCGAGCGCTCGCCATTCACCCAGACGCCCATGTGCTGCTCCACCCCGAAAGCGGATGCATCGCCTCGTGCCTCGACGCCCTCGACCACGCCGCCCTGCCCCGCGAACGGGTGCACCTCCTCGGCGCCGGCGCCATGGTGCGGCACACCGCCTCCTGCACCGCACCGGTGCACGTCGTGGGCACCGAGACCGGGATAATCCATCGGCTCACCCAGGGGACACCGCAGCGGCGGGTGCTGGCGCTTCGAGCCGACGCCGAATGCGAGTTCATGAAAGCCACCACGCTGCCCAAGCTGTATCGCAGCCTACGCGACGACCTCCACCACGTGAGCGTGGCGGCAGACACTGCCGCCCGAGCACGCCAGGCGCTCCAACGCATGATCGATGTCGACTGACCAGCCATTCATCGGGTCGCCGGCCCCGGAGCCGACCCACCTGGAGATGGGGTTGACGTGGCTGATCAGCCTGCCCGCCATGGCTGGCTGGCGGCAGGGGTCCAAGGCCCGCGGCCAGAGCGGTGAGCTGCCTCGGGGCGCGCGCCCGCATCGTCGAAACAGTTGGACGAGGCCCTGCGGCAATGGGGTGGATCGCACGGCGTCGGGGTCATGGTTGACCCATGATGGGTGTCATACCTCGTGCCAGTCGTGAGCCGGTTGTGGTGGTGGCGGCAAGTGCGTTCTGCCTGGCCCACGTGCCCGATCTCGTCCAGTTCGGCTCGAAGCCAAGCCGCCTGTCGGCAAGCGATCCGGCCTTCAGGTCCAGGCTGACTGAGGCGCTGCGATCCGACGACGAGGCGGTGCGCTACCCCCCGAATCAGGCTTGCATCGGCAACCGGACGCCCGACCAACTTGCTGCGCAGCCGCGCCCCTGGCACGCCCAGCTGCAGGCTGGCGCCTCCCGCACCGGTCCCTTCGGTGAGGTATTCGATGAGGCGGCCTTCCTGGCTGTCCTGGAGCGGGCCGACCCCTTGACGCCGCCGGTCGTCGCGTTGAACCCTGCCGGCCGGCGCGCGCTGGACGAGCGAGTCGAGCGCCATCCCCTGCTTCGATCGTGGTTCCCGGCCCCCGGGCGGCCGGCGGTGTTGGCCGATGGCGCTGAGCCCTCTCGGGATGAGCTCGCCGTCACGTCCCAGGGCGCCTTCATCGGCGTCATACGGCGCGACGAACGAGCAGAGGGCGCGGATGATCCGAACCTGAGCGCGTCGGTGTTGCTGGAAAACCTGGCTGCGAAAGCGTCCGGCGCGCTGGCGTTGCGGTGGCTCTGCGACCGCCACGGCATTGACCCGGAACGGGTCGATTTCGTGATCTCCTGCGGAGAGGAGGCGGTCGGCGACCGCTACCAGCGGGGCGGGGGCGGCATGGCCAAGGCCATGGCCGAGCTGGCCGGCTGTGGTCGTGCGTCGGGCATGGACGTGAAGAACTTCTGCGCCGGGCCGCTCGACGCGCTCGTCACGGCGGCGGCGCTGGTCCGGGCTGGGCTGCATCGGATCGTGATGGTTGTCGGCGGCGGCTCCCTGGCGAAGCTCGGCATGAAGTCGGAGGCTATGGTGAACGCTGGCGTGCCCGTGCTCGAGGACACGCTCGCCTCGATCGCAGTGGCCGTGACTGCAGACGACGGGCAGAGCCCGACGCTGCTCCTTGAGCCCGGCAGCGTCGGCCTGGCCCCCGTGGGCGCCAGCGCGTCGGACTCCGCCATTCATCGCTGCCTGCTTGTCGAGCCGCTGGCTGCGTTGGGCCTTCGCTTGACCGATGTCGATCGATACGCGGGGGAGCTCCACAACGCGGAGATCATGGCGTACGCCGGCTCGGGCGACGTGGCCGCCAAGACATATCGGTCGATAGGGGCAATGGCGGTGCTGGCGGGGCACGTGCCCCGCGCCGACCTCGAGCCGTTCATTGCACGTATCGCGTGGCCGGGCTTCGCTCCCACACAGGGCCACATCCCGTCTGGGGTCGCGGCGCTGGGATGGGCGACTCAGGAGCTGCGCTCGGGAGCTGCTCGCCGAGCCTTGCTGATGGCCAAGGCCAGCATCTTCCTCGGCCGCATGACCGAGCTCTACGACGGTCGGTCTATTGTCGTGGAGTCCAACCCGGCCACCGGGTCAGCGCGCTGAGAGGACCGTGATGCTCGCAGGCAAGAAGGTGATCGTGTTCGGCGAACGCGACGATGTGGCGGGGCCGGCCGTGCGGGCGTGTGTCGAGGCGGCCGGCGGTGAGGTCGTATACCAAACCACGTCTTGCTTTGTTTGAACGTCGGGCGGCGCCGCAGGTCATGCGGAGCAGGCGGAGGTCAAGCAGCTGGCGGAGCGCTATGGCGCCGAGCATCTGGTTGTCGTGTTCGGGCTGAACGAGCCGCACAACCTTCGAATCATGGCGACGACCTTCCGAGACGGCGACCCGAGCTGGGCCGGCCCGTTGGCTGGGGTGGCGTTGGGTCTCGCCTGCTTCCACGTCTTGGAGCTGCGCGACGAGATCCCGGCGGCGGTCTGGGAGGCCGAACTGGCCATGGAGGAGCTCGAGATCGGCGAGGAGCTGGCCAGCGCCATCGTGCGCACCATGCGCCAGGTGCGCGGCGAGGAAGCGTGACCGGTCAGCTCCGTTCGAAGAC
>JBJXGF010000108.1:0-8406 GCA_046153015.1 Acidimicrobiales bacterium | reverse complement strand
CCCGACGTGTTCGACATTCGCCGCCCCAACGCCCGCGAACACCTCAGCTTCGGCGGAGGCGCCCATCTCTGCCTCGGCGCCCCGCTGGCCCGGCTCGAGGCGCGAGTGGTCCTCGAGGAGCTGACCGCCGCGCTGCCCGGCCTCCGCCTCGTTCTGGGTCAGAGCCTGGAGTTGATGCCGATCATCGCCTTCCGAGGACCCCGGTCGCTGATGGTCGAGTGGTGAATCGGGCGATCCTGACGTGCCACCATTCGCACCCGTCATTGTTGACTAGCGTGCGGGCATGAGTGTGGTAGGCGTGCAGCAGCAAGCCGTTGTCCCGTATCAGGACGGGCGGTCGTTCGGGGACCGCGGCGCCGCGACGTTGACCCGGCTGAGAGTCGATCACGCAGTTGACCCGACCCATGCCGCAAATCGGACGATTGTCGATCTCGATCTTGCCGAGCGTGATTCGTCCGGTTTGGTGCATTTCGACCATGACGTGATCATCCTGCGGCCGGCCGACCGTGCAGCTCGCAATGGCTGGGCGCTCGTGGACATCGCCAATCGCGGCGGGCCGACCGCGTCGTCGTTCCTCCAGCTCGATGACACGCCGTTCTTCCCCCAGCCTGAACAGCCCCCGCCGGGTGACGGGCACCTGCTCGCCGAGGCTGGACGATCGTGTACACCGGCTGGCAGTTCGACATCGCCGCCCCCACGCTGCTCGGCCTCCGGGCGCCCGCCGCCCGCCATGGCGGCGAAGAGATCGGCGGTCCGGTCACCTATCTGGTACGCGCGAACGCAGGCGGCGATCGGCTGCCGCTCGGCTTCCCCGGCCAACGCTTGTGGCCGCTGACGGCAGGGTCCGCTGCGCTGTTCGAGTGAGGAAGACGCCGAGCTCCCGGCGGGGTCCTGGTCCTTCAGCGATGACGGGACCGCAGTGGTTCGGCCCGACGGCTTCAAGGCGGGGAGCTGGTATCGGTGCGTGTACCAGACCAACGGAGCGCTGGTCGGCGGTTGCGGCCTGCTTGCCCTCCGCGACCTCGCACCGTGGCTACGGAGCGAGCAGGGGATCTCTCGCACGCTGCTGTTCGGGGTGTCGCAATCCGGGCGAGCGCTTCGCCAGTTCCTGCACGACGGCCTGAACCTCGACGAGGCCGGCCGAGCTGCGTATGACGCGTTCATGCCGTTGATCGCTGGGGGCCGGCGCGGTCAGTTCAACCAGCGCTTCGCGATCCCCGGCACGTTGCCCTCCAACACCGACGAGCTCGATCCTGATACCACCTACGGCACGCTGCTCGCCCGGGCCGGCGCCTCCGGCAAGGTCATGGCCGTCAACACCTCCAACGAGTACTGGCGCGGTGACGCCGCCTCGGTCGGAGCCGACGCCCATCCCGACGTTCGTGTCCACCACATCGCCGGCACCCAACACGCCCCCGGCCACCTACCTCTGCTCTTCGAACTGCCCGCTCTCGGCTGGATGTGGAGAGGCCAACACGGCTTCAACACTGTCGACTACCGCCCCGTCCTACGAGCGCTGCTCGGACAGCTCGTCGATTGGGTCGATCACGACACCGAACCCGAGCCGAACACCGCGCCCACCGCCGCCCAGCTCACGACCCGAGAAGCCGTCCTCGCCCGCTGCCAATCCAGCGGGATTGCCACCCCACGGGCCGAGTCCTTCGTGCAACCCCCAGGGCCGGTGCCCGCCATAGGCGCTGACGGCAACGAGACCTGCGGCATCCAACTACCCGACATCGCCGCGCCCGTAGGGGTGCACACCGGCTGGAACGTCCGCCACCCCGACATAGGCGCCCCCACCGACGACCTCCTCATGTTCGGTTCCACCTGGTGGCTGGACGAGCTGCCCGCTCTCGGAGACCACCTCGTCCGCAGTAAGGCCATCGTCGACGAGCTCGTCCAACGCCGCTTCCTTCTCCCCCAGGACATCGACCGCGTAACCAACCGATCCGAAGCAGCGTGGCACGCAGCAACCCACGCGACCTGATTCCGTGGCGTTCGCTGGTTGCCGTAGACACCGTGCGCGAGGAGGTAGGCCTTGCCAAAGGCGATGCGGCAACGACTCCCTTACGTAGATCGTCCCGGCCACGATCAGGTCGGCGAGCAGGAGAGTCGACTGCCGACCAAGCCGCAAGCCCGGAAGGGGCCAACTTCTGGGCGTCTGACCGAACGGCCGCTGTCTACAGTTGCGTTCATGCGTGTTGTCGCGCTGCTGCGAGGGGTCAACGTGGGCGGCAGCAACCGGCTCAAGATGGCGGATCTGCGAGCAGCGGTCGAGTCGCTTGGTCTCACCGACGTCGAGACGTACCTCCAGAGCGGGAATGTGGTGTTCACGGCGCCGCGATCACGAAGCGAGCTGGGCGAGGCGATCAGCGCTCGGCTTCGCGAGACATGCGGAATCGATGTCCGTGTGCTCACTCGCACCGGCGCGGAAATGGCGTCCATCGTGGCCGCGAACCCGTATCAGCGCGATGATCCCACGAAGGTCGTCGTCGTTTTCCTCCCGGACGCCGGCGCGCCGCCAGATCTCGATCTCGACGCCTTTGCGCCGGAAGGCCTTACCATCCACGGACGCGAGCTGTACCTCGACTTGCCATTCGGGCAGGGACGTTCACGGCTCGCGGCCGCACTCGCAAAGCTCGATGACGGCGCCTCGACGACGCGCAACTGGCGCACCGTGCTGGCCCTCAGCGAGATGTCGGCATCATCAGCGGACTAGCTCGTTCTCCGAGGAGTCGATGGATCCAGGCTTAGCGCAGGCTCGGCATGGGCACCTGAAAGGACATGGCCGATGCCAACGCGCCGACAGGCGACGCGATTCATGCGGTGCTCGTTGCGGGCTACTGGCTGGGAGGTTGGGCGTGGCGCGACGTCGAGCCCCCGCTTCAGACGGCGGGCATCACCACCCACGCCGTCACGTTGCCCGGCATGGACGGGACCGCCAGCACGGACGTGACGCTCGACGACCACATCGCCGCAGTGGTCGAACTCGTCGACGAACTTCGGGGCGCCGTCGTGCTGGTCGGTCACAGCGGCGGCGCGCTGGTTGTGCAAGGCGCAGCCGATCGTCGGGCCGAGCGCATCGCCCGGGTGATCTACGTGGACAGCGGCCCACTGCAGAACGGGGCTGCGTTGCGGCCTGACGCCACCGCTGACCTCCCGCTGCCGTCCTGGGAGGAGCTGACCGCCGAGCAGTCCAGCATCGAGGGCATCGACGATGAAATGCTGGCGGAGTTCCGTCGGCGGGCCGTCAGCCAGCCGGCCGGTGTGGCTCGTTCACCGCTGCGCCTGACCAACGACGCTCGCCTCGACGTGCCGGCGACGGTGATCTGCACCAGCCTGGCGTGCGAGGCGTTCTCCGAGATGGTCGCGGCGGGTCAGTTCCCCACCGAGCTGCCCTCGGTGCGGGACGTACGCTGCATCGACTTGCCCACCGGGCACTGGCCGATGTTCTCACGGCCGTACGACCTGGCGAACGCGCTGCGCGACGAGATCCAGACAACCGGACGGTCACCGCAGCGGAGCTGACGGCGCGGGAACGGCGAGCTGCGGTTCCGCTCGTCACGGCAGCGGCGAGCCGAAGCGCCAGAGGTTGCCGTCCGGGTCGACGTGAGCGCCCTCCCGCAGGCCGTACTCGGTGTCGGCGGGGGCGACGAGGCGGCCGGCGACGCCGCTCTGGCGCCACGCAGCGTAGAGCGCATCGGCGTCGTCGACGTAGAGGTAGAGCGCGCAGGAGTTCGTCGCCGGGTCCAGGTGGTCGGCCTGCTGCAGGTGCACCTCTACACCGTCCCGCTGGGCGAATGCGTAGGCCGCGGCGCCGTCGTAGGCCTGCACGGCGAAGCCGAGCTGGCGGTAGTGCTCGGCGGCGGCGCCGATCGATCGCACCGCCAACACCGGGGCGAGGCGCGAGATGGTGACCGGTCGGTTGGCTGCGCTGGCCAGGGGCCCCAGCGGCCGCTCGGCGGCCGCCGCGTCCGGCCCTGCCAGCGGGCGGATCTCACTGACCAGGCCGTCCTCGATGAAGACCGCGGCGTGGAACTCCTGGCGCCCCAGGCGCCCGCTGACGACCAGCCGATCGCCGAGGACGGCGACCGATACCGCCTCGGGCGCACCCGCGGCGAAGACCTGGCCGAGAGACGCGAGCACCTGCTGGGCGCCGGCGCACGCACCCCACGTCGCGTGCGGCGAGAGCAGCGGGGCCAGCGCCGCGGCGTCTCCCGCCGCAAGGGCGTCCCGCAACGAGATGGCCAGGGCGGAGAGGCGCTCCGGTGGCGTGCTCACGCCGAGCAGGCTACGGCGCCCGAGGCCGGCGCTGGCGAAGCACTGTATCCGAACGGTCGGAGCGGGCCAATGTTCGCTCCGCCACGATTGCGGTGACCGGGACGACCAGGCGATATGGCCACCGCAGGACACGGCCGGGGATGCGGCTGTGGCGCTCCTCGAACAGCACGCGCGCACGGAGGTGCTCCTTCCGGCCGAGGCGGCTCGCCGGGCGTTCGGCGCACAACTCGATCGCCTCGACGTGCTTCACGCTCTTGTACCCGTACTGAGAAGGGCTGACGAGGCGAAGCGGGAAGCCGTGCCGCTGGTCGAGGGGGCCGCCGTTCAGCCCCCATGCGAGCATCACGTCGTCGCCGAACAGGTCGTCGATCTGGAACACCGCCTGATAACCGTCAGCGGCGCGCACGACGGCGAAGGCGCTTGAATCGGTCGGGAGTGAGCCGAATCGGGTTCGCCACCAACTGGCGAGCGGAACACCAGTCCACGTCTGCCGGCGCGCCGTCCAGGTGGTGACACAGTGGAAGTCGGACATCTCCGACTTCGTGAGCGCACTGGAATGCAGTTCGTCGAGAAGGATCCTTGTTTCCCCCAGAGCGGCCGACACGATGCGCACAATCGGTTCGTTCCTGGCCGGCGGGGGCCTCAGCGGGTTGTCGGCGAATCGCGGGAACGCGTCCAGCTCGCGCTGGCCAGGGGGCAACGCCTCGGCGCGGCGAGGCCACCAGCGGCGAACCTCCCGGAAGTAACGGCCGACCGCAGTCATGGGCGGCGCTGTCGGCCGATGGCGACGAGGACGCCGAGCGCGGTGCAGAGCGGGTTGTAGAGGCGGCGGTTCCAACGGCGGAACGAGGGGCTCACATCGCCGAAGTTGCCGACGTCAGCGGCGATGCCGCCGACACCACGCGCCACCAGCGCCGCCGAAACAAGCGCCGCGAGGCCGCGGCACGTGTCGGTGACCCGCCCGGCGGCGCCGCTCGATGAGCACGCGGTTGCACCGGCGGCGAGCGCCAGCGACGCGGCGACGATCCCGCACGCTGCTCGGTCGGGCATGGGGCGCCCTCCCACGACCAGATCCGCTAGCTCGTCGGGTGTCCCGGCCGGCCAGCTCGAACCGGGCGCCCACAGCGCGTGGAGCGTCGAGGCCCCGGCCAGTGCGGTCGCAGCGACGAACCCTGCGTCTCGTCGGGCACATTCCGTACGTAGACGTATGGACATGGCTCCATACGTTAGCGTACAGACTCGTGGATGACAGCCCGACGAGACACGCGAACTCCAAGGTCGCCAAGGACGACTGGACAATGGCGGCGCTCGAGGTCATCGCGACTGAGGGACCCAGCGGCCTGAAGATCGAGCTGCTGGCAAAGCGGTTGAGAATCACGAAGGGAAGCTTCTACTGGCATTTCCGTGATCGGCAGCACCTGATCGAGACCGCACTCGAGCTGTGGTACCGACTGGCGACCGCCGACGTCATCGAACGGCTCAACCGGATCGAGGATCCCGAGCAGCGTCTGCGGGCGCTGTTCGCAGAGTCATTCGGCGACGTCGTGAACGGGCCGATCGATGCGCTGCTGCTCGGCCAAGTGGACGACCCTGTCGTCGGCCCAGTCGTGATCCGGGCAACCACCGCACGGCTCGCCTTCCTCAGCCGGACCTACCGCGACCTCGGTCTGCCGCACGGTCAGGCCCTGGCGCGTGCCCGGCTCGCCTATGGGGCGTACATCGGCGTTGCCCATCTCCGCCGGATCCCGGGCAGCGCGCCGTCGACTGCACGCGACCAGTCAGCGTTCGAGCGCCAACTCGAGCTGCTCCTCATGAGGTGAAGCCGACGCCGCGCCCGCCGCCCGCGATATAGAAGGCGGTAGACCACCGCCACCGGCGCCGTCACGACCGTCGGCGTGCTCGCCAGCGTGCAAGCTGAGCTCAGCCGGTATTCCATCGCGACCGGCACCGCGGTGACCGCAGCCCGCGCCTGCGCGATCGGCGCGTCGAACAGGCCCGGGTAGGCGGGGCCCCTCCCACGCGTCGGGAAGTGATGCACAGCGCCACCGGCTGGTCTGAGCTTGGATCCACCGATGAAGTGAGGTCGCGTATCGGCGAAAAGTGCCTCTCGCCTTGGAATGCTGCGGGGTTACCACACCTTCACAGCCTGGCCGGAGAGCTCGATTGAAGCAGCCGCCGGGGTGTGGAGATAGGGTCAGGGTTTCGGCTGGGCGGGTTCGGCTTCTTGGCCGATGAGGTCGGTGAGTTCGGTGTTCACGGCGTCGATGGCGGCGGTGAGGGTGAGCCAGCGGCCTTGGTCGATGAGCGCCGCCGTTTCGACGCCGACGGCTTGGCGGAGCAGGCGCTCGGTTTCGGTGATCAGCGGTTGGACCGAGCGGCCGTTGTGGCCGGTGGCGTCGGCCGCGCCGAGGGCGAGGGCGGCGCATCGATGGCGGCCGGCGCGTGCGAGGGCGAGGGCGGCGGCTCGCAGGGTGACCGCGGCGGCGGTGCGGATGCGCAGCGTTTTCGCCTCGGTGAGGCCGGCGCGGGCGCGGCGCAGGGCCGTGGGTTGGTCGGCGCTGAGCACGGCGGCCACGGCGAGCCAGTGGTGGGCGAGCACGCAGACGTGGTGCTCGGCGGAGAGCGCGCCGGCCAGCTCGATGGCGTGTTGCAGCGCCTGCTGGGCCGCGCCGGGGTTGGTGTAGACGCATGCGGCGCCCTGCATGAATCGGGCCCATGCGAGCAGCGACGGTGAGCCGGTGCGCGCCGCGGCGCGGCACGCGGCGGCCGTGAGGGCTGCGGCGTCGACGGCGGGGTCAGCGAACCAGACGCCGTAGATGGCCCGCACGAACTGGGACAGGACTCGTGCCGCGGGGGTGAGGTCGAGCGCGGCGAGCCAGGCGGCGCTGAGCGCGTCGGCGGCTGCTCGGTCGGCGGCGCCGACGGCGCGGGCCATAAAGTTGGCGAACTGGCACAGGCCCGACCGGTCCTGCGAGGGCCGGTCGCACCACTGGCGGGTCACGGTCTCGGCGAGGGGAAGGTCAGCGGCCACCCAGTACGCCCACCAGCCGTGGATGCCGTGCAGCTCGACCTCTTCGGGCCACCCGGCGAGCATGCCGGCGGCGATGGCGGCTGCGGCCCATTCGCCGACCTCGCAGCGGTTGGAGGCGAAGCCGTGCATGCCGACCCCGGCGGCGAGGGGCGCGTAGATGTCGACCTGGCCCGAGTCCAGTGCGTGGGAGAACGCGGCCCGCAGGTTGTCCCACTCCGCGCCCAGCACGTCCCAGGCGGTGGGTTCGCGCTCGGAGAGCAGCGCGTCCTGCTGGGACTGCACGAGGTCTGCGCACCAGCGGGCGTGACGGTCGAGCCAGAGGCGCGTCTCGCCGCGTTCGGCGAGGCGTTCGGCGCCGAACTCGCGGAGGGTCTCGAGCACCCGATACCGGCTTTGGGCAGGGTGCTCGACGGTGATCACCATCGACTTGTCGACCAGCGCGGCGAGGAGACTGGCCGCTTGGGGTGCGCCGACGAGCTGTGGGTCGGCGCAGACGCGTTCGACGGCGGTCAGGCCGAAGGCGCCGCTGAAGACCGACAACCGGTCGAAAAGCGCCTTCTCGTGCTCGTCGAGCAGGCCGTAGGACCACTGGACCACAGCGTGGAGGGTGGCGTGGCGCGCCGGACTGGCGAGTCGGGCCGCGGCCAGCAGGCTGAACTGCCGCGTGAGCCGCTCGGCGAGGTCGCTGACATGGATCGACCGGGCGCGGGCGGCGGCGAGCTCGATGACGAGGGGGAGGCCGTCGAGCCGCCGGCAGATGTCGCCGATCACGGCCCGCTCGCCGTCGGCGGGCGCGTAGCCGGGTCGGTGTGCTCGGACGCGTTCGACGAACAGGTCCACTGCTTCGGCCAACTCGGCCACCGGCCACAGCTGTTCGCCGGCCAGGCCGAGCGGCGCCCGGCTCGTGCACAGGATCGACACCCGCGGCGCGTTGGCGAGCACCGCCTCCACAATCGGGGCGACGTCGTCTAGTGTCCTGGAAGGTTGAAGGGGTGAAGAACCGGGGTTATTTGGTTGCTCCGTTGTTGACGGCTTGGCAGTAGCCGGCGAGGCGTTCCAGGATCTGTTCGGCGGTCTTGTGCCAGACGAAGGGT
>JBJXGF010000222.1:0-6572 GCA_046153015.1 Acidimicrobiales bacterium | reverse complement strand
GTGTAGCAGTCGGGCGGCTCGGTGATGTGAGAGTCGGCCGAGATGATCGGCGCTGCCGGAGCGGCCATGCGGTTCCCCCTGCGGTTGGCCTCGAACCAGGTGCGGTCGAGCCCGATTCTACGGGAGGCGCCCCGCTCGATGCGCAAAAGGGACCCTCGGCCCTGGCGTCGGCCACCCCGCGTCTCTCCCTGGTCGCACCGGGCGGGCGGTCCGAGCAGCTCGGATCGCCCCACGCTCCGTGGCAGTACGGACGTTATCCGTTGGCCGGCGGTCATCTCGCGGCGTAGCCGAAACTCATGCATTCACCCGATTCCGCAGCCGCCCGACGTCGCGATGATGTGGAGGACCGGTGAGGGGCTAAACGCCCTTTGGGGCCGGTGAATACACAACCAGCCGGAGGCAAATCATGCAGTTCGAGAACGAGATCTGTGAAGTTCTGGCCGAGCGCGAAGAGTTCGGCCGGTGGTGGGGCGGCGGCAACAACTACTCGAACGTCCAGATCTATCAGGCGAACCTCGCCGGTCTCGCCGTCGGCATCCACGGCGCCGGCCAGTCGAACTCGGCCGCTGTCATCGTCGTCCAGCACTAATCGTCCAGACGGGATGCAGGGGGCCGTCTTTGGCCCAGCGCCTTGTTTAGCGAGGCGCAGCGAACGGAGGTTGCATGTCCACGAACCTGCTCGAGCAGGAGTTGTGCGAAGTACTCCCGGAACGGGAGGAGTTCGGTCGGGGTGGGGGGATCTCCCTCACGAACAACATTGCGGTGGTCAACGTGGTGCAGTTGAACATCGCAGTGCAGGTCGGTTCGGGCAATTCCTCGTGGCAGGCGAGCTGGGCGAACATCGCAGTGGGCCAGAGGTGAGCCAGTGAGACGAAGCGGTCGTTCCGCCCTCCTATCGAGCAGGGCGGGGCGGCCGCTTCGTGCGCGCTCTGCGGGTGAAACCGTGCAGGAGAAGCGATGACGCTGATCGTTGGCCGCACCGATCGGGCCCCCGACGCGGCTCCCGGCGCGCCCCACGGCTTTGCGCTCGTGGACGGCGTCGAGCTGGTGGGTGAGTTCCAGGGCAGCGCCTTCACCGAGCAGACCTTCATCGCCCGTCGCCCCGACGGCCGGGCGGTGCAGCTCTCGCCGCTGCTCTTCGCGTTGGCCCGCCTGGTGGACCGCCAGCCCAGCCTGGCCGAGTTGGCCGACGCCGCGTCGGCCTCCTGTGGGCGAGAGGTGGCCGCCGCCGACGCGGAGCTGCTGCTGCGGGAGAAGCTGGCGAAGGTCGGCCTCGTCGAACGGGCCGACGAGGCGGAGCGAGAGGCGCCGCCGGCAACGCCGGCGCCGGAGGAGCGGAGCCTCCTCGGGCTGCACCTACGGATGGGCGCCGTGCCCGATCGGCTCGTGCAGGCAGGGGCTCGTCGGGCGGCGCCGCTGTTCCGCCCGCTGGTGATGGCGCTCGTCGTGGCCGGGGCGGTTGCGGCCGAGGCCTCGCTGCTGCTCTCCGATCTGCGGGCCGTGCTGGCCGACCTGCTGGTGAGCCCCGGCCAGGTGCTGGTGCTCTACGCCGTCATCGCCGCGTCGGTGCTCTTCCACGAGTTCGGCCACGCCGGTGCGTGCCGCTACGGCGGCGCCCGGCCGGGCAAGGTGGGATTCGGGCTCTACCTCACGTGGCCCGTCTTCTACTCCAACGTCACCGATTCGTACCGGCTCAGCCGCGCCGGCCGCCTGAGAGTCGACCTCGGCGGGATCTACTTCAACGCGGTGCTGCTCTGCGTGTTCGCCGGCGGCTACCAGGTGACCGGCGAGGGCATGTTCGTCGCCTTCGGGCTGGCGCAGAACATGATCGTCGTGCAGCAGCTCCTGCCCTTCCTGCGCCTCGACGGCTACTGGGTGGTGAGCGACCTCGCCGGGGTGCCCGACCTCTACCGCTACCTGGGCCCCACCTTCTCGTCGCTGCGCCGCCGGCCCGGCCTGCACCCGGCCCTGGCCCGGCTGGCGCCGCGCCCGCGGCTCGCCGTGCGGGTCTGGGCGCTGGCCGCCGCGCCGGCGCTGGTCGTGCAGTTCGGCGGCGGCCTCGTGTTCGTGCCCCGCGCTGTGGAGTTCGCGGCGCAGGGCCTGGCGGCGCGCTGGGCCGCGATGGACGCGTTCCTCGGCGGCGACGGATCCGCGGCGATGGCCGCGGTGGCCCTCGTCGAGATCGTGATCGTCGTCCTGCCCAGCCTCGGCTTGATCCCCTTCTTCGTCCTGGCCGGGCGCCGGCTGGTGAAGCAGGTGTGGAGCTGGGAGCGCAGCGTGGCCTGGCGGGCGGCAGCGCTCGGCGGCCTCACCGTCACCGTGTGTACCCTCATCTCGATCGGAGCGCTGCTATGAGACGCGCAGCACGCAAGGGCGCAGCAGGCAAGGGCGCCGCCGCACTGGCGGCGTTCACCGCAGCGGGGGTCGTCGTCGGCGTCGGGTTGGCGAGCGCGGCGAGCGGGACCGGCCCGCCCCAACCCACCAGCTCGACCACCGCGCTCGCCGCTCCCGCCCCGGCGGCGAACGCAGCCGAGGTGGTGGTCGACCAGCAGGGCGGCGGGCACAACTCGCGTACGATCGAGGTCGTGCAGGGCGACCAGCCGCCCGCCACGCCGTCTACCGCCGCGCCGCCGGCCCAGCAGCCCGACGCGCCGGCCGCGGCGCCCGCGCAGGAGGACGCCATGACCGCCACCGACGGGCCCTCGAGCCCCCAGCCGCCGTCCCCGCCGACCTCGCTCACCGTGCAGGTCAACGCGGCCGGCGTCGAGCTGCGCTGGTCGCCCGCCGGCGGCGCCGTGGACGGCTATCGCGTGCTGCGCAACGGCGAGACGCAGGCCGAGCTCGGCGCCGACGCACGTCGCTTCCTCGACGCCGATCCCCCGGCCGGGGTGGCCCTCGAGTACCGGGTCGTGGCGTTCGGCCCGGGCGGCGAGTCCGCCTCGCGGACACGTTCGACCGTCGTCACCGGCGGCGACGCCGCCTCTGCGCCTTCCGCGCCGACGAACCGGGTGACGGTCACCACCAGCGGCCCCGCCGAGGTGCGCGTCGTCCAGTCGAACACGGGCGGTTCGCAGCACAACTCCGCGGTGGTTCGCGTCGACAACTGACGGGCCGTTGGGCGCCGGGTGCGCGGCGCCCGTGGCGCCCGGCCGCCGTCAGGACGGCAGGGCCTGCGACGGGGCGACCCCGCGCAGCCCCGCCGCCGCGGCGGCGGCCACCGCTGCGGAGCGCGAGTGCACGCCGAGCTTGGACAGCACTCGCTGCACGTAGGTGCGCACGGTGGACTCTCGAACCCCCAGGCGGGCGGCCAGGGCCTGGGTCGACTCGCCCTCGAGCAGCCCGGAGAGCAGGGCCAGCTCCCGCTCGGTCAGCGAGTGCAGCGGGCTGGGCCGGCGCCGCGCCGGCGGCGCGGCCGCCAGGTCGGGCGCCACGCACTCACCCCGCTGGAGGCGCTCCACGGCCAGCAGCAGGGCCTTCGCCCGGCTGGCCCGGGTGACGATCGCGTTGGCGCCCTCGCGCAGCAGCCGGCGCTTCAACCCGTCGTCGAGCTCGCGCATGATCGCCACGACGGCGCAGTCCTCGTTGGCCGCCCGCAGCGCGGCGATGGCCTCGAGCGCCGGATCGACCTCGGCCACGTCGAGCACCGCAAGAGCTCGGCGATACCGTGCGGCGCGACGGGCCAAGAGCTCGATGTCGGCGTGCACCTCCACATGGCGATGACCGTTGGAAACCAACAGCGCTTCCAGCGACTCCTTGAACATCACACTTGGTCCATACACCAGAAGAACCTGATCGAAGTCGTCGGCGGTTGCTGTCGAGCACGTGAAATGCGCAGGCATGCTGCTCCCCTCATTTCCGCCAACTCTGCTGACCGTCCACGGCGAGCCGCGTGCAACCGGCTGGCGGCGAGCGCCGCCGACCAGCCGATCTCACGCAGGCCGCCGCCCCGTCTCTGGGCAGTCAGGCTTTTCGCTTCGGCTTGTCGTACTGGGATACGCCGGCCTGGAGCCCGGAGTTCGACATACTCGACCGGGCTCCAACGGTCACGCGTTCTTGAGGTCGCGGCGGTCCCACTGCAGCCTACCGAGCGCCTCGGCGGCGAGAGCCGATCTCTGTTTCAGGTCCGTGACATTGCCGCCAATTTTCCGGGACGCGCGCCAGCTCGCACGCTCGACCTCCTCCTTTCCATTAGCCATGAACGCAGCGGTCGCCGGGTAAACCCAACGCGAACATCACGTGCGGCGGCGCTCCAATAAAGGCTCGACCAGAGGATATGTCTAGGGGCACGGAGGGGGCGCATGACCGGAGTTGATCGCCAGGCTGACCGCCTCCAGATGGCTGTGCACCTCGAGCTTGGCGAAGATGTTCGCCATGTGAGTGCGGACCGTGTTGGTCGAGATGAACAGCTTCTCGGCGATGACCGATCGGTTGGCGCCGGCGATCATCAAGGTGAGCACCTCTGCCTCCCGCAGCGTCAGCCTCGCGAAACGGCGGGTGAGCTCGGTCTGCGCGATCGGCGTCTGCTGCAGCGCGGCGAGGACCCCGGCCAGGTGCTCCTGGGGGATGTAGGTCTCGCCGGCCGCGACCCGCAGGATCGCGTCGACGAGCTTGCCGGCGCCGGCCGTCTTGCACACGAACCCGCTCACCCCGGCGGGCAACGCCTCAGCGATCACCGCGGCGGAGGCAGTCTCGTCGAGCAAGGCCAACACCCGTACCTCGGGCAGGCGCCGGCGCAGAGTGGCCACCGCGTCGGCGATGGCTGCCGCGCCCCCGGGCTCGTCGAGCACGGCCACGTCGGGGGAGCGGCGCAGCCGCGCGGCCAGGGCCTCCTCGGCCGTGTCGACCGGGCCGAGCACCGCGAGCTGGCGCGCCTCGGCGAGGACCAGCGAGAGCGCTTCGAGGAAGAGCCGCTCCGGGCCGATGAGCAGCACCGCGGTCGCCGAGGCTGCGACGCCGTTCGCCTCACCGGAGACGTCCTCGGCGCCGTCGGTCGAGGGATAGGCCGTGGGCGTTCCTGAGTGTTCGGAAGCGTCCGACATGACCCCGACTCCTGGTCCAGCTCCTCGTCTCGCCGGCGGTTCGTGACTGGTCGAGCGCGGGTCCGCCTCGACGAGCAGAGCGGCGTGCGAGTGATCCTGCCAGCCGGCCGGAGAATTCGCATCCTCTGGTCGTGCGACGGGATACTACGACGATTGCGGTCCCAGTGAGCGCTGGCGGCGCGCAGGCACGCGCAGAACGGCAGTTCCGAGCGGCGAGCGCAGGTGAGACGCGCCGGCGGAAACCACCCGACGGCCCGGCCGCCCGGCCGCCCGTGAGACGATGAGCCGTGCTCCTCGACGCCAAGCTCCGCCCCGGACCCCTCTCGGCCGCCGCCGACGGCGCGGCCGCCGCCGCCGCCGGCTTCGACGGTGTGTGGTCGCTCGAGAACCAGCGGGACCCCTTCTTGCCCCTCGCCCTTGCCGCCGGCGCCGCGCCGGATCTCAGCATCGGCACGGCGATCGCGGTCGCCTTCGCCCGCACGCCGATGACCGTGGCCAGCGTGGCGAACGACCTCCAGGAGCTCAGCGGCGGTCGCCTGGCGCTGGGTCTCGGCAGCCAGGTGCGGGCCCATGTGGAGAAGCGGTTCTCGATGCCGTGGTCGCGCCCGGCCGCCCGCATGCGGGAGTTCGTGCTCGCCCTGCGGGCCATCTGGGCGTGTTGGAACGAGCGGGCGCCGCTGGCCTTTCGCGGCGAGTTCTACACGCACACGCTGATGACGCCGAACTTCGACCCTGGGCCCAACCCGTACGGCCCGCCTGCGGTGTGGCTCGCGGCGGTCGGGGAGCGGATGACCGAGGTGGCCGGCGAGGTGGCCGACGGGCTGCTCGCCCACCCGTTCACCACCGAGCGTTACGTCCGCGAGCGCACGATCCCGGCGCTCGGGCGGGGGGCGGCGCGCGCCGGTCGGCCGGTCGGCGAGGTCAAGCTCAGCCTCTCGGCCTTCGTCGCCGTCGGAGCGGGGGAGGAGGAGATCACCGCGGCCACGGCCAGCGTGCGCCGCCAGATCGCCTTCTACGGATCGACGCCCGCCTACGCGCCGGTGCTCGACCTGCACGGGTGGGGTGGCCTCTCGCCGGAGCTCAACCGCCTCTCCAAGCAGGGTCGGTGGGAGGAGATGACCGGCCTGGTCGACGACGCGCTGCTGGGCGAGATGGCGGCGGTCGGCACGCCGGCGCAGGTGGCGGCCCAGCTGCACGGGCGTTGGGGCGGGCTGCTCGACCGGATCACGTTCAACCTGCCCGGGCAGAACCCGCCGCCGGAGCGCTTCGCCGAGCTCGCCGCCGAATTGCGCCGCCGAATCGGCGTTTGACCTGCTCGCATTGCTCGCGCCGAATCGATATCGATTCGGTGCGAGCGCCGAGGACAGGGGTCAGCCCACGTGGGCGGCGAACCAGGAGAGCAGGGCCGTCCAGGCCTCGTCGGCCTGCGTCGCGTTGTAGCGGGCGCTGGTCTCGTTGAAGAACGCGTGGTCCACCCCGGGGAAGGTGCGCACCTCGTGGGTGAGACCGGCCCGCTCGAGGGCGGCCTTGGCC
>JBJXGF010000214.1:0-3510 GCA_046153015.1 Acidimicrobiales bacterium | reverse complement strand
GGCGCCGGTCGGGTAGGCCGCGCCGCCCGGGTGGCCCGCCTCGGCGCCCGCACCGGGCGGCGCTACGCCCGGCTGCGCGCCGAGCAGGCGTTCGCCTCGGCGGCGCGCCGGGAGGTGCTGGCCGAGGAGTTTCGCCTCGCCGCCGCGGAGGACGTGGTCGCCTCGCTCGGCAACATGAAGGGCGCGTTGATGAAGCTCGGACAGATGGCGAGCTATCTCGACGCGGGCATGCCCGAACCCCTGCGCCAGTCCTTCGCCCAGCTCCAGCGGGGGGCGCCGCCGATGACGGCGGAGCTGGCCGCCGAGATGGTCGAGCGCGAGCTCGGCCGACGCCCCGAGCGGCTCTTCGCCGTGTGGGACCCGGAGCCGATCGCGGCGGCGTCGATCGGCCAGGTGCACCGGGCCATCACCCACGACGGGCGGGCCGCCGCGGTGAAGGTCCAGTACCCCGGCGTCGACCGGGCCATCGCCGCCGACCTCGCCGCCGCCGACGTCGTCTTCGGCGGCCTCGGCATGCTCTTCTCCGGCCTCGACCCCGGTCCGGTGGTCGACGAGCTGCGGGCCCGCATCACCGAGGAGCTCGACTATCGCCGGGAGGCCGCCAACCAGCGGCTCTTCGCCGAGTTCTTCGCCGGGCACCCGTACATCCGGGTGCCGGCGGTGATCGATGAGCTCAGCACGGCCCGGGTGCTCACCACTGAGCTCGCCTCCGGCGTGACCTTTGAGGAGGTGCTGGAGTGGCCGGCGGCGGAGCGCAACCAGGCGGCCGAGACCCTCTACCGGTTCGTGTTCGGCGCCCTGTACCGCCTCGCCGCCTTCAACGGCGACCCGCACCCCGGCAACTACCTCTTCGAGCCCGGCGGGGTGGTCCACTTCCTCGATTTCGGGCTGGTCAAGCGGTTCACGCCCGGTGAGCTGGCGGTGTACGGCGAGCTGATCGAGGCGATGGTGCTCGAGCCCGACGCGTCGCGGTTCCGGGCGCTGGTCGAGCGGGAGGGCCTGCTGGCCCCCGGCCTCGACGTGGCCGACGACCGGGTCGCCGAGTACTTCCGCCACTTCTACGAGTTCGTGCTGACCCCCGGCCGCGCCACGATCACGACGGAGTACGCCAGCGCGACGATCCGGCGGGTCTTCGACCCGAACAGCCCGTTCCGCGACGTGATGCAGGCGGCGAACGTGCCGCCGAGCTTCGTGATCGTCCAGCGGATCAACCTCGGGGTGATCTCGTTGCTCGCCGCGCTGGGCGCCGAGAACAACTGGCGGGAGCTGGCCGAGGAGATCTGGCCCTTCGTCGACGCGGCGCCGAAGACGCCGATGGGCCGGCGGATCGCGGCGGCCGGCTGGCGCCCGGCGCCGCCCGCCCCCGCTCAGCCCACTGCCGACGCAGGGTGACGGGGCGCTCACGCGCTAGCCTGGCCCGGTGGAGCCCGGCAGGAGCGACGGTGGGACCGGGCGCCCGTGACGAGCGGGGCGACCGCCCGGCGTCGTCCCTAGAGCCGTCCCTGGAGTCCTCCCTGGAGTCGTCCCCAGAGGCGCCGCCGCCGGCCGGCGCCCGCCCGCCGCTGCCGCCTCCCCCTCGCGCCGCGGCCCCACCTGGGCCGTCGGCGTCGTCCGCGGCGCCCGCTCCTGGCGCGTGGGGCCCGTCGTTGCGGACCTTCCCGCCGCGGCGGCGGCTCGAGCCGAGCCTCGACCGGGGCGTGGAGCCCGCCCCCCACGCGGCCGTCGCCGCGCTCGAGGGCTTCTTCGGCGGCGACTCGAGCGCCCCGCCGGGCGAGGAGCCCTGGTACGAGACCGATCTCGCCCGGTGGGCGGCGCTGGTGGCGGCCGCGCTCCTGGCGGTGCTGCTGGTGGTGCTCGCCATGTGGTGGGGCGACCGCTCGACGACCACCGAAGTGAGCCAGGAGGCGGAGCAGCGGCCCTTCGTGGAGGTCCAGCCCCGGCGACCGGTCCGCGCCGGGGAGGTGACGGTGACGGTGAGGGGCCGAGGCTGCGCTGACGAGTCGGCCGTGGCCATCACGGTGACCCCCCTGCGAACGGCCGAGCACACCGACCCGCGGGTGCTGGCCCGCGCCGCCTCGACGGCGCAGGGCGCGGCCGGCGAGTGGGCTCAGCAGGTGTCCCTGCGCGATCCCCCGATCGGCAGCTACCTGGTGCGGTCGCAGTGCCGGGCGCCGTACGACGTGGTCCAGGCCAAGGCCGACGCCGAGACCGCGGCCGGGGCCGAGGAGGCCGACGCCGGCCAGCAGCTGATCCTCGCCCGGGCCGCCCAGGCGCCCACGCCCGACACGCTCTCCGCCTCGACCCTGCTGGTGGTGGAGGGCTCGGCCCGCCTGGCGCCGCTCACCGTCACCCCGCGCCGCGCCGCACCGGGCCAGGCGTTGGCGCTGGAGGTGGGGGGCGCCGGCTGCAGCGGTGGGCCCGCCCCGACGCCGGCCGGCGGGGTCGGGCTGGTCACCGGCGCAGTGTTCGCGGTCGACGGCGACGGCAGCCTCGGCCAGACGCTGAGCTTCAACACCACCAGCGCGAGCGACGGGCGCTGGACCGCGGTGGTGCCGATCCCCCCCGGCGCGGCGCGTGACGCCATGACCGTGTACGCGCGGTGCAACAGCGCCCGCTTCGACTACCTCGACGCGGTGGTGGAGTTCCCGGGCGGGACGGGGACGAGCGGCGCGCCGGTGACCCTCCCGCCGTCCTCCCGGGCGCCGGGCGCCCGGCTGCCGAGCGCCCCGCCGGCGGCGCCGGTGCCCGGCGAGCCCCGCTACGCCGGTTGAGCCGGCACCGCACCCGATCAACCACGTAAAGTGGTGAATCCAGAGCGGGTCACCCCTTTCCGTCACCGGCGGTTCAACCGGTGCTAGGGTGACCGTTGCGTTACATCCGGTATGACATCGAAACCGCCAAGACCCTGCCGCCCCGGAGCCGGGCGCCGTGGAGCGATCGCCGGCCTGGCGATCGCCGCCGCTGCAGCCCTCGCCGCCGTGGGCGCCCTGCCCGCCTCCGCCGCCTCGCCTCGAGGCGACCCCGGCCCGCAGACCGTGGCCGCCGCCCGCGCCCGGCTCGCCGACGCCGAACGGGCTAGAGCCGACGCCGCGGCGCGCCTCGAGGAGGCGCGGGCCGAGGTGCTCGCTGCCCGGGCCGGCCGCGACGGGCTGTCGAACCAGGCGCAGGCCGTGTCGGCCGAGTTCGAGCGCAGGGGCGCGCAGGCCCGGGCGCTGGCCGTGTCGGCTTACGTGGGCGGCCAGGAGAGCGCGGTCGGCGCCCTGCTCGACGGCGACGAGTTCACCACCGCGGCCTGGCGGCGTCACCTCACCTTCGATCGGGTGGCGGCCGCCAAGGACGCCGCCAACGGGTACCGCAGCCTGCGCAGCGAGCTCGACGGCTCGGTCGCCGCGGCCGCCGACCGGTCCGGCCGGGCCGAAGCCCGCGTCGAGCAGGCCGCGGCCGATCTCGACCGCGCCGACGCCGCGGTCGAGGGCGCCCGCCGCCGGGCGGCCGAGGCGGAGGAGGCGG
>JBJXGF010000209.1:0-3454 GCA_046153015.1 Acidimicrobiales bacterium | reverse complement strand
GCTCATCGACGCCGCCCGCCGGGCCGGACGCTGGCCGCCGCCGAAGACGGACGAGGAGCCGGCGGGCTGAACCCGCTCAGGCTGGCTCCGAGCGCCACTGCAGCAGCTCGCCGGCGCCTGCGGTGAGGAGCGTGCCCGGCATCACCCGCAGCCGCCACGCGGTGAGACGCAACGCCCCGAAACTGTCCGCGTCCGGTGAGGTCCACCCTGGGATGATCGAGGGGTCATAGCCGAGCGGGGCGGGCGCGTTCGCGAAGCGATCCCACAGCGCGCGTCTCGCCTCGGGTTTCGCGTCCCAGTCGGTGGTGCAGTCCGCCGTGCACGTGTCCTGATCCGGCGACCAGTAGGTGAGCGACAGGTAGGGCGTGGCTGCAAGGTGCTCGGCCTTGGGCGACTGCGGCGACGTGGCGACCCAGCCGTTCAACGTTGCGCCGTCCCACTCCCAGATCGGGTGCAGCACCCGGGTGGCTGGGCGGCCACGGGCGTCGACCGTGGCCGCTGTGCACCACACGATCCGATGCGCCATCTCCACGAAGGCCGGCGCCGCGACGCTCAATGCGGTCACATCACCTCCCGCCGCTCGCCCGGTGGGAGGCAAGGCTACTCCGCCGGTTGGGCGTCCGCCCCGTGGATCCGTCTAGTCCACGTCTCTAGTCCACCGTGCGCGGGGCGCCGAGCGAACGGGCCAGGCCGGTCAGCCCGTGCCGCGCCGCCAGCGCACGCGCCCGCTCCAGCAGCTCCGGGCGCTCGGCCACGCGTCCCCAGTCGGCCAGCACCTTGGCCTCCCACATGGGTGCGCCCATGCGCTCGGCCAGGGCCAGGGCCTTCGCGAACCACTGCTCGGCCTCGGCGCGCCGTCCCCCCAGGGCCGCGAGCAGCCCGAGCAGCCGCGCCGCGGGGCCGAAGGGCACGGTGCTGCCGGCGGTGAGGATGTTGACCTCG
Organism: Acidimicrobiales bacterium; assembly: GCA_046153015.1. Classification (GTDB taxonomy): domain Bacteria; phylum Actinomycetota; class Acidimicrobiia; order Acidimicrobiales; family CAIXPF01; genus JBJXGF01. The sequence goes on along the minus strand of JBJXGF010000209.1, from coordinate 2,512 downwards.
GCGTAGGGGGCCAGCTCGGCGGACAGGCGCCGCTCGAGCCCGTCGGCGCCGGACGCGCTGGCGGCCTCGCTCATCATGGAGACCTGCAGGAGCCAGTGGCCGTCGCGGGGCAGCGCGGCGAAGTCGTCGGCGGCGAGCGCGGCCAGCTCGGCGGCGGCCGCAGCCCGCTCGCCCAGCTCTGCGTAGAGCAGCGCGAGCCCCGGGCGGAAGATCACCTCCGCCGGCCGCAGGCGCAGCACGGTCCTGATCAGCGGCGCAGCCTCGGCGAGACGACCCTGCTCGCGGCGCACGAGGAACATGCGCAGCCCGTATACGAACGCCGGGTCGAAGCCGGCGAGCGCGCCGAGGTGGGCGGCGGACGCGTGCGCCAGCTGCTCGGCGGCCTCCAGGCGGCCGTCGGTGAGCGCCAGCGCGTAGTCGTACTCCTCCACCATCAGCGTCCACAGCGCGATCCCGGTCTGCTCGGCGAGGGCGCGCAGCTCCACGAGCCGGGAGCGCCCGGTGGGCAGGTCGCCGAGCCAGATGTGCACGGCGATCTCGTTGTTGATGCCCGCCGCCAGCAGGTCGAGGTTGGCGCAGCGCCGCGCGGCCGTCTGCAGGTCCTGGAGGAGCGCCACGTCGAGATGCCGGTAGATCTGGCCGTGACCCTGGTTCGTGAGCCGCCAGATCACCGCGGCCCGGGTGGCGTCGTCGCGCACCGGCAGCTCGTCGAGCTCTCGGCGCGCGGTCGCGGACAGCTCGAAGCAGCGCTCGACGTCGCCGATCAGCGCGAACGCCCTAGCCAGCGTCGCCCGCACCAGGCAGCGCAGCTCGGCGTGCTCGTCGCCGAGCCCCTCGAGGGCCAGTGCGAGCAGCTCGACGGCCGCCGGCGGCTGCTCGCTCACGAAGAAGGACGCGTCCTGCAGACAGATCATGGCCCGGGCCAGCAGGGGGAGATCGCCCAGACGGCGGGCGGCGGAGGCGGCGTCGAGCTGCGCAGCGAGGGCGGCGAGCGGCGCCCCGGCCAACCGACGGGCCTCGCCGAGGCGGTAGAGCAGCTCGGCCCTCGCCGCCTCGTCGGCCGGAGCGTGCTCGAGAGCGGCCTCGTACGCCGCCGCCGCCTCGGCGAAGGACATTACCGACTCGGCCCGTTCCGCAGCCGCGACCGACCAGCGCCGCGCTCGGCCCGTGTCGCCGGTGGCGGCCGCCGCCTCTCGGCTGTGGTACGCCAACGGGGCCACCCACTCGGCGAGGTCGCCGGCGAAGCGCGCCTCGATGGCGTCGGCGATCCTGGCGTGCAGCAACCCGCGACGGGTGGCGGTGAGCTCCTCTCGCAGGGCCTGCTGGACGAGCGCGTGCGCGAAACGCCAGCGGTGCGGCCCGAGCTCGTGGACGAGGCCGGCGGCGGCCGCGGTCTCCAACGCGGCGAGGGCGTCGAGCTCGGCGACGCCGACCGCCGACGCGAGCACCCGGAGGTCGACCTCCAAACCCATGACCGAGGCCGTCTGCAGCGAGGCGCGGGTCGCGTCGTCGAGCCGGGCGACGCGTTGTCGCACGGCAGCAGCCACGCTGCGGGGCCGGTCGGCGGGTCCGCTGCGCAGCACGGCGTCCACGAACAGCGGGTTCCCGCCGGTGTCGCGGTGCAGCTCGGCGGCCGCGGCGGCGTTGCCGGCCAGCTCGCCCACCTCAGCGGCGGACAGGCCGCCGAGGCGTACGGCCACCGCCCCCCGCCGGTCGAGGTCGTCCACGAGCGAGCCGAGCGCGGCGTTGGCGTCGGGCGTGGTGTCGCGCGCGGTGGCCACGAAGGACACCGCCAGCCCCTCGGGCCGCTCGGCGAGATGGCGCACCAGCGCCAAGGTGGGCGCCGCCGCCCAGTGGAGGTCGTCCAGCACCAGCACCAGCCGCTGCTCCGCCGAGGCGGCGACGAGCCAGGCCCGCACGGCCTCGAACAGACGGTACCGGTCCACGTCGGGGCTGGCGCTGCGGGCGGGGGCGGTCTGCGCGCCGAGCCGGCTGGCGAGATCGGCGTTGAGCCATGCCAGCCGTCCGGCGTCGCCGCCGAGCAGCCCCGCCAGGCGGTCGTCCGGACAGCGTTGCATGAACGCGTCGAGCGCCTCCACGAAGGGTTGGTAGGGCACGTTCAGCTCCGAGGAGCAGCGTCCGAACAGCACCATGGCGCCGTCGGCATGGGCGCGCGCCGCCAGCTCGGCGGCGAGCCGCGTCTTGCCGATGCCCGGCTCACCCAACAGCCAGCAGACGCGCAGACCCTCGCCGGCGAGCGCCTCGGCGGCGGCGGTCAGCTCCGCCTCACGGCCCACGAAGGCGCGGCCAGACGCCGCCAGCTCGGCCGGCAGCGCCCGCTCGAGGCCGGGAAGCCCTGCCGCCGGCGCCCAGCTCACCGAGCAGGCGGCCAGCGGCTCGGGCAGGCCCTTCAGCTCCAGGAAGCCGATGCTGTCGAACCCGTGCCCGCCCCGGCCTCGGGCCAGCAGGCGCACCAGCTCCGAGCACAGGATCTGCCCGGGCTCGGCCGCCG
>JBJXGF010000208.1:0-4183 GCA_046153015.1 Acidimicrobiales bacterium | reverse complement strand
GTACCGAAGTCGTACTGGCCGGTCGTCGCCGCCGGCGGGGCGGCGGCGGGCGGCGGCGGCGGGGACGCCGGCGGCGGCGGCCAGCGCCTGCTCGACCACCTGGGCGGCCGGCGGCGCCGACGCGTCGAGGGCCGACACCACCCGCACCGTGCAGGCGACCGACACCGAGCCGCCGCCGGGGACGGCGCCGGTGGCGACGATGGCGTGCTCGCCGGCGGGCAGGTCGCGAGGGATCGCCGCCTGGAGCGGCGCGGCGTCGGGGGGGACCATCAGCGTGAGGTCCACACCATCGCCGGTCACCCTCAGGCTGGTGCCGGCCACGAGGCCGGCGGTGGGCACCTCGAAGGAGTCGCCCGCCCGCACAGGGCCGATCGGGGCGGGACAGGGCAGGGGCTGCGCCTGAGCGCCCGCCCCTGGGCCCCAGAGCGCCGGGGCGCCGGCCGCCGCCAGCGCAGCCGCCGCCAGGCCGGCGCGCCGCGCTCCCGCCAGGTGTGAGGAACCGCGCCGCGTCATGGATCCCGCCTCTCTCGCCCGCCGTTTAATGACAACAACGTTACGGTAGCAACAGAACCGCAGCATTTCCACCGGGCTCGCTCGGCGGAGAAAGGGTCCAACGGCCCTGCGCGGGCGTGGGCGACGCGCCGATCCCGAGCGGGCAACCCCCAGCCCCAGCCCGAGGAGCAGCGATGACCTTCTTCACCTGGACCCAGGAGCTCGACGTGCACGTGCCCGCCATGAACGCCGGTCACGTGGCGATCATCGAGCGGATGAACGCGCTGCACGACCAGATCGCCGGCGGCGCCGCCGCCCCGCTCGTGACCCGCACGCTCGAGCAGCTGTACGCGGTGACCGTCGAGCACTTCCGCGCCGAAGAGGCCCACATGACGACGGTCGCCTACGAGGAGCTGGCCATGCACAAGGTGCTCCACGAGCGGCTGCTGTCCAAGCTGGCCGGCTTCCAGGCCGAGCTGTCCCGCGGCGGCGGCCTGGGCGAGGCGTTCTTCGACTTCCTGCGCTTCTGGCTGCTGGCCCACATCAAGGGGGTGGACGCCAAGTACGGCGCCTTGGCCGTCGCCCGCTGACCGGGCCGGCGGCCCGGCGCGGCTGCATACTGACCGGGCCAGAGCCGGATCCGATCGTGGTGAGGAACGCCGATGCCGACCAAGTTGGGCCCTCAGGAGGGGCCGGCCGCACTGAACCCGCTGATCGCGGACCTCCGCTCGTCGGCGATTCGCGACCTGCTGGCCCTCACCCAGGCCCCGGGTGTGCTGTCGTTGGCGGGCGGGCTGCCCGCGGCCGACACGTTCCCCGCCGACGCGGTCAGCGCCGCCGCCGCCCGCCTCCTCGCCGGCGACCCGGCCGCGGCGCTGCAGTACGCCACCACCGAGGGCCATCCCCTCCTGCGGGCGTGGATCGCCCGGTACGAGGCCGCCCGCTCGGGGCGCGAGGTCGACCCCGACCGGGTGCTCGTGACCTCGGGCAGCCAGCAGGCGCTCGACCTGCTGATCCGGACGCTGTGCGCACCCGGCGCCGTGGTGGCGGTCGAGGAGCCGGGCTATCTCGGCGCGCTGCAGGCCCTGCGGGCGGCCGGCGCCTCGCTCAGGCCGTTCCCGGTCGACGCCGAGGGTCTCGACGTCGAGGCGTTGGCCGAGGCCCTGGCCGGTGGCTTGCGGCCGGTCGCGCTGTACACGGTGGCCACGCACCAGAACCCGACGGGCGTCACGCTGTCGGCCGAGCGTCGCCGCACCCTCGGCGAGCTGGCCGACCGCTACGGATTCGTGGTGATCGAAGACGACCCGTACGCCGAGCTCTGGTTCGAGGCGCCGCCACCGCCGCCCATCCGCCGGGCGACGGAGTGGGCGGTGACGCTGGGCTCGTTCTCGAAGACGGTCGCCCCCGGCCTGCGGGTCGGCTGGGCGGTGCTGCCCGACGCGTTGCACGCTCCCATGGTGAGGCTGAAGCAGGCCGCCGACCTGCAGGCGGGCACGTTCAGCCAGGCGCTGGTGGCGGCGCTGGTGACCGACGAGCACTGGTGGTCCGACCACCTCGTGCGCTTGCGCAGCGTGTATGCGCAGCGGGCCGGGGCGCTGGCCGGCGCGTTGGCCGAGCGCTTCGGCGACTCGCTGGCCCTCAACCGCCCGCTCGGGGGAATGTTCCTGTGGGGCCGCTTCACCGACGGCGCCGACGCTGCGGAGGTCCTGCGGGCGGCCCTCGAGCGCCACGTGGCCTTCGTGCCCGGCGCCGAGTTCTTCACCGGGCCGCCCGACCGCGGCGCGGTGCGGCTGAGCTTCGCCACCAACCCGCCGGCGCAGCTGGCCGAGGCGGCGGCCCGCCTGGCCCGGGCCCACGAGCAGGCGACCCGCCGGCGCCCGCCCGCACCCTGAGCCCTCCGCCGCTGTCGGCGGCTGCGCCGGACCCGCTGGTGGTATCGCCGAGACGCAATCTGCTTCTGCTTCTATGCGAGCGAGGCGTAGGCGACAGCATGAGGAGGCGGCGCATGGCCGGCGATCGAGTTCCCATCAACCTCGGCCAGGACGGCTACGACGTGAACGAGGGCCTCGTCACCGAGGCCGACCCGAGCAGCTCGGTGCGGCGCTTCACCCACAACGGGCACACGGTCGAGATCGAGACGCACTATCGCATCATCATCGACGGGGTGGAGTTCCCCGACCACATCCATGTCGCCGACAACGGCGCCGTCCACTACCACGGGCTTCCGCAGTACTCGACGCCGTCGGCGGTGGATCTGGTGCGCCGCATCGTCGAGCGGTTGAGCGACACGCCGCCCCCGCCCCCGATCGGCGCCGCCGACGAGCGCCCGGACGACGCCGACCACGACGACCACGGGGCCCACGGCCACGGGGCCCACGGGCATGGCGGGGCCTGAGCGATGGGCATCAGGCGAGACGTCCAGCGGGCCCCGGCCGACCGGGCCGACTACGTGCGCGGCTGCGTGCTGCTGAGCCAGGAGCTCACCGGCGTCACCGCCCGCCAGGCCGACGCCGCGCTGCGCTCCTCGGTCCCCGGGTGGCAGCTGCGCACCGACGACCCGGCACGCGAGCTGTCGAGGTGGGATCTGTACGTCCTGTGGCATTACGTCACGATGAACCTGCCGACGGCCGGTCGGGGCTCGAACCGCGCCCACGGGGGGCCGGTCTTTCTGCCCTGGCACCGGATGTTCCTGCTGCGCCTGGAGCAGGACCTGCAACGCGTCCTCGACCGCGACGACTTCGGACTGCCGTACTGGGACTGGGCCCGTGACCGGGCGGTGGGGTCGACGCTGTGGACCTCGACCCGGCTCGGGGTGAACCGGGGCGCGGTCACCACCGGCGCCATCGGCGCGCTGCGCGTCCGGGTGACGCAGCGCTTCGACGCCGGAATCGGCCGGTTCCTCGAGGTGCACGCACCGAGACCCATCGAGCGAGCGGCCGGGGTCGACCCCGATGCGCCGACGCTTCCCGCCAAGCGGGACGTGGCGGCGTGCCTACGGGAGAACGCCTACGACCTGGCGCCCTTCGACATCGACTCGTCGGCGCCGGACGGCTCGGCCGGGCTGCGCAACCGGCTCGAAGGCTGGCGGCCGGTCGGGCCCGGCCTGCACAACCGGGTGCACGTGTGGGTGGGCGGCGACATGTCGCCGGGAACCTCGCCCAACGACCCGGTCTTCTACCTGAACCACTGCAACGTCGACCGCGTCTGGGAGGCGTGGATGAGCGCGCGTGGGCGGCGCTACGTCCCCGACGGCACGGCCGCCGGCGGGTCGGTCGCCGGGCACAACCTCAACGACCCGATGGTCGCCCTGCTCGGCGCGTCGCTCACCCCCGCCCAGGTCCTCGACCCCGCCGCGTTCTACAGCTACGACAACCTCGACGTCGCCCGCTGACCCCGCCGACTGCATCGCACCGAATCGATACCGATTCGTCGCGAGCGCCCACCGAGGCCGCGGTCCCACCCCACCCCCAACTGCGGCGCACCGAATCGACAACGATTCGTTGCGAGCGCCCACCGAAACCACCAGCCCCACCCCCCGCCGACTCCATCGCACCGAATCGATACCGATTCGTCGCGACCGTCCACCGAAACCACCAGCCCCACCCCCCGCCGACTGCATCGCACCGAATCGATACCGATTCGTCGCGAGCGTCGACTGGCGATGTGGCGGGCGGCGGGCGGGTTCAGCGTC
>JBJXGF010000200.1:0-6532 GCA_046153015.1 Acidimicrobiales bacterium | reverse complement strand
GGCGCCGCCTCGCCGCGCCGCCTGGCGCAGCGCGCCGAAGGCGCCGGGCGGCTCCTCGGCCAGCGCCAGGGCCAGGCGAGCGGCGGGACGGGCGGTGCGGACGACGCGAAGGTACCCGTCCACCTGGTCGGGATGGGTGCGCGCCAGGCCGTCCAGCGTGCGGTCGAGGTCGTGGAACAGCACGAGCGGGCGGGACGGCGCCGTCTCCCCGGCGCCGAGGGCGATCAGCGCCGGCGCCCCGTCGAGGAACCGCAGCCCGTGGCGGGCGAGGTCCAGCTCCTCGATCAGCGCAGCCGAGCGCACGGCGAGCTGATCCCCGCCGTGGAGGTCGACCGCCGCGCCCACCTCGTCCTGCGCCGGCGCTCCGCCGAGCACCGGGCGCGCCTCGAGCACGGCGACGGCGGCGCCGGCCCGGGCCAGGTAGGCGGCGCAGATCAGGCCGTTGTGACCGCCGCCCACGACGATCGCATCGAGCTCCATCGCAACAGTTTCGCAAACTTCTGCCCGCGAGGACATGCGCCGTGCACGATTAGGGAGAATCACCCCGAGCGGGCCGGCGGCCAGGGGCCGGCCGCGCCGCCGGCCCCGGCGCGTCTGCCCCGGCCAGGCCGCCTTTGCGGGCGCTGGCGGCTACAGGCCGATCGAGGTGTCGATGTACTCGTTGGTCACGATGTCGGACACCTTCACATCAGCTTTGAACGTGTCGAGCCGGTCGTTGCGGTAGATCGGCAGCAACGAATCGATAACACGCTGCACGCGGGCCTCGTCGAAGTTGCCGAGCGTCCGGTCCGGCCCGTTGGCCACGAGCCCCAACGACAGCATCTTCTCCACCGACGCCTTCATGCCCTCCGGGCTCAACAGCCAGAACGACTTGAGGTCGGACACGTAGCTCAACAGCATCTCGTTCACCGCGTCGGGCGCCTTGATGTAGTCCACCTGGGCCTGCTGATAGGCGGGCACGAACGCCTTCATGCAGCCGTCGAGCTTGGCCTTGTCGTCCTTCCTGATCGCCAGCGCCTGGCTGTAGATCTCGAATCCCTGGTCGGCCAGCAGCAGGTAGCCGACCGGCTTGCGCCACTGGGCGATCTCGTTCTCGTAGTCGTAGACCTCTTTCGTGACGAAGCCCTGCTGGACGATCCCGCGCTCGGACACGAAGCGGTCGGGGGCGCCCTTGTACGACGGGTCGATCTGATCCTTGCGCCAGTCGCCCCGCCCGACGAAGTACTTCACGAACGCGGTTTGGTCGGTGAAGACGAGAATCTTCGCGTCGGACCGGCCGATATCGGCGGCGGTCTTGAAGTCGTATTGCGTTCGATCCCACATCACGATCTGCGGGTTCTTCTCGAGCGGCGCCACCACCGACAGCGAGGGGAGCCGGCCGGAGAACTGCACCGCCGCGTCGTTGGAGATGTAGGCCAGCGTGATCGCCGTGTCCTTGTAGAGGATGCTGCTCTGGATCTCGTTGCCGAGGTAGGGCCCGCCGGAGCGGACCTGGATCTTGGGCGCCTTGTCGCCGAAAGCCTTCGCATACTTGGGCGCCAGCGGCCCGGTGTACCAGCCCTTCTTGGCGTCGCGCTCGCCGTTGGGCCCGATGAGCTGGTACGAGGCGCCGTGCTCGGGCTCGGGGAACCAGTCGGCCTGGATCACGATCGTGTCGGGGCAGCCGACCCCGCCGGCGCCGGCGTCGGCCGTGCCGACCGCCGCCCCGCCCGCCGACGCGCCGTCCTCGGCGTCGCTCCCGCAGGCGCCGGCGAGGGCCGCCAGCGTCATGCAGGCCGCCGCCAGCCGGGCTCTCTTGCGGACGCAGCTCATCCCTACTCCTTGCCGATCGGACCTCACGCTCGGATTCGTGCACCGAAGCCGGCGACGCAACTCAGCGGAGCTCGCGCGCCGATTCGTGCCACTTGCCTATCACGATCCGTCGGAGCAGACCGATCCCCGTGAACAACGCAATGGCGAGCAGCGACGACCACACGATGGCGCCGATCAGCATCTCGGTCTGGAGGTTCGCCCGGTAGATCTCGAGCAGTTGGCCGAGGCCCTTGTCGCCCTGCTTGAAGAAGAAGTCCGACACGATGGAGCCGATCACGACCAGTCCCGAGGCGATGCGCATGCCCGTGAAAAGCGCCGGCAGCGCCGAGGGAAGCATGAGCTTGCGCAGCCGGGTGAGCCGGCTCGCGCCGTGGAGGGTGAACAGGTCGTGGTGAGCCCGGTCGACCGAGCGCAGGCCGAAGAGCGTGTTGGCCACGATCGGGAAAAAGCCGAGCAGCACCGCCACCAGCAAGCGGGCCCGGAAGCTGTAGGACAGCGCCAAGCCGATGAGCGGCACCAGCGCGATGATCGGGATGGTCTGGATCAGCACCAGGTACGGGTAGAGGGCGCGTTCGGCCAGCCTCGACTGGCTCATCAGCACCGCCACCGCCACCCCGATCAGCACCACCAGGCCGAACCCGGCGAGGGCGACCACCGCCGTGTACCGCAGGCCGCCGAGGATCTCCCTCAGCCGCTCGGTGTCGGCGAAGGCCCGGCTCCACACCCGGTTGGGCATCGGCAGGAGGAAGTCGCCCCGGGCGTCGTCGCGGGTGATCAGCACGCGGGAGGCGAGACACCACAAGCCGATGAACGCCGCGAACACCACCGCCGGCGGGCCCACCAGCATCGCCAGGCTCTCACGGCGCCGGGAGCGCTCGGCCGCCTCGGCGGCGGGCGCCGGCGCCCGAGCGGGCTGCGCCTCCACGGCGCTTGGGATCACGCGTGGCCCTCCCTCAGCGCCGCCGAGACCTCGCCGGTGAGCCGAGCGAACGCGGGGTCGAAGCGAAGGTCCGCCGGGCGGGGGTAGCCGAAGGGCACCGGGTGCTCGGAGATGATGCGCCCCGGACGGGCCGACATCACCAGCACACGGGTGGAGAGGTACACGGCCTCGTTGATCGAGTGGGTGATGAAGAGCCCCCCGAAGCGGCGCGTGAGGAACAGCCGCAGCACCTCGTCCTGCAGGCGCTCGCGTGTGATCTCGTCGACGGCGCCGAAGGGCTCGTCGAAGAGGAACAGCCGCGGATCGAGCGTCAGCGAACGGGCCAGCGACACCCGCATGCGCATCCCCCCCGAGAGCCGGCGCGGATGGTGGCGCTCGAAGCCGGTGAGCCCGACCAGCTCGATGGCGGCGGCGGCGAGGCGACGCCGCTCGCCCCGGGCCAGCCCGTGCAGCTCGCCCAGCAGCTCCACGTTGCGCTGCACCGTCCGCCACGGCAACAGCGTCGGGTCCTGGAACACGTAGCCGACGTTGTCGTCGGCCAGCTCGATCTCGCCCCCGCTCGCCGGCAGGAGGCCGGTGGCCAGCTTCAGCACGGTGGACTTGCCGCAGCCCGACGGACCGACGATGGTCACGAACTCGCCTCGGCGCACCGTGAAGGACACCTCGGCGAGGGCCTCGGTCCCGTCGGGGAACGTCTTGGCCACGCGGTCGAAACGCAGGCTGGGCCGGCTGACGGCGCCGGAGGCCACCTCGGCCGGCGACGAGCTCAGATCCACTGCAGCCATGCTCCTCCTGGGTCCCGCGCCACCCTAGACGGCGCCCGGAGCCCGACGGCGCCGCGGTCGGCACGCGCCAAGGGGCGCCCCGCAGGGCGCCCCTTGCTCGCTCGATCGGTTCGCGCGGTGAGCGCGCGGCGTGCGCTCGACGGCTAGAAGTCGTCCATCCCCATGCCGCCGCCGCCGGGCATCGGCGCCCCCTTCTTCTCCGGGGCGTCGGTGATGACCGCCTCGGTGGTGAGGAACAGCGCCGCGATGCTGGCCGCGTTCTGCAGCGCCGAGCGGGTCACCTTGGCGGCGTCGATGATGCCGCGGCCCACGAGGTCCTCGTACTCGCCGGTGGCGGCGTTGTAGCCCTCGCTGCCCTTCATCTGGCGCACCTTCTCCACGACCACGCCGCCCTCCTGGCCGGCGTTCACCGCGATCTGCTTCAGCGGCTCCTCCAGCGCCTTGGCCACGATGCGGGCGCCGGTGGCCTCGTCGTGCTCGAGGGTCTCGGCGAGGCTCAGCACCTTTGCCTGGGTGCGCAGCAGGGTCACCCCGCCGCCGGCCACCACGCCTTCCTCGATGGCCGCCTTGGTGGTGCTGACGGCGTCCTCGATGCGGTGCTTCTTCTCCTTCAGCTCCACCTCGGTGGCGGCGCCCACCTTGAGCACGGCCACGCCGCCGGCCAGCTTGGCCAGGCGCTCCTGGAGCTTCTCACGGTCGTAGTCGGAGTCGGTCTTCTCGATCTCGGACTTGATCTGGCTGATCCGCCCGTTCACGTCGTCCTTCGAGCCGGCGCCCTCGACGATGGTGGTCTCGTCCTTGCTGACCACCACCTTGCGGGCCCGGCCGAGCAGGTCGAGCGTGGTGTTCTCGAGCTTGAGCCCCACCTCTTCGGTGATGACCTGGCCGCCAGTGAGGATGGCCATGTCCTGCAGCATCGCCTTGCGGCGATCACCGAAGCCGGGGGCCTTGACCGCCACCGAGGAGAACGTGCCTCGGATCTTGTTGACCACCAGCGTGGCCAGGGCCTCGCCGTCCACGTCCTCGGCCACGATCACGAGCGGCTTGCCCGCCTGCATGACCTTCTCGAGCACGGGCAGCAGGTCGCGGGCCGAGCTCACCTTGGAGCCGAAGTACAGGATGTAGGGGTCGTTGAGCACGGACTCCATGCGATCCTGGTCGGTCACGAAGTACGGCGAGATGTAGCCCTTGTCGAAGCGCATGCCCTCGACGAACTCCATCTCCATGCCGAAGGTCTGGCTCTCCTCGACGGTGATCACGCCGTCCTTGCCGACCTTGTCGATCGCCTCGGCGATCATGTCGCCGATCTCCTTGTCGGCCGCCGAGATGGCGGCCACGTCGGAGATCTGGTTCTTGCCCTCGACGGGGACCGACAGCTCGCCGATCGAGGCGACGGCGGTTTCGACCGCCTTCTCGATGCCCTTCTTCAGCACCATCGGGTTGGCCCCGGCGGCCACGTTCCGCAGGCCTTCACGCACCATCGACCACGCGAGCACGGTGGCGGTGGTGGTGCCGTCGCCGGCGACGTCGTCGGTTTTCTTCGCGACCTCTTTCACCAGCTCGGCGCCGACCTTCTCCCACGGGTCCTCGAGCTCGATCTCCTTGGCGATCGACACGCCGTCGTTGGTGATGGTGGGGGCGCCCCACTTCTTGTCCAGCACTACGTTGCGGCCCTTGGGGCCGAGCGTGACGCGCACTGCGTCGGCCAGCTGGTTCATGCCGGCCTCGAGCGCCCGACGGGCCTGCTCGTCGAACGCAATCATCTTCGCCATGGGCAGCTAGTCCTCCGGTTGATGCTTCAGACCGATGCGCGCCGGGGATGCCGTTTCGCCCGGCGCGGCGTTGGGGTTCTGCTCGGGGGTGAGCGGTTAGCACTCGCAATGTGCGACTGCTAATAAACCATGTCTGGCCGGCGATATCAACTCGCCTAGCATCGGGCCGGTGAACGACGCCGATCGGCCGCGGCTGGCGCTGCCGTGGTGGGTCTACCTGCTGGGTGTGATCCTCGTGGGCCTCGTGGTGCTGCGCATCCTGCGGTTCCTGCTCGGCATCGCCTTCCAGCTCGCGCTGGTGGTCGTGCTCGGCGCCGTCGCAGTGGCGCTCATCCGCCGCCTGGCGTCCCGCCGGCGCTGAAACCGCTCAGGCGAAGCGCCGCAGGCGCTCGGCCACCAGCTCCTCCACGCAGGACAGCGTGTCGCAATGAGCCCGCTCCTCGCCGTAGCGGGCCACGAGCGAGCACACCTCCAGGCGGTCCTCCACGCCGTCGTACACCTGCCCAGCCACCACGTAGACCGGAACCCCGGCCTCCCGCCCCAGCTCCACCACCCCGCCGACCACCTTGCCCTCGAAGCTCTGCAGATCGACGAAGCCCTCGCCGGTGAAGACCAGGTCGGCCGCTTCGATGCGCTCGTAGAGGTGGACCTCGTCGGCGATCACCTCGAAGCCCGAGGCCAACGTGGCGCCCACCGCGGCCAGCGCCCCGGCGAGCCCGCCGGCCGCGCCCGAGCCGGGCAGCTCCCGCACGTCGACGCCGTGCTCCTCCAGGTACACCTGGGCAAGACGCTCCAGCCGCCGGCGGAGCAGCTCCACCTGCGCCGGCGTGGCGCCCTTCTGCGGGCCGAACACCTCGGCGGCGTCGAGGAAGCGGGTGCGCACATCGCACGCGACCACGAGCTCGACGCCGCGGAGGCGCTGCAGCGGATAGAGCGCGCGCAGGGCTCCGAGCCCGCCGTCGGTGGTGGCCGAGCCGCCCACGCCCACCACCACGCGCCGGGCGCCGGCCTCGATGGCCTCGGCGATCAGCTCGCCGGCGCCGTACGTGGAGGCCGAGATCGGGTCGTTGCCCTCCGCGCCGCCCGCCAGCAGCAGGCCGGACGCCTCGGCCATCTCCACCACGGCGGTCCCGCGGTCGAGCCGCCAGCCGGCCCGCACCGGCTCACCGAGGGGCCCGCTCACGACCGAGGTGCGGTTGGCGCCGCCGAAGGCCAGCAGCGTC